>NZ_AUHY01000009.1 GCF_000423425.1 Meiothermus rufus DSM 22234 | reverse complement strand
CCAGCTTAGAGTCTCACATGTGTTTGTCCGGGTTCAGTGGTTGACCCGCACCGTTGAGTGGCCAAGCGAGACCTCTACGATGGCTTTGTTATGGTATTAGAGCATCCCGGCCAGAAAGCCCTGTTCCCGCACCACGCGGATCAGATCCATTACAGTGAGCCGGTGAGGGTCGTACTCCACCTCGAGCTGGCCCACTTCAGCAGGCCGCACCTGCACAACCCCCTCGAGCTGGCGCAAAGCCTTGCTGACCTTCTCGATCTGTTCGGGGCGTTCCATTCCTCGCACACCCAGCAATACGCGGTTCATGCTCCGAGCATATCCCGCGGGGCCTAAGAAGCCAATCCGGTCTCCAGGCGGGCGCGGGCTGGGCGGTACTGGAAGAAGTAAAACTCCAAGGCCAGCAGAAAGGCCGCCAGCAGGGCCAGCCAAGGGGCCAGGGCCAGGGTGAGGCTGGGGGGAAGGGGCTGGTCGGGATGGGGGCGAGGCAGTAGGGTTTCCTCGGGGCTGAGCAGGCCGTTATAGACCTCGCCTTTGGGGGCTACCAGATTGAACATAAGCACGGGAAAAGCCGGCAGGTCTTGCAGGCTTTGCGGCGGGGGCAGGTAGAGGCCGTTGGGGTGGTACCAGGCTAGGGCTTGGCCGTCTTGGTCGGTAGCCAGGGGGCGCCAGTTGGGGGCCTGGGGTGGAGGGGGGATGGGCAGGCGGTAGCCCACCAGTTCGATCCCGCGCAGGTAGGGGAGGGTGCGCTCCAGGTCGAAGACCAGTGCCGAGCCGGTGGCCTCTTCAGCGAAGAAGACCGTGAACAAGTGGGGTTCGCTGCGGGGCGGGCCAGAGGCGAAGGCGATCTCGGCGGGGCTGCCCCGCCGGGCACCCAGCAGGGCCAGCAGGCGCTCGAGGGCGGGCCAGGGCCTAGCCACCTCCACCCGCACCGCGCGCCGGGTAAAGCGGGCCTGGTTGTCTAAGGCCAGCGCATCTTGGCCCAGAATTTGGGCGTTGAGGGTCTCGGCAGGTACCTCCAAGCTGCTGTAGCCGCGGGCGGGAACCTCGAGAGAGTAGCGCTCGCCATTGACCTGAACCTCGCCTCGCCACAGCCCTGGCCCAGCGTTGCCCACCGCCACAAACCCTGGGCCTATGGCCGTGATCCCCACGTTGGGGCCGTGGCCTGCCACGTTGATGTAGCCCTGGCTGTTTGGCGGAGGGGGCTGGTCGGCAATGACCAGCACCGGTGCGCCTGGCAAAAGGGCCCGGCCTCTGGCGGCTGCGGCGGCCAGGTCGGCCCCGCCGGCTGCAGGTCGGAGGCCCTCGAGGGCCTCTAGCAGCGCCCGCCCCGGGGCTGGGCCGAAGGTCTGGAGGGTGGGCCCTGCCGCCACCAGCACGGCCTGGGGCGAGGCGTTGAGGTGCTCACGGGCCATGACTTTGGCCTGTTCCAGCCGGCTGGGGTTTACGTCGGTGGCGGCCATTGAGGCCGAGGTGTCCAGCACTACCACTAAGGCTCCCGGGCGGTTCAGTAGAACCCGGGGCTCGGCCAGGGCCAGCGTTCCCAATAGCGCGGCCAGCAGCAGCAAAAAAAGCCGCAGATCGAAGCGTCGGCGGGCCTGCCCTTTGCGCAGGGCCTTCTGCCAGAGCCAAAGTCCAGCCACCCTCCGCAGGGGAGGCTGTCGGCGGCGATACCACCACCAGACCAAGCCCAGCACCAGGGGGGTCAGCCACAACCAAGCGGCTAGTCCAAAAGCGAGCTGCACGCTTTCAGCTTAAGCGGCCCTGGGCTGCGCTGGCTATGGCGCAAGATGCAAAGAGGCATTCGCCCAAGTCTATTGATAGTGTATTATCACGAAGATATGACCGCAGTGGCGGCAACCCTGCAGCAGTTCAGCGTCCGGTTTGGCGAGTTTCAGGCCCTAGAGGAGGTGAGCCTCGAGGTTCCCCAGGGGGCTTTTGTGGCCATCGTAGGGCCCAATGGGGCAGGCAAAAGCACCCTGCTCAAAGCCCTCCTAGGCATTTCCCCAGGGGCCCTGCGGGATGCCCCTACCCGTGTATCGGGCACGGTGCGGGTCTGGGGCCGCCCGCCGGAGCAGGTGCCAGCGGACTGGGTAGGGTATGTGCCTCAGGTCAAAAGCTTTGACCACAGCTTTCCTGCCTTGGCGCTGGAGGTGGTGGTCTCTGGGCTGCGCCGGGGATGGCCCTTCCGCCTAACCCCACAGGAGCGGGCAAAGGCCCAGGCTATGCTCGAGCAGGTTGGGGCGGGCCACCTGGCCTACCGGCGGCTGGGGCGGCTTTCCGGAGGCGAGTTACAGCGGGTTTATCTGGCCCGTAGCCTCATTCGCCAGCCCCGGCTGCTTCTGCTCGACGAACCCGCAACCGGGGTGGATGTGCTGGGGGAGGCCGATTTGTACCGCTACCTCGAGGCTTACCAGCGGCGCTCAGGGGCCACTGTTCTCATGATTACCCATGACTGGGAAGCGGCCCAGCACCACGCCTCGGCGGTGCTGCTGCTCAATCGCAGGGTCATTGCCTACGGCCCTCCTGCTGAGGTGATGTGTCACACCTGCCTAGCCCAGGCTTTCGGGCATGTAGGCCATGCCCATGGCCTGGCGATGGAGGGGCGCTGATGCTAGAGGCCCTGCAGCTTCCCTTTATCCAGCGGGCTTTGGCCGCAGGGCTTTTGGTGGGGGCTTTGACCAGCTACCTGGGGGTGTTGGTGGTGCAGCGCCGCCTTTCCTTCCTGGGGGACGGGCTGGCCCATGCGGCCTTTGCCGGGGTGGCCCTGGGGCTTTTGCTGAACCAGGAACCCTTATGGGTGGCCCTGCCTTTTGCCGTAACGGTGGCCCTAGCCATCACCTGGGTGCGCCAGCAGAGCCATCTGGGCGATGATACGGCCATCGGCATCTTTTTTGCCGTCTCGGTGGCCCTAGGGGTGCTCTTTATGTCCCTGCGCCAGGGCTTTGCCCCCGATGCGGTAGCCTATCTATTTGGCTCCATCCTTACCGTGACCCCCACCGACCTGGGGGTAATGGTGGGGCTGGCCCTCTTGGTTTTGTTGCTCTTGCCGCTTTGGCGGGCCTGGGCCTACGCTACCTTCGACCGTGAGTTGGCCCTGGCCGACCGGCTGCCGGTAGCCCTGCACGACTACCTGCTCTCAGCCCTGGTGGCCTTGGTGGTGGTGGTCTCGGTCAAGGTGGTAGGCATCGTTCTGATGGCGGCTTTTATCGTCATTCCTGCGGCCACAGCCCGCTTGCTGAGCCCCACCTTTGCTGCCATGACCTTGTGGTCGGTGGGTTTGGGGGTTTTCTCGGTTTTACCTGGGCTGGCCGCAGCCTATGGGTTCGATGTACCCGCAGGTAGCGCCATTGTGCTTACCCAGGCCCTTTTGTTTGCCCTGGCCCTGCTGCGGCGGCGTTAGGGAAGTATCGGGGCAATGGTGAAAACCCCTCTATTCCTTACAGCTTTTGCGAGTTTATACTGAAGACATGTGGGTTTCAACCAAAGCCCAGTACGGCCTAAGAGCCTTGGTGGAGATTGGCCTGCGTCAACCTGCGGCGGTGCCCCTCAAAGAGGTGGCCGAGGCCCAGGGGATTAGCCAGCACTACCTCGAGCAAATCGCGGCGCAGCTTCGCCGCTCAGGCTTTATTCGCAGTGTGCGGGGGGCTAAGGGGGGGTACCGCATTGGCCGGCCTGCCCACCAGATCACCGCGCTGGAGGTGGTAGAGGCTTTGGAGGGTAGCTTAGCCCCGGTACTCTGCCTCGACGACCCGGCTTCTTGCTGGCAGACCGGTCACTGTTCCACCGAAAACCTGTGGAAGCGGGTAGACGAGGCCATGCGGGGGGTGCTGCGCCAGACCACCCTGCAGGACCTGATCGAAGAGCGCCGCCAGATTGAGGCCCGCCGGCTGGTGCAGCTCGAGCCCACCCCAGCCCGCTTTGCGCCCCAATGATCTACCTCGACTACGCCGCTACTACCCCCCTCGACCCAGAGGTGCGCCAGGGGATGGAGGGGGTATGGGAGGTGTTTGGCAACCCCAGCTCGGTGCACGCCTACGGGCGTCAGGCCCGCCATCTGTTGGAAGAGGGTCGGGAGCGGGTAGCTTGGGCTTTGGGCTGCCGGCCCCGCGAGCTAATCCTGACCTCGGGGGGAACGGAGTCGGATGCTTTGGCCATTTTAGGGGTGGCCCTGGCTTTAGGGCGAGGGCACATTATAAGCAGCGCCCTCGAGCACACCGCGGTTCTCAACGCTTTGAAAAACCTCGAGCGGCTGGGCTTCACCATCACCTTGCTAAAGCCTGATGCGCATGGCCTGATCTACCCCGAGCAGGTGGCCGAGGCGCTACGTCCCGAGACTATCCTGGTCTCGCTCATGACGGTCAACAACGAAATTGGTACGCTCTACCCCATCCAGGCGGTAGCCGAGCTGTGCCATGTGCGGGGGGTGGTGCTGCACACCGATGCGGTGCAGGCTTTTGGTACCGTGCCCTGCCGGGTGGAGGAGCTGGGCGCTGACCTAGTTTCCATTGCCGCCCACAAGTTTTACGGCCCCAAAGGGGTGGGGGCGCTTTACGTGCGCAAGGGCCTGGAGCTTTTCCCTTTGCTGCCAGGCAAGCAGGAGCAGGGCTACCGCGGCGGTACGGAAAATCTGCCCGCGGTCTATGGGATGGGCCTGGCTGCCGAGAAAGCGGTGGCTCTCATGCCGGAGGAATCGAACCGCCTGCTTCGCTTGCGCAGCCTTTTGGAGTCGCGCCTGCTGGCCTTACCAGGGGTTGTGCTCAACGGCCATCCCACCCTGCGTAGCCCCAAGCACGTCAATGTGACGGTGCAGGGCGCCGATGGCGAGGCGCTTCTGCTCAATCTGGACCTGTTGGGGGTGGCGGCCTCGGCTGGCTCAGCCTGTGCCAGCGGGAGCCTCGAGCCCTCCCATGTGCTTCTGGCCCTGGGGCGCAGCCGGGCCGAAGCCCGGGCCTCGGTGCGCTTTAGCTTGGGGCGTTTCACCACCGAGGCCGAGGTAGAGGAGGCCGCCCAAGCCTTTGCTGAAGCCGTGCGGCGCTCGAGGGTGGATGCCTTTTTGGCCTGATGCCACCCCGGTATTAGCTTCCCACCTTGTTGCGCTCCTTTAGTAAAGCCTCGCGTAGTTCCCGCCGCAGAACCTTGCCCACAGCGGTTTTGGGCAGCTCACTGCGGAAGACGTAGATGCGGGGTACCTTATAGGCTGCCAGGTTGGCGCGGCAGTGTTGATCCAGTTCCTCCTCGCTCAGCTCCTGGCCGGGTTTGGGCACGATGAAGGCCGCCACCGTCTCGCCCCGGTACTCGTCGGGCACCCCTACCACGGCGGCCTCGGCCACCTTGGGGTGAGCGTACAGCACCTCTTCCACCTCGCGGGGATAGATGTTGTACCCACCCGCGATGATCATGTCTTTCTTGCGATCCACGATGTAGAAGTAGCCGTCTTCGTCCATGCGAGCCATATCGCCGGTGAGCAACCAGTCGATTTTGATGGCTTTGCTGGTCTCCTCGGGCCGCTGCCAGTAGCCCAGCATCACGTTGGGGCCCCGCACCGCCAGCTCCCCCACCTGGCCGGGAGGCAGCTCTTGCAGGTTTTCGTCCACCACTTTGGCATCCACCCCCGGCATGGGTATCCCGATGCTGCCGATTTTGCGCTGGCCGGTGAGGGGGTTGCAGTGGGTGCAGGGGGCCGCCTCGGTCAGGCCGTAGCCCTCCACTAGTTTGCCGCCGGTGAGCTGCTCAAACTTCTTGGTGACCTCCACCGGCAGCGCGGCTGAGCCAGAGATGCAGACTTTTACCGTGCCCACCTTGCGCTTTTCGATGTTGGGGAAGTTGTTGAAGCCTACATAGAGCGTGGGCACCCCCGGGAAGTGGGTCACCCCGTGCTTCTCGATGGCCTCGATGCAGGGTTTGACCTCGGGGCGTGGCAACAGCACAATCTTGTAGCCGGCGGCGATGCCATAGTTCATGGCCACGGTCATGCCGTAGACATGGAAAAAGGGAATGGCCCCCAGCATCACCCCTTTGCCCTCGAGGTTTTTCACTTCCTCACCCCCCCAGGCCAGGCTTTGGTAAGTATTGGCCACCAGGTTGCGGTGCGAGAGCATGGCTCCCTTGGCTACCCCGGTAGTTCCCCCGGTGTACTGGAGCAGGGCCAGCTCATCGGGCTGGGCATTGTAGGGTTGCTCGATGGGAGCGGCGCTTTGCAGGGCTTTTTTGAAATCCAGCCGCTTGGGGTGTTGGGGCAGATTGACCCAGCGCTTCTCCCGGCGGGCCTTGAGGGGGAAGAGCAGGTTCTTGGGGAAGGGGAGGTAGTCCTGGATGCCGGTGGTGAAAACCCGCTTGACCGGCACATCCGCCTCAATCTCAGCGTAGCGGGGCCAGAGTAAATCCAGGATGATCAAAGTCTCGGCGCCAGCGTCGGAGAGCTGGTGCCTAAGCTCGCGCGGCGTGTACAGCGGGTTCACATTTACACAGACCCCGCCCGCAGCCAGGGTTCCGTAGAAGGCGATAACGAATTGCGGGCAGTTGGGCAGCATGATGGCCACCCGGTCGCCCGGGGCTAGGCCCTGGGCTTGCAGAGCCCCGGCGAATTTCTGTACCGACTCCCACAGCTGGCGGTACCCAATGGTTCGGCCCATAAACTCCAGGGCCACGTGGTCGGGGTATTTCCTGGCCGTGTTTTCCAAAAGTTTCCAAAGCGGCACCTCGGGGTACTCGATTTCTGTCGGGACGCCTTTGTCGTAGTGTTTTAGCCAGGGTCGGGTCATGTTGGGCTCCTTTGCTTAGCCTAGGTGTGTCTTGACCCAAGTCTAACAAAATCTATACCGAGTTCAAGATTGTAGCATACTCCCCAGCCGAGGCGCAGATACTGTGGGTTGACGCCTGGGTCGGTGGATGTTTGACTAGGGGGCATGGAGATCACCCAGGCCGTCGCCGCACTGACCCCTAGCCTGATTGAGATGCGTCGCGATTTTCACCGCCACCCCGAACTGGCCTTCCAGGAGGTGCGCACCAGCGCCAAGCTGGCGGCGTTCCTGGAAAGCCTGGGCCTCGAGGTCACCCGGGGGATAGCCCAGACCGGGGTGGTGGCCCGGTTGAAAGGGGCTAGGCCAGGCAAAACCGTGCTGGTGCGAGCCGACATCGATGCCCTGCCCATTCAGGAAGCCTCTGGGGTGGCCTACGCCTCCCAGACCCCAGGGGTCATGCACGCCTGTGGCCACGACGGGCATGCGGCCATTGCCGCCCATGTGGCAGCGGTACTGGCGGGATTCAAAGACCGGCTCGAGGGGGAGGTGCGCTTTGCCTTTCAACCTGCCGAAGAGATTGTCGCTGGGGCCAGGCCCATGGTGGAAGCGGGTGTGCTTGAGGGGGTGGACCGGGTGGTAGGGCTGCACCTGTACAGTCTGATGCCAGCGGGAAAGGTGGGGGTGAGGCCCGGCCCCTCGATGGCTGCTGCCGATGCCTTTACCATTCACCTTCAAGGTAAAGGGGCCCACGCGGCCATGCCCCACGAAGGGGTAGACACCGTGCTCATGGCTTCGCAGATAATTGTGGCCCTGCAAAGCCTGGTCAGCCGGGAGACCGACCCTATCCAGACTGCGGTGATCACCATCGCCACGCTTCGAGCGGGGGAGGGGGCCCACAACATCATCCCCGAGACCGCCGAACTCAAGGGTACCCTGCGCACCTTTGACGCTGCCTTGCGGGAGAAACTCATCCGTCGCATCGAGGAACTCAGCCGGGGCATCGCTTTGGCCATGGGCGGTAGCGCCGAGGTGGTCTGGCTGCCGGGCTCACCGGCGGTAGTGAACGACGCGGTCATGGTGGAGCGTTTCCGCCAGGTAGCGCGGCAGGTGGTAGGCGAGGAGGGCGTGTTGGAGGTGCCCCCGGTGATGGGGGGCGACGATATGGCGGAGTTCCTGAACCGCTGTCCTGGGGTTTACTTCTGGCTCGGCGCGGGCGACCCCGACCCCAGCCGAAACCGGCCCCACCACCACCCCGGCTTCTGGATTGACGACGAGCGGGCCTTACCCTTGGGCGTGGAGCTTCTGGTGCGCAGCGTGCTGGATTTCTTGCACGATTAGGCAGCTAAACCCAAGGTTTTGTGGCTCGAGCGATTCTGCTCCGCGCAAAGCCAGTGGCGGGTCTCTACACCCTAGGCGAAATTGGGGTAGAGCCGCCAATGAAGGCTTCGCTGTGAAAAAGCATACGCTGCGTTCTGGCCTGTTTTAAAGCAAAAACCCCCGCCTTTGGGCGGGGGCAGGAGGGAAGGTGGCTAGCGCTTGCTGTACTGGGGAGCCTTACGGGCTTTGTGCTTGCCGTATTTTTTGCGTTCGACCTCGCGAGCGTCGCGGGTCAGCAGGCCCGTGGGCTTGAGCCTGGCCCGCAGGTCGGGGTTGTAGTTGACCAGGGCTCGAGCCAGGCCCAGCTTGATGGCGTCGACCTGGCCAGCCTTGCCCCCCCCTTTGACCGTGATGTAGGCGTCGAAACGGTTGCTGGCATCTACCTGGCGTAGGGGCTCCAGAGCCGAAACCGCCTTGAACAGGCCACCGAAGTAATCGGTGAAAGGCTGGCCATTAACCTCGATCTTACCGCTGCCAGGGCGCAAGAAAACTCGAGCCACGCTGGTTTTGCGCCGGCCCGTACCGTAGTACTGCTCCATTATTTGACCTCCATCTTAACCGGTTTCTGGGCCGCGTGGGGGTGATTGGGGCCAGCGTAAACCTTGAGGCGGCGGAACATGGTGCGCCCCAGGGGGCCTTTGGGCAGCATGCCCTTGACCGCGTGTTCCACTACCTTGACCGGTTTTTCAGCTAGCATCACCGCGGCTGGAGTGCGCTTCAGCCCGCCGGGGTAGCCCGAGTAGTGGGTATAGACCTTGGTGCGGGGTTTGGAGCCCTTCAAAACCACCTTGTCGGCGTTGATGACCACCACGCAGTCGCCCATGGCCATGTTGGGGGTGAACTCAGGCTTGTGCTTGCCGCGCAGCACGGCGGCGATGCGGGAAGCGACCCGGCCTAGGGGCTGGCCTGCAGCGTCGATCAGAACCCAGCCGGGTTCCTTGGGTTCAGGAACAAAGGTCTTGAACACAGCTCTCTCCATTGCGCAGCAGCGCCTACCAACGCTGATGCATAAGGTGAATTGCTTTTGTTTGGGCGGCTCGGGGACACCGGCCCAAAAAAAGCGCCATCGCGGAGTATAGCACACTTTTTTTTCTGCCGTGCAAATCAGAATCCTTAGATGTAAGGAGGGCCTATGACAAGCCGGTTGGACGAAGCGACCGTCAGGGAAAGTTTGCAGGGCCTACCGGGGTGGGCGTTGCTCGAAGGAAGGCTGGAGAAGACCTTCACCTTTGCCAGCTATCCTGAGTGCGTGGCGTTTGCGGTTAAGGTGGCGCTCGATGCCGAGCGGGCCGATCATCATCCAGATAGCCTGGAAATTCGCTGGGGTAAGGTGAGGGTGGCCTACGTAACCCATTCGGCAGGTGGGGTGACCCGGCTAGACCTCGAGGCGGCGGCCCGGGTGGATGCCCTGGCATAGGCGAGCCGATGGGCATCAAAAACCCGCCGGGGGCGGGACGGCGGCCTTTGCACACCTCTTGCTCTCACGGAACCTTGTAGACTAAGAAACCGTGAGTATGGAGCACACACTCGACAGTTCAAACCTGGCCTTCCTAGAAGCGCTCTACCAAGAGTATGAGAAGAACCCAGCCTCGGTGCCGGCGGAGTGGGCCCACTACTTCCAGGCCATGCGGGCTGAACCCGCCGAGGGCAATGGCGCAGCGGAGCGAGAACGCTTGAGCGAGGCCTCCATATCCGAGATGGCCTCGTTCTTTTTGCGAGCGGTGCGCTTTTTGCGTACCTACCGTGAACGCGGCCACCTGGTGGCCCAGATCGACCCGCTGGGGCGCGAGCGTCAGACCCCGCCCGAACTCGACCCCGGCTTTTTCGGCCTGAGCGAAGCCGACCTGGATCGGCCCGTGCCCATAGAGTTGGGCGCACCCACCCTGCGGGCAGTCCTCGAGCAGTACAAAGCCCGCTATGGGGGTACCGTGGGCATCGAGTATGGCCACCTCGACGACCCGGCGGTGCGCAACTGGATCGAGGCCCGGCTGACGGCTGGCTTTGCCCGCCCTAGCCCGGATCAGAAGAAGAAAATCCACGAACGGCTGATGCAGGCCACGCTGTTCGAGGAGTTTTTGCAGAAGAAATACCTAGGGGCCAAGACCTTCAGCCTCGAGGGAACCGAGTTGCTGATCCCCCTGCTCGACCTGGCCATCGAGAATGCCGCCAAGCAGGGCGTGGTGGAGATCGTCATGGGGATGGCCCACCGGGGCCGCTTGAACGTGCTGGCCAATGTGGTTCGGAAGCCCCTGCGGGACATCTTCCTGGAGTTCGAGGAGCACTTTCCCGAGGGCTACCACGGCGACGTTAAGTACCACCTGGGTTACTCCAACGACATCACCACCCCCTATGGCAACGTTCACCTGTCGCTCAACTTCAACCCCTCCCACCTGGAGTTTGTGGCTCCAGTAGCCATGGGCCGTACCCGGGCCAAGCAGGATCGCTTTGGCGACCGCAAGCGGGAGAAGGGCATGCTGCTGCTAGTACACGGGGACGCAGCCTTTATCGGCGAGGGCATCGTGCAGGAGACCCTAAACATCTCGGGGATTCCCGCGTATACGGTGGGAGGTGCTTTGCACATCATCCTGAACAACCAGGTGGGCTTTACCACCGAGCCGCACGAGTATACCGCCGGGCGCTATGCCACCGAGATTGCCAAGATGCTGGAATCGCCCATCTTCCACGTCAACGCCGAGGACCCGGAGGCCTTGGTGGGGGTGGTAGAGCTGGCCTTAGAGTTCCGCAAAACCTTCAAGCGCGATGTCTTCATAGACCTAATCGGCTACCGCAAGCGGGGCCACAACGAGACCGATGAGCCCAGCTTTACCCAGCCGGAGATGTACCGGCGTATTGCCGCCAAAAAACCTCTGTACCTGGGTTATGGGGAAAAGCTGGTAGGGGAGGGGTTGCGCACCAAGGAAGAGGAGGAGGCCCTGGCTAGGCAGTACCAGGAGCTTCTGGAAGCGGCGTTTACCGGGGCGCGGCGCGAACCCACCCCTACCCGCCCGCCAGCGGGCGGAGGCCTTTGGAAGGGCTATCTGGGTGGGCCTGAGGAGGGGGTGCCAGACCTTGAGACCGGTGTGCCCGTGGAAAAGCTCTCGGCCCTGATGGAAAGGCTAACCCACCTGCCCGAAGACTTTCACCTGCACCCCAAGTTAGCCCGGCTCATAGAAGCCCGACGGGAGATGGGCCAGGGCAAGCGCCCGCTGGACTGGGCCGCTGCCGAGCTGTTGGCCTTTGCCTCCTTGGCGGTGGAGGGGCACCGGGTGCGCATCTCCGGCCAGGATGTGGTGCGGGGAACTTTTTCCCAGCGCCATGGGGCCTTCACCGACTACCGAACCGGCCAGCGCTATATCCCCGCCAACTACCTAGCCGAGGGGCAGGCCCCGGTGGAGCTGTACAACTCGGCCCTTTCCGAGGCTGGGGTGCTGGGCTTTGAGTACGGTTATAGCCTGGATATGCCCGATGCCTTAGTGGCTTGGGAGGCCCAGTACGGCGATTTTGTGAACACCGCCCAGGTGATCATCGACCAGTTCATCGCCTCGGCGGAGGCCAAGTGGAGCCGCCTATCGGGGATTGTGCTCCTCTTGCCCCACGGGATGGAAGGGGGTGGGCCAGAGCACAGCAGTGCCCGCCTCGAGCGCTTTTTACAGCTTTGTTCCAACGACAACATGCAGGTGGCCTACCCCACCACCCCGGCGCAGTACTTCCACCTGCTGCGTCGGCAGGTGGTGCGCCCCTGGCGCAAGCCGTTGATCGTGATGACCCCTAAGAGTCTATTGCGCAACCCCGAGGCGGTCTCGCGGCTGGAGGAACTCAGCCAGGGCTGCTTCCAGCGGGTGCTGCCCGATGTTCCCAGCGACAAGGTTCGGCGCATTCTGCTGTGCTCGGGGAAGGTCTACTACGACCTCGAGGCCGCCCGCCGCGCTGCTGGCAAGAACGATGTGGCTATTATCCGCCTAGAGCAGCTCTACCCCTTCCCTCTGGCCCAGCTCGAGGCGGCCCTGGCCCCCTACCCGCCTCAGGCCGAGGTACTCTGGGTGCAGGAGGAGCCGGCCAACATGGGGGCCTGGTGGTTTATCCGGGCCCGCTTCTGCGACCGCATGTTTGGCCGCGCTTTGGGGGTGGTGGCCCGCCCTGAGTCCAGCAGCCCGGCGGTGGGGGCCAAAAAGGTACATGACAAGGAGCAGCGGGCCTTGGTGGAAGAAGCCCTTGGCTTGTGATGCTACCCTACTGCGCTTTCGTTTCGATGGTGGTGAATTCGGCGTAAAAGGTAAGAGGGGTTCTGGCTAGATTGGGAACTTGAAGCAAAGCGCCCAAGTGGGGCAGCGGTGCTCGTAAGGCGAAGGAGAGCGAAGATGTTGGAACTCAAAATTCCCGCGGTTGGTGAGTCCATTACCGAGGTGGAGATCGGGCAGTGGCTCAAGAAAGAAGGCGACGTGGTGCGGCTGGATGAGCCTTTGGTGGAGCTGGTTACCGATAAGGCCACCCTCGAGCTACCCTCCCCGGTTTCGGGCCGCCTGAGCAAAATTCTCATTTCCACAGGAACGGCCAAGGTGGGTGAGGTGGTGGCCCTGCTCGAAGAGGGGGTAGCGGAAAGCGCCGCACCCCAAGCCGCCCCGGTGCCCCCGCCCGCAGTTAGCCAGGGGACTACACCCCCTCTGGAAAGCAAGGTCATGCCCGCGGCCCAGCGCCTGGCGGCCCAGGCCGGCCTCGAGCCCACCCAGCTGGTGGGTAGTGGCCCTGGTGGGCGGGTGCTTAAGGAGGACGTGCAACGGGCCATTGCGGCCCCTGCACCTGCCCCCCAGCCCCAATCCCAGCCTCCGGCAGCGCTGGCCCGGGGAGAACGGCGCGACGACGTGGTGCCCATGACCCCTTTGCGGCGGCGTATCGCCGAGCGCCTGCTTTCGGCCAAGCAGAATACCGCCATGCTCACCACCTTCAACGAGGTGGATATGGGTGCGGTGATGGAACTACGCAAGGAGTACGGCGAGGCCTTCCAGAAGAAATACGGGGTCAAACTGGGCTTTATGAGCTTTTTCGTTAAGGCGGTGACCCAGGCTTTGCAGGAGATTCCCCAGCTCAACGCGGAGATTCGCGGCACGGATATCGTTTACCACCGCTATTACGACATCGGTATCGCCGTAGGTGGGGGAGAGGGGCTGGTGGTGCCGGTGATCCGCAACACCGACCAGCTTTCTATGGCCCAGATCGAGGCCATCATCGCCGATTTTGGGGCCCGGGTGCGGGAAAAGAAGATCAAGCCCGAGGAGCTGATGGGGGGCACCTTCACCATCACCAACGGCGGCATCTATGGCTCCTTGAACTCCACGCCCATCCTCAACCCACCCCAGGTGGGCATCCTGGGGATGCACGCCATTCAGGAACGCCCCGTGGCTAAAAGCGGGCAGGTGGTCATCCGGCCCATGATGAACCTGGCCCTCTCCTACGACCACCGCATCGTGGACGGTCGGGAGGCGGTCACCTTCCTCAAGCGGGTGAAGGAGCTGGTGGAAAACCCGGTGCGCTTGGTGCTCGAGGTCTAAGCTATGAACAAACACCAACTGGTGGTTATCGGTGCGGGGCCAGGGGGGTATGTGGCGGCCATCCGGGCGGCCCAGCTAGGGCTGGACGTGGCCTGTATCGAGAAGGAACCGGCCTTGGGGGGCACCTGCTTGCGGGTGGGTTGCATTCCCTCCAAGGCCTTGCTCGAGGCCAGCGAGAAAATTCAGGCGGCCCGGGCAAACCATCTGATCGGCTTGAAGATCGGCCAGGCCGAGCTAGACCTGGCTGCCCTGATGGCCCACAAGGATAAGGTAGTCAAGGCCAACACCAGCGGCATCGAGTTTTTGTTCAAGAAGAACAAGGTCAAGCGCTACTTGGGGCATGGCCGCATCGTAGGGCCCACGCGGGTGGTGGTGGAGGGGCCCGAAGGCACCCAGGAGCTCGAGGCCGAGCGTATCCTGATTGCCACTGGCTCCAAAGTGGCCCCGCTCAAAGGGGTAGTGCTGGACTACGAGATCGTGGGTACTTCCGACCAGGCCATTGCCTATCCCAAGGTGCCGGAGTCGCTGGTGGTCATCGGCGGGGGGGTGATTGGCCTCGAGCTAGGCTCGGTTTGGAGCCGGCTGGGCTCTAAGGTGACGGTGCTGGAGTACCTACCTACCATTTTGGGCGGCATGGACGGGGAAATTGCCAAAGCCGCCGAGAAGGTCTTCCGCAAGCAGGGCCTGGATATTCGCACTGGGGTACGGGTGACCGCGGCCTACGCCAAGGAGGGCCGGGGCATTGTGGAGTACGAGGGCGGAGAGCCTTTGGTGGCCGAGCGGGTGCTGCTGGCGACGGGCCGGGTGCCCAACACCGACGGGCTGGGCCTGGAAAATGTGGGTCTACAAACCGACGAGCGGGGCCGGATTCCGGTGAACGCCCACTACCAGACCGCGGTGCCCAGCATCTACGCCATCGGGGATGTGATCGCCGGGCCCATGCTGGCCCATAAGGCCGAGGAGGAGGGCTACGCCGCGGTGGAGTACATGGTTAGCGGCTACGGCCACGTGGACTACAATGCTATTCCCAGCGTGGTCTATACCCACCCCGAGATCGCCTCGGTGGGTAAGACCGAAGAGGAGCTCAAAAGCCTGGGCATCCCCTACAAGAAAGGGAGTTTTCCCTTCTCGGCCAACGGACGGGCTCGAGCCATGAATGAGACCGAGGGCTTCGCCAAAATCCTGGCCCATGCCGAGACCGACCGTATTCTAGGGGTACACATCATCGGGCCCCGGGCGGGTGACCTGATCGCCGAGGCCGCGGTGGCCATAGCCTTCCACGCCTCGGCCGAGGACCTAGCCCGGGCCTCCCACGCCCACCCCACCCTGGCCGAGGTGCTCAAGGAGGCGGCCCTGGCCGCCTGGGACAGGCCCATCCACATTTAGCCCTACCGGGGGCCTCGAGCCAGTAGGTTGGCAAAACCTAAGGCCAGCACCGCCACCATGCCCAAGGCCCAGTAGGGCAGGGTGGCGGGAAGCCAGCCTTGTAGCTGGGCTAGATAGAGTAGGCCGCCGACCAACAGGGCAATAAGCCCCCACAGGGCAAAGCTTTTCAGGCCTTCCATGCGCTACTCCTTGTGGCGGTGGAGGTGGTAGTAGATTTCGTTGGGCACCCAGCCTAACGCGTTGGCAATGCGGTTGGTGAAGTTGAACATAGCGGCCACCTGGGCAGCTTCGAAGATGGCCTCGTCGGAAAGCCCGATGGCCCGCAGCATTTCAATGTCGGCAGCGCTCATCGAGGCGGAGTCGGTGGTGATCTGGTAGGCGAACTCCAGCAGGGCCTCTTCCCGGGGGCTTAGGTGGGCCCGGCGGAAGTTGGCCGCCAGCACATCGGGCAACACCGGATCGCCGGTAATCTCGCGTAGGTAGGCCGAGTGCGAGGCCAGGCAGTACTCGCAATGGTTGGCCGCCGAGACCACCACCGCAATCATCTCCCGCTCCTTGCGGCTCAAGAGGCCCGGTTCCTCGTTGCGCATCAGGTAGTCGTAGTAGCGGAACCAGCGCAGGAAGTGCTCGGGCATAAGGGCGAAGTTGCGGGCTACGTTGGGGACAAACCCGGTTTTCTCCCGGAATTTGTCGAACAGAGCCTTCACGTCCTCGCGCACTTCCGACTCCTCCGGCACCCGCACCCAGGCCGTGGGCGGGGTGGGAGATTTGACCTTAGAAAGGGGGCCTTTCTTGGGCATGGGGCCTCCTTAGCCCTGGGCAGCCCAGCGTGCGGGGGCCGCCTTGTGGAGAAAGTCCACGATGTCCTGGGTGCTGGTTCCCGGGCCGAAAACCTCGGCTACCCCCAGGGCCTTGAGGTGGGGTACGTCTTCGTCGGGGATGATACCCCCACCGAAGAGCAGGATGTCGCCCGCGCCCGCTTCGTCGAGCAGGCGCCGAACCTCGCTGAAGTAGTGCATGTGGGCTCCGGAGAGGATCGAGAGGCCGATGGCGTCTACGTCTTCTTGCAGGGCTGCTGAGACGATCATCTCGGGGGTCTGGCGCAGGCCGGTGTAGATGACCTCCATACCCGCATCGCGCAGGGCCCGGGCCACCACCTTGGCCCCCCGGTCGTGCCCGTCCAGCCCCGGCTTGGCAATGAGCACCCGTATTCTTCTGTCCATAGGCGTATCTTACGCCAGGCCCTAAAGGGCACACCAGGGGTGCGATACACTGGGAAGTCATGGATACGGTACACGTTATCGGGGCTGGGCTTGCCGGTTCGGAGGCAGCCTACACTGCGGCCCGGCTGGGTGTGCGGGTGCGCCTGTACGAGATGCGCCCCCAGCGCCTGACCCCGGCCCATCGCACCGGAGCGTTTGCTGAGTTGGTTTGCTCGAACAGCTTGGGCGGGGAAGGGGAGACCAACGCCAAAGGGCTATTGCAGGCCGAGCTACGCGCCGCGGGCTCGCTGGTGCTCAGGGCTGCCGACCGACACCGGGTGCCGGCGGGTGGGGCGTTGGCGGTAGAGCGGGAGGCTTTTTCCCAGGAAATTACCCAGGGGCTAAGCAGCCATCCGCAGGTGGAGGTGGTGCGGCAAGAGTTAACTGAACTGCCTTCGGAGGGGGTGGTGGTATTGGCCACAGGCCCCCTCACCTCCGAGGCCTTAGCCCAGCACCTGCAGGGCTTGCTGGGCCAGGAGTGGCTGGGCTTCTACGATGCGGCGGCCCCGGTGGTGCTGGGGGAGAGCATCAACCTCGAGGTGGCCTACCGGGCCGGGCGCTACGGCCAGAGCGCGGACTACCTGAACTGCCCTTTGAACGAGGAGGAGTACCGGCGCTTCTACGAGGTTTTGTCCCAGGCCCGCCGGCACACCCCACACGACTGGGAGAAGCTGGAGTTTTTCGAAGGCTGCATGCCCATCGAGGAGCTAGCCCGCCGCGGCTATGACACCCCCCGCTTTGGCCCGATGAAGCCGGTGGGCCTGCCCGATCCCCGCACCGGCCGGGAACCCTACGCGGTAGTACAGCTACGGGCCGAGGATCGGCGGGGCCAGATGTGGAGCCTGGTGGGCTTCCAGACCGGGCTTAAGTGGGGCGACCAGAAGCTGGTAGTGCAGAGCATCCCAGGCCTCGAGCGGGCCGAGATCGTGCGCTACGGGGTGATGCACCGCAACACCTATCTGTGCGCGCCGCGCCTTATTGCGCCTAGCCTGCGTTTCCGCGAACACCCCCGGCTTCTGGTCTGCGGGGTGCTCTGCGGGGTAGAGGGTTACCTTGAGTCGGCTGCGACCGGGTTGCTGGCGGGGCTCAACGCGGCCCGTTTGCTTCAGGGTAAGCCCCCGGTGGTGCCCCCCGAGGAGAGCATGCTGGGGGGGTTGGTGCGCTATTTGGCCAGCGCTAACCCGGAAAACTTCCAGCCTATGAACGCCAACTGGGGCTTGGTGCCTGCCGAGGCGGGTAGGGGCAGAAAGGCTGAGCGGCGCGCCCGCCTGTTCCAGCGTGGGCTATGGCGCTTTGCAGAATGGTGGGCTGAGACGCTGGGGCTGACCCCGGCCTGAAGGCTAGCGGGGAAAAAGGGGCAGCTCGAGGGCGGCCAGGCTGGCGTAGTCTACTTTCCACCCCTCCGGCCCAAAAACCAGCCGGGCGGTGCTGTTGCGCCTCAGGGTGGCCCCCTCGACCACGGCGGTAAGGCTGAAGCGAAGGGTGGCCTGGCTGCCCACCAGGGTGCTTTGCAACACCCGCAGCTCGAAGCCGCGCAGGCCACTCTGGCTTTGCCCAAAGCCAGGGGCAGGGTTCAGCAAGAAGCGCATACTCCAGGCGGGGTCGTTGCAGCGCAAGCCCTCGAAAACCTGCAACAGCGCGTTTTCCGCCAGCAGGAGGGAGGGCTGGGGGCGGGCTTGGGGGCCGGGTCGGGCAATGGCCTCTAAGGCGGGCCGGGCCCAGTGGCAGGGGGGCACGTCCACGAAGGGCGAGGTGCCCGGCTGGGCCAGGGCCAGGCCAAGGAAGAGGGGAAGGGATAGGGCGTATTTCATCCTTATCTACCCTGGCAAGGCGATGTTTTGGGCGCAAGCTGGCCCGACACATTGGGGTATCGGTATAAACTGTGCGAGATGGAGCGGAAATACTTCGGCACCGATGGCGTGCGGGGCGTGGCTGGCGAACCGCCCCTGACGCCAGAATTCGTTCTCAGGCTCGGTCAGGCTGCGGGGGCCTACTTTCGCAGCCAGGCCAGGCGCCCCGTTGTGCTTTTAGGCAAGGATACCCGCCAGTCCAGCGACCTGCTCGAGGCCGCTTTGGCTGCGGGCCTGATGTCGCAGGGGGTGCGGGTGGAGCACCTGGGGGTGCTGCCCACCCCAGGGGTGGCCTACCTGACCCGGACGTTGGGGGCTACCGCCGGGGTGATGATCTCGGCCAGCCACAACCCCTATCAGGACAACGGCATCAAGTTCTTTAGCGCCACGGGGGAAAAACTTCCCGACGAGGCCGAAGCCGAGATCGAAAGCCTGCTTTCCCGCGAGTTCAAGACCGATGGTATCGGTACGGTTTCCGACTTCCGCGAGGCCGAGCGCATGTACCTCGACTTCCTCGCTTCCAAAGGAAGCAACCTCGAGGGCCTTAAGATTGTGCTCGATACCGCCAACGGGGCCACCTACCGCCTGGCTCACCGGCTGTTCCAGCGCTTGGGGGCCGAGGTCTTCGTGATGTTCAACACCCCCGACGGGCGCAACATTAACCAAGGTTGCGGCTCCACCCACCCCGAGTTTTTGCGCCAACAGGTGGTGGAGATGGGTTTCGATCTGGGGGCTGCCTTTGACGGGGATGGCGACCGGGTCATCCTGGTCGATCGCTACGGACGGGAGTTTCACGGCGACCACATCCTTTACCTCAATGCCCTGGTGCGGCGGGAGCCCGGTGTGGTGGGTACCCTGATGAGCAACATGGGCCTCGAGGTCAAGCTGCGCGAGGCGGGAATCCACTTCTACCGTAGTGCGGTGGGCGACCGCTACGTCTACGAGAAGCTCAAGGCCAGTAGCCTGACCTTGGGCGGGGAGCAGAGCGGCCACGTGATCTTCCTCGAGCATGCGCCCACCGGGGATGGCCTGTTGACCGCCCTTCTGACCCTTGCGGCGATGCGCCAATCGGGGCGCGATTTGGCCGAGTGGTACGAGGCCTTGCCGATGTATCCCCAGCTTCTCAAGAATGTACGGGTACAGGATAAACACCGGCTGATGCAACACCCCGAGCTGCACCAAGCAGTTCAGGAGGCCGAGCGGGTTTTGCAAGGCCAGGGCCGGGTCAACGTGCGGCCTTCGGGCACCGAGCCCTTGGTACGGGTGATGGTGGAGGGGCCTGCCGAGCTGATCGAAGCGGTCTCCTCGACCCTGGTGGCCACGGTTGAGCGTCTGGATTCGCTGTCTTAGGTGGGGGCCGGTGATCGTTCGTCTGCCCATCACGGTGCGCTACGCCGAGACCGACGCCATGGGGGTGGTGCACCACAGCAGCTACGTGGTCTGGCTCGAGGCGGCCCGGGTGGAGTGGCTCAACCGGCTGGGCCTGCCCTACACCCAGATCGAGGCCCAGGGTCTGGCCTTCGCCGTAGTGGCCCTAGGTCTAACCTACCGGCAGCCGGCCCGCTTTGGCGATACCGTTGAGGTGGAGGTTTGCCTAACCGAGGCCACCTCCCGCACTTTGCGCTATGCGTATCGGGTCTGGCGGGGGGGTACGCTGCTGGCCGAAGGCTTTACCCGTCACCTCTGCCAAAGCCCCCAGGGCCGGGCCATGCGCATTCCCGAAGCCATACAGGCGCGCCTGGCAGCCCAGGTGCGCCCAGATGCGGGGGCGGGGCCGTGGTAAACTGGGGCCGACCATGACCCTTTTCGAGCTGTACGAGCGGCATATTAACCCTGGCTTGGCTGGTCTTTTGCGCTTTACCGGGCTGGACAAGGTAGAGTCCCACGCGGAAGGCGTATACGTCTGGGACACGGAAGGGAAGCGCTACCTAGACTTTTTGGGTCTATACGGTACCCTCTCGCTGGGCCATCGGCACCCCAGGGTGGTGGCTGCGGTTAAGGCCCAGCTCGAGCGGATGCCCATGTCGGTGCGGGTGCTGATCTCGGAGCCTACCACCCGGCTGGCTGCCCGGCTAGCGGAGCTGGCCCCCAGGGGGCTTTCCATGGTTTACTTTGGCAATTCCGGAGCCGAGGGAGTGGAGGCCGCGCTCAAGTTTGCCCGCTTCTACACCGGCAAGCCGGGCTTCATCACCACTGAAGGGGGCTACCATGGCAAGACCCTGGGGGCCCTCTCGGTTACCCCGCGCGAGCCCTACCAGCAACCCGCCCGCCCGTTGCTGCCAGGGGTAACGGTGGTGCCCTTTGGCGATGCCAAGGCCATTGAAGAGGCCATTGGCCCCGATACCGCTGCGGTGATCGTGGAGCCCATCCAGGGAGAGGGGGGCATCCGGGTGCCGCCCGAGGGGTATCTGCGCGAGGTGCGGCGGATCACCCAGGAAAAAGGGGTACTCCTGATTGCCGATGAGGTGCAGACCGGTCTGGGCCGCACCGGCCGGTTTTGGGCGGTGGATTGGGAAGGGGTGGAGCCCGACATTTTGGTCAGCGCCAAGGCCTTAGGGGGTGGAGTGATGCCTATCTCGGCTACCTTGTGCCGCCCGGAAATCCTCAGCATCTACAAAAGCGAGCCCCTCATCCACTCCAGCACTTTTGGCGGTAACCCCCTAGCGGCAGCCGCCGCGTTGGTCGCTTTGCAGGTGATCGAGGAGGAAAACCTGCCCCAGCGGGCCCTCGAGCAGGGCCAATACCTGCTGGCCGGGCTGGCCCAGGTTCAGCGGGCCTACCCTGAGTTCATCCAGGAGGTGCGGGGCCGGGGGCTGATGGTGGGCCTCGAGTTTAGCGACGCCGATATTGGGGCGGTGGTGGTGGCCGAGCTGGCCAGCCGGGGGGTACTGACCGCTTTTGGTCTCAACAACCCCAAGGTGGTGCGCCTGGAGCCTCCCCTAATCGTAGAAAAAAGCCACATCGACCAGGCTTTGGAGGCCCTAAGCGAGGCTCTTAAAGCCACCCAGTTGGCCTTCGAAGGCGTGTTGTAGCTAATAGGCCATGCTGTGGGTAAACCATGGAGATCCTTTTACGCCGAACCTTCAGGCGAGCAGGGGTCTCCTTGAGGATGCTGCCGGGGTGGGCATCCCAGCGGAGGGGCAGCGGGGTAGGCCAAGCCGGTTTCCCGTGGGCTATATATGATTGAGCAGCAGATTTACCAACACTTCAAGCAGCATCCCCAAAAGCCGTTTAGCCTGCGTGAGCTGGTGCGGATTTTGCGTTTAGACAAGGCGCAGGTTGAGGAGGCCCTAGACCTTTTGGTGGCCGAAGGAAAGGTTTCGCGGCTACGGCGTAAGCTCTATGGTCTGCCTGAGGCCCAGGCCCAAAAAGGGGTAGAGGGTCGTTTGCAAAGCCACCCTGCGGGCTTTGGTTTTGTGGTTCCAGCTAACCCGGATCTGCCCGATTTGTATATCCCCAAAGGGTATCTGGGCGGGGCCTGGCACGGTGACCGGGTGCGGGCCGAGCTTCGCCCGCCGGGCCGCGACGGCCGTCGGTGGGGGGTGGTGACCGAGGTGCTGGAGCGGGGCCATTCGCGGGTAGTGGGTCGGCTCTACTTCAAGCGAGGTTTTGCCTGGCTCAAGCCCGATGACGAGCGGCTGCCCCCGTTGAAGCTCAAGCCGGAGAGTCTCGAGGGCCTCGAGGGGGGAGCCCGGCTGGTGGTGCGCCCGGTTTTTCCCAGCGGTAAGGGGGCGGAACCCTATGGCGAGGTGGTGGCTTACCTGGGCCAGGGGGAAAGCCCAGAGGTGGAGACCGAGGCGGTCATCGCTAAGTACGAGCTACCCAGCGTATTTTCCCCCGAGGCACTGGCCCAAGCCGCCCAGGTGGCCCACTTAGACCCGGAGGAAATCCAGCGGCGGGAGGATTTTCGCGGGCTCAGGGTCTTTACCATTGACGGGCCCGACGCCAAGGACTTCGACGATGCTATTCACATCGAAACCCTGCCCAACGGCCACTACCGGGTGGGTATCCACATCGCCGATGTTTCGCACTATGTGCCTGAGTTCAGCCCCCTCGACCACGAGGCCTACGCTCGAGGAACCAGCGTCTATTTGCCAGGCCGGGTGTTGCCCATGCTGCCCGAGCAACTCTCCAACGGCATCTGCTCGCTCAAACCGGGAGAGGATCGGCTGGTGCTCTCGGTGCTGGTAGAGCTAACCCCTGCGGGCCGGGTTAAGGGCTACCGCTTTGCCGAAGGGGTTATCCGCAGCGTGGCCCGCCTGACCTACCCCGAGGTGGAGGTTTTTGCCCAGACCGGCCAGGCCCAGGAGGGCTGGAGCCCGGAGCTTCAGCGCGACCTAGCCTTACTGCTCGAGTTAACCCAGACCCTCAAAGAGCGGCGCTTGGCCCAGGGGGCGCTCGACTTCAACTTCACCGAGGTCAAGGTAGAGGTAGACGCAGGCGGCAACCTGCACCTTATTCCCCAGCGCGAGCCCCGCGCCCGTAGCCTGATCGAAGAGCTGATGCTGCTGGCCAACCGTACTGTGGCCAAGCACCTTTCCGAGCGCCAGATTCCCGCTTTGTTCCGCGTGCACGAAGACCCTAGCCAGGAGGCCTACAGCAAGCTAGTACGGGCTTTGGAGAAACTGGGCTACCGCCTGCCGGGAGGCGAACCAACCCCCAAAGCCCTCCAGAGCATTCTCAAGCAGGCCGAGAGCCGGCCCGAGGCCCCGGTGGTTTCCACCCTGCTTCTGCGCTCTTTGCGCCTGGCCCGCTATGCCGCAGAAAACCTGGGGCATTTTGGCTTGGCTGCCGAGCACTACCTGCACTTCACCAGCCCCATCCGCCGCTACCCCGACCTGGTGGTGCACCGGGTGCTGCGCCGGCTGCTTCGCCGCCGGGTTACCCAGGCCCTAAAGGAAGAGTGGGCCCGGCGTTTTCCTAAAATTGCTGAGCACACCTCGGAGCGGGAGCGGGCTGCCGAGAACGCCGAGCGGGAACTTTCCAAGTACTACCAGTGTCTATGGGCCCAGGCGCACAAGGGAGAGGTCTACCAGGGCACGGTCTCGGGTGTGACCGGATTTGGGGTGTTTGTGAGCCTGCCCAATGGGGTGGAGGGGATGATCCGCCTAGGGGCCCTAAGGGATGACCATTACCACTATCATGAAGACCTGCTGGCCCTCGAGGGCCTGCGCAGCAAACGACGGATTCGCATAGGAGACCCAATGGAAATCGAGATTGAAGGGGCCAATCCCTCGGCCCGCCAGATCGACTTTGCGCCCACAGAGCGCTTTTACAAGGAAAAACCCAACCAAGAAACCTCATCGCCAAAGCCGAAGGCTAAAAAAAATGCCGGGCAGCCCCAGCGCGCCCGCAAGGTGGTGGCCACCGAGCCCAAAGCACCTTCGGGCCACCCTCGAGCCCGCACGAAGCGGGTGGTGGGCCCCCCCGAGGAACGGAAGGGCTTTAGCAAGCCGGTCAAGGTGCGGCTGCAAAGGATTTACTTTGGCTCCTGGAGCCCGGAAAACGCTGAAAGCGAGGCTGCACCGAAGAAAAAGCGCCGTCGCAGACGCTAGTAGGGCTGGGCGACGACCAGCACCCAGTACGCCCCTCGCTGAACCATGCCCATATCCTGCAGGTGGGCGGCCATCAGGGTCTCGCAGTGGCCGCTGGTGCTTGCCAGCCAGGCCTGAACCGCGGCTTGAACAGTAGGGTAGCCCTGGGCCAGGTTTTCCCGGATTTCCCGGTAGCGATAGCCATTGTTCTGGGCCCGCACAGCGAAGGCGTTTGGGGTAGCGCCCTCGTCGTGGCTGAACTCGCCGGTTTGTTGGATGTGCTCGGCCCGCTGGCGGGCCACCTCGCCCAGTAGGCCGTTCCAGTGCAAGGGGCTGACCGGGTCGTGAGGGGTTCCGTTACAGGTTTGGCGCTGCCCTCGAGCGGTATTGACGGCAGCTACGGCCTCATTGCGCTCAGGGGGGTTGTACTCCACCCTGGTTGGGCTCGAGCAAGCTGCCAGCGGGGCCAGGCCGATCAGCAAAAACCGGGGCATACTTAGAGTCTACCCAGGGCTGCGCAGAAGGCACACCCCGGCGTTACATGAAGCGGGGTATGCTATGGCCGAATGCGACGGATTGGTCTTACGGGCAACATTGGCAGCGGCAAGAGCACGGTGGCGCAGTATCTGCGCCAATTGGGGGTTCGGGTGCTCGATGCCGACCAGTATGCCCGCGAAGGGGCCGAGGTGCTCAAGGCTCAGATCTGCCAGGCCTTCCCCGAGGCCTGTCGGGAGGGCCAGCTCGACCGCACGGCATTGGCCCGGCGGGTGTTTGCCGATAAGGAGGCCCGAAGGCGCCTCGAGGCCCTTTTGCACCCCTATGTGCGCCGCAGGATGCAGGAGGAAAGTGAGAAAGCCGAGCAGGAGGGCTGCCCTTTGCTGGTGTTGGAGATACCCCTCTTGTTCGAGACCGGGCGCGAGGCCACGTTGGACGGGGTGTTGGTGGTGGCGGCACCCCGTGCGCTACGCCAGCAGCGGGCGATGGCCCGCAGCGGGCTAAGCGAGGCCGAGTTTGCCGCACGCGATCAAAGCCAGCTCCCCCAGGAAGAGAAGATTCGCCGGGCTACCTGGGTCATCTGGAACGATGCCGACCTCGCCACCTTAAAGGCCCGGGTGGCGCACTGGTACCGGGAGGTGCAACGGTGAGGTTGGTGCACGACTGGTTGGGCCCCCTCGAGCTGCCCCTGGCCGCTAGGCGCATCGTCTCGCTGGCTCCCAACGCCACCGAGAGCCTCTTTGCCCTGGGTTTAGGCGAGCGGCTGGTGGGGCGTAGTGCGTTCTGCTACCGGCCCGCAGGAGCGCTGCGCTTGCCGGTGGTCTCGAGCTATACCCGGGTACGCTGGCCGCTTTTGGAAGCGCTTAGGCCCGATTTGGTTTTGGTAACCACAGGGGTACAGCGGGGCCTCTTGGAGGAGCTGCGCTGCCGGGGGCTGGCCTTTTTCCCCCTGCCCCTACCCCAAAGCCCCTATGGCATTTTGGAAAACCTGGTGCTTCTGGGGGCTTTGCTGGATGTGGCTGAGACGGCTACCCACCTAGCTGCCCGGCTGGCCCAGCGCTATGCTGCGTTGCACCAGGTCTTGCCACCCCGCAGGGTCTACCTCGAGTTCGACCTGGGCGGGCCTATCACCGTAGGCCGGGGCAGCTATGTGGGCGAGGCGTTGCGCCACCTGGGCCTACAAAACATCTTCGCTGACCAGCCACAGAGCTACTTTTCCCCCGACTTGGCCGAGGTGGTGCGCCGGAAGCCCCAGATTGTCATTTATGAGCCCAAGCCCCACCGCGCTAGAGCCAAAGAAAAGGCCCAGCGCCTGCTAGAGGAGCGGGGCTGGGCCTATCCGCTGGTGGTTACCGGAGGGGATGAGCTAGCCCATTACGGGCCACAGTTTTTCGCCTACCTCGAGGCCCTGGTAGCGCAGCTTTAGCGCGTCTAGGCCCCGGCCCCAGGCTGCTGCCTGCTCTCGCCCGGCTGTACGGTGGGGGGAATGGCCGGTTCGGGCAGCAGAAGGTAGCGCAATACATCGCCTACATTCTCCACTAGCTTGATCTCCAGGCCCTCCAGCACCTCCTTGGGCAGCTCCTCGAGCTGAGGCTCGTTGTCCTTGGGCAGCACCACTTTGTGGATGCCAGCCTGGTGGGCGGCCAGCAGCTTTTCCTTAACGCCACCAATGGGCATGACCTTACCCCGCAGGCTTAGCTCGCCGGTCATGGCGATATCCATCCGCACCGGGCGGCGGCTAAGGGCACTGGCGATGGCCGTAGCCATGGTGATTCCGGCGCTGGGGCCGTCTTTAGGCGTGGCCCCGTCGGGCACGTGAACGTGAAGGTCGTACTTGTTGTGGAAGTCCTCGGGCAAGCCCCATTCCGCAGCGTGGGCCCGCAGGTAGGTAAGGGCGGCCTGGGCCGACTCCTTCATCACCTCGCCGAGCTGGCCAGTGAGGGAGAGCTTGCCGCTGCCGGGTACCGCGGCGACTTCGATGGTGAGCAGGGTTCCCCCTACCGGTGTCCAGGCCAGGCCCTGGGCCGCGCCCACCTGGGGCTCGGTCTCAGCCTTATCCGGACGGAAGCGAGGAATGCCCAGGTACTGAGGCAGGTCGGCGGCGTCGACCAGGCGGGTGCCTTCCCAGGGTCCCTCCAGCCAGAGCTTGGCCCCTTTGCGTGCGATCTTGCCTAGCTCGCGCTCGAGGCCCCGCACCCCAGCCTCCCGGGTGTACTCGCTGATGACCCGTAGGATGGCGGCCTCGGTAACCTCCATCTTGCCCTCCATTCCGGCTTCCCGCACCTGCTTGGGCCAGAGGTATTGCCGGGCAATAGCCGACTTCTCAAAAGTGGTGTAGCCGGGAATTTCAATGACCTCCATCCGGTCTAAAAGGGGCCGGGGGATGGTCTGGAGGGTGTTAGCAGTGGTGATAAAGAAGACCTTAGAGAGGTCGTAGGGCACGTCCAGGTAGTGGTCGGTGAAGGTGTTGTTTTGCTCGGGGTCGAGCACCTCCAGCATGGCGCTGGCCGGGTCGCCGCGCCAGTCTGAGCTCATTTTGTCGATCTCGTCTAGCAGGATGACCGGGTTGATAACCCCCACCTGCTTCATGGCGTGGATGATCTTGCCCGGCATGGCCCCGATGTAGGTGCGGCGGTGGCCGCGAATCTCGGCCTCGTCGCGCACACCCCCTAGCGAGATGCGGTGAAACTTGCGGTTCATGCTGCGGGCGATGGAACGGCCCAGCGAGGTCTTGCCCACCCCCGGGGGCCCCACCAGCACCAGGATGGGGGCCTTACCCCGCACCTCGAGGTTCTGGGTCAACTGGCGTACCGCCAGGTACTCCAGAATGCGCTCCTTCACATCCTTCAGGCCGAAGTGGTCTTCGTCCAGGATTTTACGGGTATGGGCAATGTCCAGCACCTCGGGGTCGGCCTTGTTCCAGGGTACGTCGGTGAGCCACTCGAGGTAGGTGCGGGCCACGGTGGCCTCGGGGCTGCCCTGTTGCATGCGCTCCAGCCGGTCCAGCTCCTTGAGGGCCTTGGTGCGCACCACCTCGGGCATCCCGGCTTCTTCGATTTTCTTGCGCAGGGCCTCGAGGTCGTTGAACCCTTCCTCGCCCCCCAGCTCTTTCTGGATGGCCTTCATCTGCTCGCGCAGGTAGTACTCGCGCTGGTTGGTGTCCATCTGCTCTTTGACCCGCTGGGCCACCCGCTTGTCTAGCTCGAAGCGCTCGATGTCCCGGTTGAGCAGGGCTAGAACCCGTTTGAGCCGGGCTTCAATCTCGATGAGCTCGAGGATTTCCTGCTTTTCGGCCACCGTCCAGGTGGCGTGGTAGGCAATGCTATCGGCCAGTATGGCCGGGTCGGTGGTGCCCCGTAGGGCCTCGAGCTGGTAGCGATCCAGCCGCAACGACTTGTGGTTGGCCACGTACTTGTCGAAGGCATCCTTGATTTCCTCGACCAGCACTCGAGCCACGGCCTCGTCGGTGGGGGGGATTTCTGTGTAGACCTCGCCTCTGGCTCGCAGGAAAGACCCCACGATATAGTCCTTGACCTCTGCCCGGGCCCGGGCCTCCACCATTACCTGTAGGGTGCCATCGGGCAGGCGCATGGCCTGCTTGACCACAGCTTGAACCCCCCATGGGTAGAGGTCGGCAGGGCCGGGGTCGTCAACCTCCGGGTCGCGCTGGGCCACCAAGAAAATCAGCCGGTCGGCTCCCATAGCCTCCTCGACTGCACGCTTGCTTTTGACACGGCCTACGTCTACCGGTGTGGTGGTATGCGGCAGGATTACAGTGTTTCTGAGAGGAATGACCGGCAGTTCTAAACGCATATGGTCTGCATCTCCTATGTTCCGCCTAAGGCAGATCGCTCACGCGCCCGGCTGGGAGCGATAGGCAATTCTGATTCTATAGGTTATGGCTGCTGGGATAGGGTCAAATCTTACACTTAGGCTACTTGAGCCTAGCATGCTCAAGGGGCTTTGGCCATGCTCACTTCAAGGTGGCGGCAGGCTTGGGATTCGTTCGACCCGGTGGACGTTGCCCAGCACCAATGAGGCCCGCAGGTACTCGTCTACTCTAGGTTCGGGAAGTAATAAGGTACTGTGCTTGTACTCCTTCCAACTCTTTGCACATAGATATTGGGGCCTTTACGTGGGGAAATTTTAGGCTCCGGGAATCAGCAGGGTGAGGGCCACCAGCACAATGGCCGCCGCGGCACCGGTGACGACGTCCACTAGGAACTCTAGGATGGCTTTCTTGTAAGCTTTAGTTTTTTTGAGTGCCATGTAATACGTATATAGCATAAACCATTTTGAGTCAAGACGGAAAATGCCCCGCAATTTTCTTTTTTAGCAGAAAAACAAGTCTGCAACTTATTACAAAGCACTGTATAGCCCCAGGCCGCCTTAAGCGGCGATGTGCCCTTGACAAGGGGCAAACTAGCCCTGTATATTGCAAGCAGAAAGCCCGTTTTAGGGTTAAATCGGCTCCAGCGAGAGCGCGAACCCTCTTAGTGATTTCAACATCACCAAGAGGGTTCTTCGCTTTTATGCCCCCTGCCCGAAAGGAGGAAGCGTGCAGATTATCAAGCCAGAGGAAGTTCTTGCCGAGTACCTACCCCCTCTCACCGACCATGAGGCGTTGGTAGAGGCCCACCGCTGTCTGTACTGCTACGATGCCCCCTGTACCCACGCCTGTCCTACCCACATCGATATCCCCAAGTTCATCAAGAAGATCGCTAGCGGTAACCTGGTAGGTTCAGCCCGTACCATCCTCGAGGCTAACCTGATGGGCGCCACCTGTGCTCGGGTCTGCCCAGTGGAGGAGCTATGCGAGGGGGCCTGTGTGTTGGGTGCCGAACACCGGCCCATCGCCATCGGGCGCCTGCAGCGCTACGCCACGGATTACGTCTACGAACGGGGGATGGATGTTTTCAAGCCCGGCTCCCCCACGGGAAGGAAGGTTGCGGTCATTGGGGCGGGGCCAGCCGGCCTGACCTGTGCGGGTGAGCTGGCCAAGCTGGGCCACAGCGTGACCGTTTTTGAAAAGCGTGAACTGGCCGGGGGGCTTTCTACCTACGGCATCATCGGGCTGCGGGAGCCGGTGGGGGTGGCCTTGGCCGAGGTGGAGATGGTGCGGCGGCTGGGGGTGACGATCAAAACCCAGATGGAGCTGGGCCGCAACCTTTCCTGGGAGGAGGTGCGGGTACAGTTCGATGCGGTCTTTTTGAGCATCGGCCTGGGGGCAGTACCCGCGCTGGGGATTCCCGGGGAGGAGCAGGTAGTGGATGGCCTCGAGTTCATCGAAGCCGCCAAGCTGAACCCGTATCGGCTCTGGGTAGGGAGGCAAGTGGCGGTGATTGGCGCGGGCAATACTGCGATGGATTGCGCCACCATTGCCAAGCGGATGGGGGCCGAGCGGGTCACCGTGGTCTATCGGCGCAGCGAAAAGGAGATGACCGCCTACCCCCACGAGTACAGCTTTGTCAAGAACGAAGGGGTGGAGTTCCGCTTCCTGACCCAGCCGGTGGAGGTGCTCAGCGAGGGAGGGCAGGTGGTGGGCCTGCGCTGTGTGCGCATGGCGCTAGGCGAGCCCGACGCCTCGGGCCGCCCGGCCCCCAGGCCGGTGGCAGGGTCGGAGTTTGTGCTGCCCTGCGACCAGGTGGTCAAGGCCATCGGCCAGGAAAAGCCCACCCTAGCCCAGGTGCTGGGCTTGCAGACCGAGAAAGGCTACATCAAGGTCAACGACGATTTCGAGACCAGCCTGCCCAAGGTCTATGCCGGGGGCGACTGCGTGCGGGCCAAAGGTGCGGCCTCCACGGTGATGGCTGTGCAGGACGGCAAGATGGCGGCTTTCGCCATTCACCGCAGGCTCACCTCCAGTGTGGGTGCGGCGGCCGACTAGGCAGGTGATCCTCGGCCTAAGACCCAGGGCGAAAGGAGTGTCCATATGGCAGATCTTCGGATCAACTTCGCTGGCATTAAGTCCCCTAACCCCTTCTGGCTGGCCTCGGCCCCGCCCACCAACTCCGGGGCACAGGTGCACCGGGCTTTTGAGGCCGGCTGGGGAGGGGCGGTCTGGAAGACCATTGGGGCGCCGGTGCTCAACGTTTCCAACCGCTACGGGGCCTGGCACTACGGCGGCCAGAAGATGCTGGCCATCAACAATGTGGAGCTCATCTCCGACCGGCCCCTCGAGGTCAACCTGCGGGAAATCCGCGATGTGAAGCGGCACTGGCCCGACCGGGCGGTGATCGTCTCGGCCATGGTGGAGTCTACCCCCCAGGCCTGGCGGGACATCATCCTGAGAATCGAGGATACCGGGGCCGATGGCATTGAGCTCAACTACGGCTGCCCCCACGGGATGAGCGAGCGGGGGATGGGCAGCGCGGTGGGCCAGGTGCCCGAGTACTGCCAGCAGATCACCGGCTGGGTGATGGATGTGGCCAAAATCCCGGTCATCGTCAAGCTCACCCCCAACGTGGCCTCGGTGGTGCCGCCAGCGCGGGCAGCAATTGCTGCTGGGGCTAACGGCCTTAGCCTGATCAACACCATCAACTCCATCATTGGGGTCGACCTGGATACCTTTGAAATCGTGCCCAGCATCGGGGGTAAAGGAGGACACGGGGGGTATGCTGGGCCTGCCGTTAAGCCCATCGCCCTCAACCTGCTTTCCTCGCTAGGGGTGGACGAGGTGGTGCGGCGCTCGGGGGTGCCCATCTCCGGTATGGGCGGCATCTCCACCTGGAAGGATGCGGCTGAGTTTTTGCTTTTGGGCGCCTCGAGCCTCCAGGTTTGCACCGCGGTGATGCACTACGGTTTTCGCATCATCGAGGATCTGGTCGATGGCCTCAATGCCTGGATGGATGCCAAGGGCTTCAAGACCGTGGCCGAGGTGGTGGGCAAAAGCCTGCCACGCATCTCCGATTTCAAAGATTTCGACCTCTCCTTCCGCGCGGTGGCCCGCATCGACCCGGAGAAGTGCATCCAGTGCAACTTGTGCTACGTGGCCTGCAACGATACCGCCCACCAGTGCATCGACCTGGTGGACGCGGATGGTAACCGGGTACAGCCCTACGCCTACGACCTGCGCAGCAATGGCAAGCATCAAGCGGTGACCAACCGTCCGCAGCCTGTGGTGCGCGAGGAGGACTGCGTGGGCTGCCGGCTGTGCCACAACGTCTGCCCGGTGGAGGGCTGTATTCAGATGGTGGAGGTGCCCTCGGGCCGCGAAAGCATTACCTGGGATCAGCTCACCAAGGCCCGTCCCGAGGTGGGTACCGATTGGGAGGCCATGCAGCGCTACCGGGAGGAAGTGGGGATTGAGATTCACTAGACGGGCTTGCCCTACTAGGCGGTGTCTGTCTGGCCGGGAAGTCGCTTTGGGAGCGCTAGACTAGGTCTATGCTGAAGCCATTGCCCAGGTTCGTTACGGTTGCGGAGTACCTCCAAAGCGAGCGGTCTTCTCCGGTGCGCCGTGAGTATGTGTGTGGCCAGGTCTACGCTATGGCGGGCAGCAGCAGCCGGCACAACCGAATTGCCTTAAACATCGCTGCCCATTTTCTATCGTTGGCCTCGCCGGGTTGCCGGGTTTACCAGGCGAATATGAAGCTTTTCATAGGCCAGTCTAGGGCCAGCGATACGGAAAAGGCCATCTACTACCCTGACGTGATGGTGGTGTGTGGCAAGGAACTGCCTGACGAGTATTACGAGACCGAGCCTTGCCTATTGGTGGAGGTGCTTTCGCCTTCCACGGCTGTTGTGGATCTGAGGGAAAAGAAGCTCGAGTACATCCGCTTACCCTCGCTTAGGACCTACCTCATCGTGGATCAGGATACGCTGCTGGTTCGGCACTGCTGGCGCGATGAAGAAGGGCATTGGCAGGAGCAGGACCTGGCTGGGGATGGCCTTATAAGCCTAGCCTGCTTGGGTGGGAGCATCTCGTTGACCCAGATTTACCGCGGGGTGTTTACCTGAAGGAGGGCCAAGGCTTGGCTGTAGGGAAGCGACAAACGGAGGAGTGCATGGGACTGCTGATCAAAAACGGTGAAATCGTCACTGCAGATAGCCGCTATAAAGCCGATATCTACGCCGAGGGCGAGACCATTACCCGCATCGGCCAGAACCTGGAGGCCCCGCCGGGAACAGAGGTCATCGACGCTACGGGCAAGTATGTTTTTCCTGGCTTCATCGACCCCCACGTGCACATCTACCTGCCCTTCATGGCCACCTTTGCCAAAGATACCCACGAGACTGGCTCCAAGGCGGCTTTGATGGGGGGCACCACCACCTATATCGAGATGTGTTGCCCCAGCCGGGCCGACGATGCCCTCGAGGGCTACCACCTCTGGAAGGGTAAGGCCGAGGGCCACAGCTACTGCGACTACACCTTCCACATGTCGGTCACCAAGTACGACCCCAAGACCGAGGCCCAGCTTCGCGAGATTGTGGCCGACGGCATCAACAGCTTCAAGATTTTCCTGTCGTACAAGAACTTCTTCGGCGTGGAAGACGGCGAGATGTACCAGACCATGTGCTTGGCCAAGGAGCTGGGGGTAATCGTCACTGCCCACTGCGAGAACGCCGAGTTGGTCGGGCAGTTGCAGCAGAAGCTTTTGCGCGAGGGCAAGACCGGCCCCGAGTGGCACGAACCCAGCCGGCCCGAGTCGGTGGAGGCTGAGGGCACCAACCGCTTCGCCACCTTTCTGGAAAACACCGGGGCCACCGGCTATGTGGTACACCTTTCCTGCCAGCCGGCCCTGGAAGCGGCCCTGCGGGCCAAGGCTCGAGGGGTGCCCATCTACATCGAATCGGTGATCCCCCACTTCCTGCTGGACAAAACCTATGCCGAGCGGGGCGGGGTGGAGGCCATGAAGTACATCATGTCGCCGCCTTTGCGCGACAAGCGCAACCAGAAAGCGCTGTGGGATGCCCTGGCCCAGGGCTTCATCGATACCGTGGGCACTGACCACTGCCCCTTTGATACCGAGCAGAAACTGCTGGGCAGGGATGCCTTTACCGCTATTCCCAACGGTATTCCCGCCATCGAGGACCGGGTCAACCTGCTCTACACCTATGGGGTGAGCCGGGGTTCCTTGGACATCCACCGCTTTGTGGACGCGGCCAGCACCAAAGCGGCCAAGCTCTTTGGCCTGTTTCCCCGGAAGGGCACCATCGCGGTGGGCAGCGACGCCGACCTGGTGGTCTACGACCCCACCTACCGGGGCCGGATTTCGGTGGCCACCCAAAGTGTGAACAACGATTACAACGGCTTTGAAGGCTTTGAGATCGACGGCCGACCCGTCCACGTGACGGTGCGGGGCCGGTTGGCGGTCAGGGATGGCCAGTTTGTGGGCCAGAAAGGGTGGGGCCGCTTCCTGCGGCGGGAGCCAGTGTACTTCTGAAGCAGGGGTTGGGGAGTGGCTGCAGCGAGACCGACCGGGCCGGGTACAATGACGGGTGTTCCTACAGAGCTGCACACTTCGGTAAAGGGTAGCGGGAAGGGATTTGGATGCTGATACCGTCGGAGCAACTTCTACTGTTCGTCCTGGCCAGCCTGGCCCTGCTGGTAATTCCAGGGCCAGCAGTGGTTTACATCGTTACCCGGAGCCTCTCGCAAGGGCGGGCAGCGGGCTTGGCCAGCGTGGCGGGAATCCAGTGTGGGGGGATGGTACACGTTTTGATGGCTACCCTGGGTCTTTCAGCCCTCCTTTTTTCCAGCGCTTTGCTTTTCAACCTGGTCAAGTTTGCTGGGGCGGCCTATCTGGTGTACATAGGCCTACGCACCTGGTTGGCCCGCGAACCCCTCGAGCCCAGCCTCCTCAGGCGCCAGTCTCTGCCGCAAATCTTCTGGCAAGGCTTTGTGGTCAACGCCCTCAACCCCAAAACAGCGCTATTCTTTTTGGCCTTCTTGCCCCAGTTTGTAGACCCGGCGCGTGGGGCGGCGTGGCTTCAGTTTTTGTTTTTAGGGCTGGTGTTCATCTCCCTGGCCCTACTCAGCGATAGTACCTATGCCTTGTTGTCCAGTTCGCTGGGGCACTGGCTACGGCAGAAGGCCCATATCCCCCATCTGGCCGCCCGGGGGCGCTGGATTACCGGGGGTGTCTACATGGGCCTGGGGTTTACCACGGCCCTTACCGGCAGCAAGCACAGCTAGGCAGGAACGCATGATGAAGCAACCGCATACCCCTCATCCCCAAGTTCCAGCACCACCCGGCGCTACGCTGGTTTCGGTGCGTGACGTTTCGATGGTTTTCCCCAACGGTACGGTGGCCTTGAAGGAAGCCAACCTCGAGATTGCCCAGGGCGAGTTCATCAGCCTGATTGGGCCTTCGGGCTGCGGCAAAACCACCCTGTTGCGCCTGTTGGCCGATCTGATCCAGCCCAGTGCGGGCAGCATTCGAATCGGGGGAAAGACCCCGGAGGAGGCGCGCAAGAGCCGGGCCTACGGCTACGTCTTCCAGGCCCCTACCCTGATGGAGTGGCGCACCGTGCTGCAGAACGTGATGCTGCCGCTGGAGGTGATGGGCGTGCCCAAGGCCGAGCACAAACCCCGCGCCGAGCGCATGCTGGCGCTGGTGGGGCTGGGGAAGTTCGCCCGCCACTACCCCTGGCAGCTCTCGGGCGGGATGCAGCAGCGGGTGAGCATCGCCCGCGCGCTGGCCTTCGACCCGCAGCTCCTGTTCATGGACGAGCCCTTCGGCGCGCTCGACGAGATCACGCGGGAGAACCTCAACCTCGAGCTCTTGCGGCTGTGGCGCGAGACCGGCAAGACCATCATCTTCGTCACCCACTCCATCCCCGAGGCGGTGTTCCTCTCCACGCGCATCGTGGTCATGACCCCGCGCCCCGGCAAGATCGAGACCGTGATCCCGGTGGACCTGCCGCAGCCGCGCAACTTCGAGACCCGCGAGACCACCCGCTTCTTCGAGATCGCCACCCTGGTGCGCGAGGCCTTGCGCAAGGGGCACGGTTTCGAGGTAAGCGAGTAAGGGGATGTGATGTTGCGCCTATCGCCCAATCTGGTGCCCATGCTGGTGGTGGCCTTGGTGGTGTTGGTGTTGTACTGGCCCCTGATGTACCTGGCCAACATTCCGGCAGCCCAGCGGGCCTTGGACACCGGGGCAGTCCTCCCCTGCAAAACAGCCCTGGAGTGTGCTACCCAGCTGCGTAGCCCCGTGCTGCCCTCGCCACAGCAGCTCTGGCAGGGCTTTGGCAACCTGATGTTTCCTCTCAACTCTCAGAGCGCCATTCCCCTCAACGCGGCGGTGACGGCTCTCGAGACCCTGGTGGGCCTGCTTTTAGCAGCCATGCTGGGGTTCTTTTTTGCCATTGGGATGGTGGCTTCCCGGGCCTTCGAGCGCTCGCTTCTGCCCTGGATTGTAGCCTCGCAGACCGTGCCCATCATCGCCATTGCCCCCATGCTGGTGGTGGTGTTGGGCCAGTATGGGGTGCAAGGCTGGTTGCCCAAGGCCATCATTGCGGCTTACATTGCTTTTTTCCCCATCACCATAGGGGTGGCTAAGGGGCTCAAAAGCCCCGACCCCCTCAGCCTGGACCTGATGAAAACCTACAATGCCAGTAGCTGGCAGACCTACCTCAAGCTGCGCTTCCCGGCCTCGGTGCCCTATTTGTTTACCGCTTTCAAGGTGGCCATGACGGCGGCGCTGATAGGAGCGATAGTGGCCGAGATTTCCACCATCAGCTTCCAGGGTATTGGCAAGATGCTGGCGGAAAACTCGAGGGCCTCGGATGTGGTGGCCATGTGGGTCATCATGCTCTCCTCAGCCGCACTGGGCATCCTGTTGGTGGCCTTGGTGAACTGGGTCGAGCATCTGGCTACCCCATGGCGCCGGGTGCCGCAGCGGGAAGGAGGGGGGCGGTGATGCTTCCACCCCGTCTGGCGCGGCCCTCGGCTCTTTGGGGTTGGGCCTTGCTGCTGGTGGGGTTTGCCTTGCTGCTTTGGTTCATCGCGGCTTGGTGGCATCAGCTCGAGCCAGCCTCCCAGGGGCATAAACTGCTCCTCGTCTTGGGGGGGCTTCTGGCTTTGTTGGGCCTTGGCCGGGTGGCCCAGCAGTTTGCCCACACCCCCAATCCCCTTGTCGGCTTCACCCCGGCAGCCCTGACCCTTTTGCTGATCCTGATCCTGGCGGAGGCCTGGCTGCGGGCCTACCAGGTACCCCCAGGCCTCATTCCCACCCCCAGCCGGGTGCTTTCGACCCTGCTGGCGGTGCGGGATGTCTTGTTGCGCGATGCTTTCCAGACGGTGGTGCTCGAAGCGCTGATCGGGTATCTGATCGGCTGTAGTCTGGGGGTGATAACCGCTTTGCTGGTGAGCCGATATGTGTTTCTGGAGCGGGGGCTGTTGCCCTATGCCACCATTTTTAGCAGCATCCCCATCGTGGCCTTGGCCCCGGTGTTGGTCAAGATGATGGGTATCGACTGGCCTTCCAAGGCCGCCATTGTGGCCATCACAGTGTTCTTCCCGATGGTGGTCAACACCTTCCGCGGACTGACCGAGGTCAGCCCACTCTCCCTCGATCTGATGCGCTCCTATGCCGCAGGGGAACTGCAGCAGTATCGCTGGCTAAGGCTGCCCAACGCGCTCCCTTTTATCTTCAACGCCCTCAAGCTGGGCACCACCCTGGCCATGATTGGGGCTATCGTGGGCGAATTTTTTGGGGCCAATGGGCAGGGCCTGGGGTTTCGCATTCAGATCGAGGCAGGCCGCTTCGGCTTCGACATCGTGTGGTCGGCCATTATTGTGGCCTCGCTGGTGGGCATTGCCTGGTACAACCTGGTGGCATGGATAGAGCGGAGGCTAACTGGATGGCATGTTTCCTACCGTTAGGAATAGGTCTTGGCTTGCTAAAGGGGGTGGAAGCCTTGGCTTGACAGAAGGTGCGTGGGCTGGGTTAGGCTAGCTTTTGAAGCAGTCTGGCAAAAAGGAGGCAGAAATGAAGAAGTGGTCGGTCTTCGCGGCACTGGTGGTTTTTGCGCTGGTATCGCTGGCCAGTGCGCAGCAGAACCTAGTGAAGGTGAACCTGCAGCTCAAGTGGTTTCCCCAGGCGCAGTTCGCCGGGTTCTTCGTAGCCAAGGAGCGGGGCTTCTATCGCGCCCAGGGTTTGGATGTCACGCTGCTGCCTGCTGGCGACCAGTCGCCTATTCAGGTGGTGCAGTCCGGTGCTGCCGACTTTGGTACTACCTGGATTGCCGATCTGCTCACCGCCCGCGAGCGGGGCATTCCAGTGGTGCACATCGCCCAGATTTTCCAGCGCTCGGGCTTTACCCTAGTGGCCCTGAAGTCCACCGGTATCCGGGATTTGTGCCGCGACCTCAAGGGTAAAAGCGTGGGGGTCTGGCCCTCGGGCAACGAGTACCCGGCGGTGGCCCTGTTCCGCAAGTGTGGCCTGACCAGCTCGCTCGATCCCAGGGCCACTAACCCCGATGTGACCGCGGTCACCTATCCTTTCGACCCAGCTTTGGTTTTCCCAGACAAGGTACAGCTGGTCTCGGCCATGATTTACAACGAGGTCAACCAAATCGCCGGCCTGGGCTACGACGAGAGCAAAGTCGATGTGTTTAAGCTGCCCGATCAGGGCATTAACCTGCTCGAGGACCTCATCTTCACCACCGAGCGGGTGCTCAACGACCGCAACTTCAAAGGCTCGGGCCTCACCGGGCGCCAGGTAGCCGCACGGCTCATCCGGGCCACCCTTCAAGGTTGGAACTGGGCAGTGGCCAACCAGGCCGAGACGGTAGAGAAGTATGTGCTGCCCTTCTGTGGCAACACCTGCAAAGGTTCTGGTACCCGCGCGGATGCCAAGGGGCACCAGACCTGGCAGATGGCCGAGATTGCCAAGCTATACAACGCCGGGGCTACGGCCAAGGGCTGGGCTGGCTTCTTGGTGCCTGCCGACTACCAGGCTTCGGTGCGGCTGTTGCGGGAGCAGGGCATTCTGACCCGCGACCCGCCAGCTGCCACGGTGGACTATGGCCCCTGGGAGATGGCCACCGGGAAACGGGCCGGAGATTACCGCTAGGCGAGCGCTAGATGTCTGCGCCGTGGGAAGCCCCGATAAGCGCTCCCTAGGGATGGCTGTTGGCAGGAATTGCTCAGCTTGAAGCTTTGGGGGCGGCCTGGGTCGCCCCCATTTTTTCCAAAAGGAGAAGGGTATGCTCGAGCCCAGACGCACCATTGCCGAACTCAAGGAACTACGGGAACTCACCAGCGATGAAAACGGGGCCCAGCGGGTTGCCTGGACCGATACCTGGCTCAAAGCGCGCGAATGGTTCAACGCTAAGCTGAAGGGCTTACCTGTCGAGCAGCACTACGACGCGGCAGGCAACAACTGGGTGACCCTGCCGGGACAGCGCGAGAAGGCCCTTTTGATCGGCGGTCATCTGGACTCCGTGCCTAATGGGGGGTGGTTGGATGGCTGCTTGAATGTGCTGGCTGGCCTCGAGGTGCTGCGCCGCATCGCCCAGGAGTACCGGGGCAACCCCCCGGTTACCGTGCGCCTGGTGGACTGGGCCGACGAGGAGGGGGCCCGTTTTGGTCGCAGCCTACTGGGTTCCTCGGCCTTTGCCGGCACGCACACCATCGAGGCCGACCGGGGCCGCACCGACAAGGACGGCATCCGCCTGGAGGATGCCCTGAGGCGCTGCGGGGTGGAGATAGACCGCTTTCCCGAGGCCCAAGCCGAGCAGAAGAACGCTGCGGCCTACCTCGAGCTCCACATCGAGCAAGGCCCGGTGCTCTTAGATAAGGGCCTACCCCTGGGGGTAGTGCTGGGCACCAAGGGGGTTGAACGCCACCAGATCACCTTCTATGGCCAGGAGGCCCACTCCGGTTCGACCCCCATGAACCGCAGGCGGGATGCCCTGGCGGCAGCGGCCAAGCTGGCGCTGGAGATTCGCCCTATTGCCATGAAGCACCCCGATGCAGTTTGCACCATGGGTAGCGTAAAAACTTTTCCCGGCATCGTGACCGCGGTGGTGGGCCGCTGCGAGTGCACCTTGGATCAGCGCGACCTCGACCCCGGCATTCTGGCCCAGATGCTGGCCGAGGCCCGCGAGGCCAGCGAGCGCTTCGCCCGCGAGGAGGGCTGCACCGTGGAGTGGAGCCGTATCTGGAATATCGAGCCGATTCCCTTCCATCCCACCCTCATCGAGCTGTGCGACGAGGCCATCCGCGAGGTGGCGGGGGTTTCCTACCGCCTGCCCTCGGGGCCGCTGCACGACGCCGCCGAGGTGGCCCGGGCGGGCATCCCCACGGTGATGCTGTTTGTGCAGAGCCTACACGGCATCAGCCACAACAAAATCGAGGACACCAAGGAGGAGCACCTCGAGCTGGCGGTGCAGGCCCTGGATCGGCTGGCCGACAAGACCATGCGCTGGATACTGGAACAGGGCTAATGGTTGCGTTGCCGGGGCCTTGAGGCGAAGGGCTAAAGCGGTTGAGCCTGCGGATTGAAGGCAATGCCCTGGATAGGCCTACATCTTTTGCTCCAACTAAAAATGTGTTCCTTCGCGATAGCCTGGTGTCTTGTTCAGCCATGAGCCTGCCCACCCTACGGCAAATCCTGGAGCTACCCGCTTTTGCCGGAGCAGAGCTATTGTCGGGAGAAGCCCGGCTCGAGGCCCCCATCACCTGGGTGCACGTAGCTGAGGTGCTGGACGTGGCCCGGCTGCTCTCAGGGGGCGAGCTTTTGCTTTCCACCGGCCTCGAGCTTGCCCGGGCTACCCCCGAGGCCCAGGTGGCCTATGTGCGCTCGCTGGTCGAGGCCGGGGTGGGTGGGCTGGTTCTCGAGCTGGTGCAGTGGCTCAGGGAAGTGCCCCCTGAGATGCTGCAAACGGCCCGTATGCTGCAGTTTCCCCTTCTGGTCTTTCGCGCCGAGGTTCGCTTTGCCGAGCTTACCCGTGCGGCCCACGAGCGCATCCTGCGGCCTGGGCTGGGTGGGGAGGTGCCCCTATTGCATCCCTTGCTGGAGGCTTTGATCGAGACCGGGCGCGACCAAAGCTTTGTCCAGAGCCAGCTTGGCCCCCTGCTAACCCTGCCTAGCCGCCCACGCTCGACCCTGCTCTCGACCCTCGAGGCCCTTCTGGCCTCCCAGTTCAACATCGCCCAGACGGCCCGCCGCTTGGGGGTGCGCCGGCAAAGCGTCTACTATCGCTTAGAGCAACTCAAGGGTATGCTGGGCGACCTGGAGAGTACCGAGCGTCGTTTGGGGTTGTGGGTGGCCCTGGAGCTGCTCAAGCGCTAGCTTTGGGGTAGGGAAAGGTGCACTGGCCCTGTTTTTCGTGGCCTGCTTTTTGCGAGCCTAAAAGGGGAGGAGTTATGCCCTTGTTGATTTGCCCTAACTGTCAGACCGGGATGAATGAAGTTCAGCGTAGCGGCGTGCTCATAGACATCTGCCCCAAGTGCCGGGGGGTTTGGCTAGATGGGGGGGAGCTGGAAAAATTGCTGGGCCAGGTGCGGCAGTATGAGCAAGAGTACGAGGCCGAACTCGAGCGCTACCGCCGTGCACAGCCACCTCTTCCCCCGCGCAACCCCTACGATACCGACGACGATGAGCACTATAAGCGCTACGGCAAAAAGAAGAGCAAACTGAGCCGGCTTTTCGACCTTTTCGACTAAGTGGTTTGCACCTCCGAACCTGGGATATAGCGCTGGAGCGTATAATCGGGGCGGTAATGTTTTGAAAGGAGCCCCGGTATGGATCGAAGCCAACGCTTGCGTGAGGTGATTGCGGCTGCACAAAAGCACCCGGTGTATGCACAAAAACTCAGCGCGATTGATCCGCGTGAGATCAGCCTTGAGACCCTTTCCTGCCTACCCCTGACTACCCGCCAGGAGTGGCTGGCTTACCTTCAGGCCCACCCCCAGCCGCCCGCCGGGGCTGCCCTGATGCACCTGACCCCTAGCCCGGCCATTGGCTGGATGCCCGAGTACCTCTCGCCCGAGGACGTGGCCTACCAGGCTGAGGCCCTGGCGGGCCAGATGCGCCGTCTAGGCGTGGCGGGCAAGAGGGTATTGGTGGCCTTTGGCTACCACGTTTTTGCTGGTGGCTGGCTTTTCCACGAAGCCTTGCAGCGGGCGGGGGCCATGGTGCTGCCCCATGGCCCTGGCGAGGCGGAGCGCATCGCCCAACTGCAACAGCAGTATGGTTTTGAGGTGCTGGTTTGCAACCCCAGTTTTGCCCTCAAGATTGCCCAGGCAGGGGGGCGGTTCCAGCTCCTCTTGGCCGGGGGCGAGCCCTTTACCTCGGTGCCAGGCTACCGGGAGAGGCTCGAGCAGGCCCTCGGGGGGGTAGCCGTAGACGCCTATGGCACCTCCGAGCTGGGGGTGGTGGCGGGGGAAAGCTTAGAGAAAAACGGCCTGTGGGAGATACCGGAGATGGCCATCCTGGAAGTGCTTGATCCCGAGACCTTAGAACCGACGCCCGAGGGGGAAAAAGGTGAGCTGGTGGTAACCTCGCTTTCCCGTACCCTGATGCCCATGGTTCGCTTCCGCACCGGCGATCTGGCGGTGGTTTCCCGCCGGGAAGGGCGGGTCTGCTTGCCCCGGGGGGTGATTGGCCGTACCGATCTGATGGTCAAGGTCAAGGGGGTCAAGCTCTATCCTACCGAGCTGGCCCCGCTGCTGATGGCCTTTGGCCTCGACCCTCGCGGTGGAGCCCAGGTGGTGGTGGAGACCAAGGAAGGGGGAACCGACAAGCTCACCCTGCGTATCAAAGCCGAGGCGGTGCCCCCTCAGTTGGGCCCGGCTTTGCAGCAGAGCACCGGGCTTCGCTTCGACGCCATCGAGGCGGTGGCCACTCTGGAGGGGCCTCCTCTGCTGGATAAGCGTTACGGATAAGCCTTCACGGAAAGCTTATCCAAAGCTAACTAGAATGTCTACTCAGGGGCAGGTCGGAACAATCCTTGGCCTGCCCTACACCGTATGGGCTTTTACAATGTTGAAACCCATTCCAAACTAACATGAACACAGAACGGCAGTTGCGTGGGCCAGCGGGAAGTGTAAGATGTTGGCGGCAGAAGTGCGGGCAAGGTGCCGGGTCTGGGCGTTCTCGTGAAGACTGGCACAAGCTGGCTCGCCGAACAGGAGGCACATGTCACCCATAACGGAGTATCTGGCTCTCTTGGTTTACCTGGCGGTGGCGGTAGGCATTGCGGTGCTGGCCGTGGGGGTGGGGGCCTTGCTAGGCCCCAAGAAGGGAGGGCGCTTTAAGCTGATGCCCTATGAGTCGGGCAACGACCCGGCAGGGGAGGTCAAGCGCTTTCCGGTACATTTCTACGCGGTGGCCATGCTCTTCATCATCTTCGATGTAGAGGTGGCCTTTTTGTGGCCTTATGCGGTTAGTGCGGGGGCCTTGGGGGTGGTGGGCTTCGTAGGGCTTGTGGCTTTTACGCTGCTCCTTTTGGTGGGCTTTTTGTACGAGTGGTACAAAGGTGTTCTGAAGTGGCACTAGGGAAGGAGAGGTATGGCAAGTATTGCCGATCTGTTTACCAAAGACGTGCAGGAACTCGAGGCCGAGGGTGTGCTTTTCACCACCCTGGAGAAGCTCATCGCCTGGGGGCGTTCCAACTCCCTGTGGCCAGCCACCTTCGGCTTAGCCTGCTGCGCCATCGAGATGATGGCCTCCACCGATGCCCGAAACGACCTATCCCGTTTTGGCTCGGAGGTCTTCCGGGCCAGCCCCCGTCAGGCCGATGTGATGATTGTGGCCGGGCGGCTTTCTAAGAAGATGGCCCCGGTGATGCGGCGGGTCTACGACCAGATGCCCGATCCCAAGTGGGTTATCTCCATGGGGGCCTGCGCGAGCTCGGGGGGGATGTTCAACAACTACGCCATTGTGCAAAACGTAGACAGCGTGGTGCCGGTCGACGTGTTTGTGCCAGGCTGCCCGCCCCGCCCTGAGGCCCTGATCTACGCGGTGATGCAGCTGCAGAAGAAAATCCAGGGTAAGGCCCGCGACGATCAGGGCCGGAAGCTGCCCAAGGTTGAGGCCTGGAGGCGCTAAGCGAGGTGCCCATGCGAAGACTGGAGCAACTCAAAGAGCAAGCATTGGCCCAAGGCTGGGGCCTCGAGGAGGCCCACGGTAATACCTGGGTGGTGGTGCCCAAGGAGGCCTTCAAACCCCTGATGGCAGAACTCAAGGCCCAGGGCTGGAACTACCTGGCCGACGTGGTGGGCATCGACTACCTTACCTACCCCAGCCCCAAGCCGGAGCGCTTCTGCGTGGTCTATGAGCTGGTCTCGCTGCCGGGGTACCAGGAGGGCGATGGCAGCCGGGTGTTCATCCGGGTATATGTGCCGGAAGCCCAGCCGGTGCTGCCCAGCCTGACCGATCTGTGGCGCGGAGCCGACTACCTCGAGCGAGAGGTCTACGACATGTTTGGCATTCGCTTTGAGGGGCATCCCGACCTGCGTAAAATCCTTACCCCAGAAGACCTCGAGGGCTACCCTCTGCGCAAAGATTTTCCTCTGGGGGAGACCCCCACCCTGTTCAAGGAAGGCCGCTTCATTGACCCCGAGGCCTTTCGGGCTGGTCTGGCGGGGAATAAACCTGGGATGACCGGCTGGCGGGGCGGTACCCGCAAGGGCTACCAGGATATGGCCGCCGAGGTGCAGAAGGTGGTCAAAGGAGGCAGTTGATGGTACGCGACCCCCGCAGTCTGCACAGCCCTTCGGTCGAGGCCTACGAGATCGCCGAGGCCCCGGAGTTGAAGTCCGAGGTGATGACCCTCAACGTAGGGCCCCAGCACCCCTCCACCCACGGGGTGCTGCGGGTGGTGGTGGATCTTTCCGGTGAGCAGATTTTGCGCCTCACCCCCCACATTGGGTATCTCCATACCGGCTTTGAGAAAAACATGGAGTACCGCACCTACACCCAGTGCATCACCTACACCCCCCGCATGGATTATCTACACAGCTTCGCCCACGATCTGGCCTATGCCCTGAGCGTGGAGAAGCTGGTGGGAGCCGAGGTGCCGCCGCGGGCCCAGGCTATTCGGGTCATGCTCAACGAGCTTTCCCGCATCGCTTCCCACCTAGTCTTTTTGGGTACCGGGCTTTTGGATTTTGGCGCACTTACCCCTTTCTTCTACGCCTTCCGCGAGCGCGAGGCGGTGTTGGATCTGTTTGAGTGGGTCTCGGGCCAGCGCTTCCACCACAACTACATCCGCATCGGAGGGCTTAAGGAAGACCTGCCACCGGAGTTCTTGGGTGAGGTCAAAAAGTTCATCGCCCAGATGCCAGCCCGCATCGACGAGTACGAGGGGCTGTTCCGTGAGAGCCCCATCTTCTACGAGCGGGCCCGTGGCGTGGCGGTGATTCCTCCCGAGGTGGCCATCAACCTCTCCCTCACCGGGGGTAGCCTACGGGCCTCGGGGGTGGCCTATGATGTGCGCAAGGCCTATCCCTATGCCGGCTACGAGACCTACGACTTCGACGTGCCAGTTTTGCACGGGGGGGATGTCTTCGACCGCATGATTATCCGCATCCTAGAGATGCGCGAGTCGGTCAAGATCATCCGCCAGGCGGTGGAGCGCCTCGAGGCCTTGGGGCCCGGGCCCATCCGCGACCCCAACCCCCAGATTTCCCTGCCCCCGCGCCACCTGCTGGAAACCTCGATGGAGGCGGTTATCTACCACTTCAAACTGGTGACCGAGGGCTTCCACCCGGCCTTGGGCGAGGTGTACGTACCCACCGAGAGCGCTCGAGGGGAGCTGGGCTACTACATCGTCTCCGATGGAGGCTCCATGCCTTACCGGGTTAAGGTGCGGGCCCCCAGCTTTGTGAACTTGCAGAGCCTGCCCTATGCCTGTAAAGGTGTGCAGATGGCCGATATGGTGGTGGTCATCGCTTCGCTCGACCCGGTGATGGGGGATGTGGACCGATGAGCTTTGTGGAGGAGTATGGGATTTTTTGACGACAAACAGGAATGGCTGCAGGAGGTGTTCGCCCAGTACCCCGACACCCCCCAAGGCCGGCGGGCAGCCTTGATGCCTATGCTGCGCCGGGTGCAGCAGGAAGAGGGCTGGATCAGCCCCGAACGACAAGAGGAAATAGGCCGGATTCTGGGTCTTACCGCCACCGAAGTGGCCGGGGTGATGAGCTTTTACAGCTATTATCAGGCCCTGCCCACGGGGAAGTACCACCTGCAGGTCTGCGCCACCCTGAGCTGCGCCATTGGCGGGGCCGACGAGCTGTGGGACGAGCTGGTGGAAACCCTGGGCATTCTGCGGGGCGAGGTTACCCCGGACGGCCTTTTCAGCATCCAGAAGGTGGAGTGTCTGGGAAGCTGTCACACCGCTCCGGTCATCCAGGTTAACGACGAGCCTTACGTGGAGTGCGTGACCAAGGCCCGCTTGCATGCTTTGCTAAAGGGCTTGCGGGAGGGCAAGCGCCTGGAGGAGATCGAGCTGCCGGGCCGGGTGGGCCACGAGGTGCACGTCCGTGGGGAGGAGGTAGGGGCATGAACGGGCCTATTGTCAGCGGCAAGGACCCCCGCTTCGAGAAGACCCTGTACAAGCATGTGGGCCAGCCTGGCTCCTGGACCCTGGACTACTACCTGGCCCATGGAGGGTACCAAGCCATTCGTAAGACCATCGAGCAGGGCCAGGACTGGGTCATCGAGGAGGTCAAGAAGTCGGGGCTGCGGGGCCGGGGCGGGGCGGGCTTCCCCACCGGGCTCAAATGGAGCTTTATGCCCAAAAACACCGGCAAGCAGCACTACATTGTCTGCAACGCCGACGAGTCGGAGCCGGGCAGCTTCAAAGACCGCTATTTGATGGAGGACGACCCCCACCAGCTCATCGAGGGGATGATGATCGCGGGGGTAGGCATCCAGGCCAGCAAGGGCTACATTTACATCCGCGGGGAGTACCGCCGGGCCTACGACCGGTTGATGGGCGCCATCCGCGAGGCCTATGCCCGTGGGTATTTAGGGCAGAACATCCTGGGAACCGGTTTCAGCTTCGACCTATATGTACACCGGGGGGCTGGGGCCTACATCTGCGGGGAGGAGACCGCCCTGATGAACAGCCTCGAGGGCCTGCGGGCCAACCCTCGCATGAAACCCCCCTTCCCCGCCCAGGCTGGGCTGTGGGGTATGCCGACCACCATCAACAATGTGGAGACCTTGTGTTCAGTGGTACATATCGTGGCCAGAGGGGCCGATTGGTTTGCCAGTATGGGCACCGAGCGCTCTAAAGGGCACAAGCTCTATCAGGTTAGTGGGCCTTTCCGTCGCCCCGGGGTCTACGAGCTGCCCATGGGCACCACCTTCCGCGAGCTCTTGTACGACTGGGCCGGGGGGCCTACCGAGCCCATCCAGGCCATCATCCCAGGGGGCTCATCCTGCCCGCCGCTACCCTGGAACGACGAGACCTTAGACACCCCCATGGACTACGAGTCTTTGAGTGCCAAAGGCTCGCTTTTGGGTACGGGTGGGGTGATCGGTATCCCGGCCAGCATGAGCATGGTGGATGCTATGTGGAACATTACCCGCTTTTATGCCCACGAGTCTTGCGGTAAGTGCACCCCCTGCCGCGAGGGGGTCTCGGGCTGGATGGTGGGCTTGTTCCAGAAGATCGGCACCGGGCAGGGCCAGAAGGGGGATGTGGAGCTTTTGGAGAGCCTGCTCGACCAGATCGAGGGCCGTAGCTTCTGCGCCCTGGCCGATGCGGCCTGCTGGCCGGTGCGGGGTAGCCTCAAGCACTTCCGCCCGCAGTTCGTGGCGGCAGTAGAGAGCGGGCGGCCCGTTGAGCGGATGGGAAGCCGCTGGGGGTGATGCAAGGCATGGTAAAAGTCACGGTTAACGACAGAACCGTAGAGGTTCCGACGGGCACCTCGGTAATGGATGCCATCTTCCATGCTGGCTACGATGTGCCGCTTTTTTGTGCCGAGAAGCACCTATCGCCCATTGGGGCCTGTCGGATGTGCCTAGTGCGTACCGGTAGCCCACGCAAGGGGCCGGATGGCCAGTTCATTTTGGAGAACGGTCAACCCAAGATTTTCTGGATGCCCAAGCTGCAGGCAGCCTGCATTACCGCCGTCACGGATGGGATGGTTATCGACACCCTGAGCGACGAGGTGCGCCACGCCCAGTCGGGTATGGTGGAGCTGACCCTGGCCAACCACCCGCTGGACTGCCCGACCTGTGACAAAGGCGGGGCCTGTGAGCTGCAAGACCGCAGCTACGAGTACGGCCTGGTGGACAAGTTCTACCAGCCTGACCCCCTCGAGCTGCCCCTGTACACCCGCTTTGCGCTGACCCGACGCCACGTGGACAAGCACCACCCCCTCTCGCCCTTTATCGTGCTTGATCGGGAGCGCTGTATCCACTGCAAGCGTTGCGTGCGCTACTTCGAGGAGATTCCCGGCGACGAGGTGCTGGACTTTATCGAGCGGGGGGTGCACACCTTCATCAACAGCGAGGAGGAGGGTCTACCCTCCAACTTCAGCGGTAACATCGTGGACATCTGCCCAGTAGGGGCCCTGCTCGACCGCACCGCGCGTTTCCGGGCGCGCAACTGGGAGTACGATTCCACCGAGACCACCTCTATGGACGATGCCTGCGGGGCGGCCATCCATGTAGATACCCGCAGTGGCCGGCTCGAGCGCATCCGGGCTGCCGAGCGGCGAGAGGTAAACCAGGTCTGGATTTCCGATGCGGCCCGCTTCGGCCATGAATGGGTCAACCACAACCGGGTGCGCACCCCCTGGGTGCGCCGCGAGGGGCGGTTGGTGGAGGCCACCTGGGAGGAGGCCCTGGCGGCCATCCGCCAAGGGGTGGCAAGCCGCCAGAAGGCAGCGGTGGGTCTCTACCTGGCGGGCAGCAGCACCCTCGAGGAAGGGCTGGCCGCGGTGGAGCTGGCCAACGCCTTAGGTACGCCCCACCGCGACTTCCAGGGCCGCACCCTTTACCCCAGCCTGGCCTTTACCCCGGCCACCTTCGAGGAGTTGCTGGAGGCTGAATTTGCCTTGGTGCTGGGCGACCCTGCCGAGGAAGCACCCACTTTGCACCTGCGCCTTTCCGAGTTCAGCCGGGGCCTCAAGCCAGCAGCCCCCCTGCGCCACGGCACCCCTTTTGCCGACCTCAACATCAAGGAGCGGATGCCCCGCCTGACCCACAAGTTGGCCTTGTTTAGCCCCTATCCCTCCAACACTGCCAAATGGGCCAAGGTTAGTGCGGTACACGCTCCGGGACAGGAAGCCGCTTTGCTGCGGGCCTTGCTGGGTGAGGCCGAGGCCCCGGCTGGCCTTGGGACGGGGTTGGCCTGGGTGCGCCAGCGGTTGGAGGAAAGCCCGAAAACGGTGCTGGTGCTGGGGGCCGGGGTGCTCAACCAGCCGGAGGCAGCGCAGAAGGCCCGCCAGCTCGCCGAGCGTCTGGGGGCCAGGGTGATGTGCATGACCCCGGCGGCCAATGCCCGAGGCCTCGAGGCCTTGGGGCTTTACCCTGGCAAAGGTGGGGCGGCCTGGAGTGAGAGTGGTCCTGAGGTGGTCTACTACACCTTCTTGCCTAGCGAGGCTCAGCTCAAAGCGGCCTCCTTCCGCATCCTGCACCTGACCCACCACCACCCCTTAGCCGAACGTTACGCCGATGTGCTGCTGCCGGGCCAGACCCCTTACGAGAAGCGGGGCCACACCCTGAACCTGGAAGGCCGGGTGCTGCCCCTCGAGCCCGCCGCGATCCAAAACGACCAGGCCGATGGGGCGGTGGCGGCATTGGCCCTGCTGGCTGAGGCTTTCGGCCTGGAGCCCTCGGTGCGTCTGGTGCGCCAGGCTACCCGTCGGCTACAGGAAAAGCTCAAGCTCCCCCCTCCGCTGGAGCGCTGGCTGCCCAAGGGCAACCTTGGGCCAGCGGGTTCTGCGGGTACGGGGAACCTCTACCTGCGCCCAACCATGTGGCGCCGGGAGCAGCGGGTGGGTGCAGCGGCCCAGGCGGTACCGCTGTGGCTCGAGCTCAGCCCTCAGACCGCTAAGGCCCAGGGGCTGGCCGATGGCTACCAGGTGGAACTGGAGACCCCCGCTGGGGTGGAGCGCTTTACTGTCCGGGTAGTGCCCGGCCTGCCCGATGGGGTGCTCTACCTGCCGGCCTTGGGGGCCTGGGCGGGCCGGCGCATAGAGGCCCGGATTCTAGTGGGAGGTGAGGCATGAAGCGTTTGAACCTTACCGCCGCTGCTGCCGGAACCCTGGCCCTCTTCGGCCCGGCCCTGGCGGTCGAGACCCCTTCGGCTGCCGCCCAGCCTACCGACCCTTTGTGGATGGTGGGCCTCAAGGCTTTCCTGGTGATCTTTGGTCTGCTCACGGCTTTTGCCTACATGACCCTGATTGAGCGCCGCCTCCTGGCCCGTATCCAGATTCGCCAGGGCCCCAACCGGGTGGGGCCGGGTGGGCTCTTGCAGCCGCTAGCGGATGCCATCAAATCGGTCTTCAAGGAAGACCTGATCGTCAGCCGGGCCGACAAGGTGGTCTTTGTGCTGGCCCCCATGATCTCGGTGACCTTCGCGGTCATGAGCTTCGGTCTGATCCCCTTTGGGCCCAAAGGGGCCTTCTTCGGCTACGACCCCTGGGTCATCAACCTGGATGTGGGCATCCTCTACATCTTTGCTGTTTCGGAGCTGGCCATCTACGGTATCTTTTTGGCTGGCTGGGCTTCCAACTCCAAGTACTCCCTATTGGGCTCGCTGCGCTCTTCGGCCTCGATGATCTCCTACGAGCTGGCCCTGGGCATCAGCCTGCTGGCCCCGGTGCTTTTGGTAGGCTCGCTCAACCTACAGGACATCGTGGACTGGCAGCACCAAAACGGCTGGCTGGTGCTCTATATGTTGCCGGCCTTTGCCATCTTCCTCCTGACCAGCATGGCCGAGGCCGCCCGTACCCCCTTCGACTTGCCCGAGGCCGAGCAGGAGCTGGTAGGGGGGTACAACACCGAGTACAGCTCCATCAAGTGGGCCCTTTTCCAAATGGCGGAGTACATCCACTTGATCACCGCCTCAGCCTTGATTCCCACCCTTTTCCTAGGAGGCTGGCGCATGCCGGGTTTCTTAGAGCAGCTACCCCTTCTAGGCCCACTTTTTGCCCTGCCGTACTTGTGGATGTTCGTCAAAATTGCCTTCTTCCTCTTCTTCTTCATCTGGGTGCGGGGTACTTTGTTCCGCCTGCGCTACGACCAGCTCATGGTCTTTAGCTGGGGCCGGCTTTTCCCGCTGGCTTTGGCCTGGTTTTTGCTCTCGGCATGGGTGGTGGCCCTCAAGCTGCCAGTGGTCTGGTTGGGTTGGCTTTCCTTGTTGAGCCTAGTGGCTTTTCTGCTCTACGCCTTCCAGACGGCCCGTCCTAAACCGGTGGAAAGGAGTTATCCATGAGCATTGCAGCCCTAGCCCAAAGCATGGGTATCACCCTCAAGGCGCTGTTTTCCAAGCCCGTAACCATTCCCTACCCCGATGCGCCGGTTCCGCTTAAGCCGCGCTTCCACGGACGGCACGTGCTGACCCGGCACCCCAACGGTCTGGAAAAATGCATTGGCTGTTCGCTATGTGCAGCAGCCTGCCCGGCCTACGCCATCTACGTGGAAGCGGCTGAAAACGACCCCAGTAATCCGGTGAGCGCTGGGGAACGTTATGCCAAGGTCTACGAGATCAACATGCTGCGCTGTATCTTCTGTGGCCTGTGCGAGGAGGCCTGCCCCACTGGGGCGGTGGTGATGGGCTACGACTTTGAGATGGCCGATTACCGTTATGCCGATTTCGTCTACGGCAAGGAGGACATGCTGGTCGAGGTAGAGGGTACCAAGCCGCAGCGCCGCGAGGCCGCTTATACGGGAAAGCCAGTCAAGCGGGGCTACACCGTGCCCTATGTGCGCCCGGAACTCGAGGGTGTCCGACCCCCCAAGGCCAAGTAGAATCTCTGGGCGGTGGCTTTGCCCCTTGGAGGAACCGATGAGTGTTGGATTTTGGGAGATGGTGGTCCTCTTCTTGTTGGTGCTGAGCGGCCTGGCCGTGGTGCGCTTGCAAAACGCGGTGCACGCGGCGCTAGCCCTCATCGCCAACTTTTTGCTGGTGGCCGGGGTGTACGTGGCCCTCGAGGCTCGCTTCGTGGCCATGATTCAAATCATCGTCTACGCTGGGGCCATCGTGGTGCTGTTTTTGTTTGTCATTATGCTGCTCTCGGCGGCTAACGCCAATGTAGGCCTCGACCTGCTGCCCCGCCTGCCCTGGGCTGCTGCCCTAGGGGCGTTGGGGTTGGCCGGAGTGTTGGTGTATGGGTTGATACGCTACCAGCCTGCTGCCAACCCACCCGCGTTGGGCGGGGGGCTGCCCCAGGCCCTAGGGCCCTTGCTTTACGATCCAGAAAAGTGGCTGTTCGCCCTTTTGGCGGTGGGCTTTCTGCTACTGGTGGCCACAGTGGCTGCGGTAGTGTTGGTGGAGCCTGAACGCATCCTTGCGGCCACCACTCACCCTGCCCACCCCTCCCAGAAGGAGGAAAAAGTGGAGGTGGGGCCGTGATCTGGCTGCTTGCTTCGGCTCTGCTCTTCTCCCTTGGGGCTTATGGGGTGCTTACCCGGCGTACGGCCATCCTGGTCTTTCTTTCTATCGAACTTATGCTCAACGCGGCGGCTTTAGCCCTGGTGAGCCTGGCCCGCCTCACCGGCAGTCTGGATGCCCAGGTGGTGGTGCTCTTTATCATCGCTATGGCTGCCGCCGAGGTGGCGGTGGGCCTGGGGCTGATTGTGGCGATTTTCCGCCGCCGCGAGACCACCAACATCGACGAGCTGCGCCAACTGAGGTGGTAGATGCAAGAGACCGTACTGCTTCCCCTAATCGTGGCCCTGCCCTTGCTAGGTTTTGTCCTGCTGGGCCTTTGGGGCCGACGTATCGGCGAGCCTGCGGCAGGCTGGCTGGCCTCTTTCTTGGTGCTGGGCAGCTTCCTGCTGGGTTTTTGGCTCTTACTTCAGGGTGGGGCTAAGTGGACTTTAGCGGAGTGGCTGCCGGGGATTCCTTTCAGCCTGCGCCTGGACAACCTTTCCGGTGTGATGCTGATGGTGGTCAGCGGAGTGGGCTTTCTGATCCACCTCTGGGCCATTGGCTACATGCACGGCGACGCTGGCTATAGCCGCTTTTTCAGTTATTTCAACCTATTTATCGCGGCCATGCTGGTGCTGGTGCTGGGCGATAGCCTGCCGGTGGTCTTCATCGGCTGGGAGGGGGTGGGCTTGGCCTCCTACCTGCTGATTGGCTTCTGGTACACCGAGCGGGTCAACGCCGACTCGGCCCGCAAGGCTTTTATTGTCAACCGCATTGGCGATCTGGGCTTTTTGCTGGCCATGGGCTTGCTTTGGAGCATGTTCGGTACCCTCTCCATCTCCGAGCTGGTGGAGAAGGTCGAAGCTGGGGGGTATAGCTTTACTACCCTGAGCCTGGCTGGCTTCTTTTTGCTGATAGGTGCTATCGGTAAGAGTGCCCAGGTACCCCTGATGGTCTGGTTGCCGGATGCTATGGCCGGTCCCACCCCGGTCTCGGCCTTGATTCACGCGGCCACCATGGTGACGGCGGGGGTCTATTTGTTGGTACGGCATGCCTTTATCCTTCATGGCGATGCTTTTCTTGCCGGGTCGATCGTGGCTCTGGGCCTTCTGACGGCCTTTTATGGGGCTTTGTGCTCCCTGGGCCAGTGGGATATCAAGCGCATAGTGGCCTACACCACCCTTTCCCAACTAGGTTTTATGTTCGTGGCGGTGGGGGTGGGGGCCTACTGGGTAGCTATCTTTCACATCGTTACCCATGCCTTCTTCAAGGCCCTGATGTTCATGACCTCGGGCTCGGTCATCCATGCGCTGGGTGGGGAGCAGGACGTGCGGCAGATGGGTGGGATGCGCAAGCACCTGCCTATCACCCACCGGCATGGCCTGGTGGCGGCGCTGGCCTCGGGTGGACTGCCCCCTCTGGCTGGTTTTTGGTCCAAAGACGCCATTCTGGCCTACACCTTTGAGTATGGGCCTTGGCTGTGGGCCCTAATGTTGCTGGCCTCGGCGTTGGCAGCGCTGTACTCCATCCGCTGGTATGTCCTGGTCTTCCTGGGGGAGTATCGGGGTAAGGCCCACCCTCACGAAAGCCCTCCGGTCATGCTCTGGCCTAATCACATCCTGATGGGCGGTGCTTTAGGGGTAGGGTTTATCGGCTTGCCGTATGTGATCGACTACAAGAACTTCCTCGAGCCCTTCCTCAGCAAGGCCATTGGCGAGTTTCCCCACGAAAAGCTGCCGGTCTGGACCGAGTGGACCCTGATTATCGTCTCAGCGTTGGTGGCGATTGGGGTTTTGCTCTGGGGCTTCCGCTTCTTCCAGCAACCTTTGCCCCAGTGGTATGCCCGTTTCCAGCAAGCTGCGCTGAATGGTTTCTACGTGGATATGCTCTATAACACTCTGTTGGTGAACCCCCTCAAAGCCCTGGCCGAGCTGCTGTTTAGCGCTGACCGGGGCTTGCTAGGAGGGTTTGCCGGCTTGGGCAGTCTGATGGGTGGGCTAGGTGGGCTCTTGGCCCGGCTCGAGGCCGGGGCCCTGCGGCTCTACCTCCTGGGCTTTTTGCTGGCCTTGGTTCTCCTCTTGCTGTGGGGGGTGTTGCGATGATTCATCTAGGGTTGTGGTGGCCCCTCCTGGCAGGTCTATTGCTCCTGTTGTGGCCTAGCCTGGGCCGGGCCTTTGCCTTGGTGGCGGCGGGGCTAAGCCTGCTGGTTTCCTTGTTCTTGTTTGCTGGCTATGGCGGCCAAGGCCTGGCCTACACCAGCCAGACGCCCTTTTTGCCCGAGGTAGGGGTTTACTACGCGCTGGGATTGGATGGGGCTGGACTGCTGCTGTGGCTGGCGGTAAACCTGGTGGTGCTGCTGGGGGTGTGGGTAGCCGAGGTACCCGTCCGCTTTTTGGCGCTGGCCTTCTTGATGCAGACCGGGCTTTTGGGTATCTTCGCCGCCCAGGATCTGCTCCTTTTCTACGCCTTCTTCGAGGCTACCTTAATTCCTGCTTTGCTCATGCTGTGGTTTTACGGCGGGCCGGAGCGGCTGCGGGCCATCTACATTTTTGCCCTGTTCACCCTGGTAGGCTCGCTGCCCATGCTGGCGGCCATCTTTGCGGTGCGCTACCTGGGGGGAGCGCCAAGCTTCCTCTACGCTGACCTGGCGGCCCATCCGCTGGGGGGCAGTGCGGCTGCGCTGGCTTTTTTGGGCTTCCTGATCGCCTTTGCGGTCAAAACCCCCCTCTTCCCCCTACATGCTTGGCTGCCCAGCTTCCACCAGCAGAACCACCCCTCGGGCTTGGCCGATGCCATGGGCACCCTCTACAAGGTGGGGATTTTTGCCTTCTTTAAGTGGGCGCTGCCTTTGGTACCGGAGGGTTTTCGCGAGTTCCAAGGATTGTTGCTCTTCCTGGCGGCTTTTGGTGCCCTCTATGCGGCCTGGCTGGCCTTCAGTGCGCCGGATTGGAAAACCCTTCTGGCCTACGCTGGGGTTTCCCACATGGGGGTGGGGGCCCTGGGGCTTTTTAGCGGTACTGCCGAGGGAACAGTGGGGGCTTTGTACTTGCTGGGAGCTTCGATGGTCTACGGGTCGGCCATGTTTTTGCTGGTAGGCCGGGTCTACCAGCGCACGAGTAGCCTCGAGGTGGCTCCAGTACGGGGGCTGGCCCGGCATGCTCCGGCCCTGTATGTGCTGGGTATGTTCATCCTTATGGCCATGATTGGTCTGCCGGGCCTCTCTGGCTTCCCTGGTGAGCTCTTGGTGCTTTTGGGGGCCTATCAGGTGGCTCCCTGGCTTACCTTCTTGGCCTTCCTTTCGGTAATTGCTGCGGCGGCCTATGCGCTATCGGCCTTCCAAAAACTCTTTCAAGAGAAGCCCCAGGCCCAGGTGGTTCCCGACCTCGCGGGGCGGGAGTGGGGCTTTGCCGTGCTAACGGTGGGGGTGTTGCTATTGATGGGCCTTTATCCCAAGCTGTTCACCACCTACTTAGAGCCCCTGGGTAGGGCGCTGGCGGCCTTGGTAGGAGGTGCCTCGTGAGCCTGCTAACTCTATACACGCTGGCGGGGTTGGCCACCCTGCTTTCCCTGCTGGCCTTTGTCATCCCCCGCGAGACCAACCGCTGGCTGAGTGCTTTGGGCCTAGGGCTGGCGGGCTTGTTCTGTGTGGTGGGCTGGGGAGAGACCTACGAGGCCTTTGGCGGGCTTTACCGTTTCGACACCCTGGCTCGGGGCCTGAGTCTGGTGGCCATCCTGGGCGGGCTTTGGGCTTTGCTTTTAGGCCCGGCCAAGAAGTTTGAGTTTCCTCTATTGGTGCTCTATGCGGTCACCGGAATGCATCTGATGGCCAGCAGCCCCAACCTGGTGGTGCTGCTCATTGCCCTCGAGGTCTTCTCCCTGCCCTTGTACGTGATGGCCGCCTGGCAGCGCGACGAAAAGGGCTTCGAGGCTGGCCTAAAGTACTTTTTGCTGGGGGCCTTGGGGGCGGCTACCTTCTTGTACGGCATAGCCTTGTACTTTGGCGCTACCGGTAGTTTCAACGCCGGGGCGGTGGGTTCGGGGCCGCTGTATATTCTGGCTTTGCTCCTCATATTGGTGGCTTTTGCTTTCAAGACGGCTATGGTGCCGTTCCAGTGGTGGTCGCCGGATGTCTACCAGGGTAGCCCCACCGTAGTAACGCTGTTCATGGCCACCGCGGTCAAGGCCGCGGCCTTCGCCGCCATGCTGCGCATCTTTACTCCCGAAGGCCTCGAGGCCTGGGGTGTGGCGCTGGCGATGCTGGTAGCCCTGACCACCGTGTTTGGGAACCTGGGCGCTTTAGCCCAGACCGAGGCCAAGCGGCTTTTTGCTTACTCTTCCATCGCCAACGCGGGGTATATCGGCCTAGGGCTGCTGGGGCCTACGGGCCAGGCCACCATCCCCTTTTACCTACTGACCTATGCCCTAGCTACCGGTCTGATTTTTGCCGTGCTCTCTATGCTCTCTAACCAGGAGGTGCCCCTGGAACGGCTGCGCGGGTTGTGGTACCGCAAGCCTTTGCTGGGTGGCGCGATGGGCCTGGGTATTCTCTCGGTACTGGGCCTGCCGCCTTTGGCCGGCTTCTGGGCCAAGTATTTGGTTTTCCAGGAGGCGGCTCGAGGAGGGTTCTACGGGCTGGTGGTGCTGGCTTTGGTGACTTCGGCCATCGGGGCTTACTACTACCTCAAGACCTTTTTCCTGGTGTTTAGCCAGCCCACCCCCCAGCAGGAGGCCGAGGATCGCGAGGCTGAGGCAGCGGTGGCCCGCTTTGGGGCCTCGGAGGCTCCTGGGGTTCCCCTGGCCTCCGCTCCTCTGGGCCTCACCCAGGCCCTGATGGCTCCAGCCAGCCGTACCGCAGCACCCGCACAGGCTTTGTTGTGGGGGGCTATGCTCCTCTTGGCCTTGCTCTCGTTCTGGCCTGGGCTGGGCCTGCGGGCCTTTAGTACCGGCTTGACCCCCCTGGCTAGCCTGACCATCCGTGCCCCGGCGGACGGGGCCACGGTGGAGATAGGCCGCTACACCCTAGAGGGGACGGGCCGGCCTGGGGAGATTCTCGAGCTCCTCGATAACGATACGCCCCTGGGGGTGGTGACGGTGGGGCCGGAGGGCACCTGGCGCTTCGACCCGGCGGCGTCTAAGTTGGAGACCGCCTTGCAGGCCGGCCCCCACACCTACCAGGTCCGCCGGGCGGGGCAGGCTACCGGGGCCAGCATACGGATAAGCCTGGTCTGGCCTACGGAGCCGGTCTTTGTGGGTTTGCCAGAGGGGAGTACCGTGGCCGCTAGCGGCTTTGCTCTAGCAGGGGTGGCCCAGCCCAACCAGGTTTTGGAGGTGCTCGAGGACGGGGCTAGCCTGGGGCGGGTAGTGGCCGATGCCAATGGCCGCTGGAGTCTGAATGTGCCGCCCCCAGAGGCAGGAACCCGGGTCTACGAGGTGCGGGCCGAGGGGGCTTTGGCTGGGGCTCGCCTGAGTCTGGTGGTGCCCCAACCCGAGGCGGCGGGGGCTTGTACCCAGGCCTTTACCCTTACCAACCTGCAAGATGGAGGAACCGTCTCTCGACCCTTCCGCTTTGGTGGGCTGGGCTCAGCCCCCAGCTACACGGTGTTGGTCAAGCGTGGGGAAGGGGTGGTGGGTCGTAAGGAGGTAGCCCTCAACCCAGCTTGTGGTTGGAGCTACCTTTCCGACCCTGGCCCCGGCGAGATCACCTACGAAGTGCGGGAAACAGGCAGGCCCGAGGCCGAGCCGCCGCTGGTCGTCATCACCCTTCAGGTGCGCTAGAGTTAAAGGCTTTGGAGTAGGGGTGCGAAGGGGCCCCTACGTTTTTTCTGTCTTGGCTAGCTTTTCGGCCAGCGCCGGTCTATATAGTCCAGCGACCTTCCGCGGAACAACCAGGCAGCGATAAGGGTGGTGAGGGGTACGGCCAGCACCAAGGCCAGCGAGCCAACCAGCATGGTTACGATCTCGGCGGCGAAGGTTTCGTTGTTGATAAGCAGCACTAGGGACACATCGCTTTGGCTGATCAAAAGCAGCAAAGGCAAGGTACCGGCGGCATAGGCCAGGATCAGGGTATTGACCAGGCTGCCAATGTGGTCGAAACCCACCGCCATTCCTCGGTCGTAGAGCTCCCGCAAGCCGTAGCGGGGGTTGGCCTGTACCAGGGCTTGTACCACTGCTGCCTGGGTGACGGTTACGTCGTTGAGTGCACCTAGCGCGCCCACCACCACCCCGGCTAGGTACAGTGAGACTAGGTCAAGCTGCCCACCCAGTTGAAAACGGGCTAGAAAGGCCTCTTCCGAGGTCAGGCCAGTAAACTGCAGGCCCTCGGTGAGCAGTGCAGCCAGCACCAGGGCCACCAAAGCGGCGATGGTGGTGCCCATTAGGGCCGCGGTGGTCTTACGATTGATACCGTGTACAAAGTAAATCGACAAGGCCAGAATGCCGAACGCACCCAAAAAGGTGATGAGCAGGGGGTTGTTTCCTGCGGCAATCTGCGGCACCACAAAAAAAGCCAACACCGCCAGGCTGGCCGCAGTGCCCACCAGGCCGCGCAGGCCCTTGCCCCGCCCTAAGGCTACGGTGACCAGCACGAAAAGCCCTAGCAGCCCCCACAGGTAGGGGATGCGGTAGGGTTCAGCGATGTAGGTCTTGCCATCGGCCTGGTAGACCACCACCTGCTGGCCCACCCGGAAGGCGCGCGACTCTGTAGGTAGCTCAGCTTCAACCAGGTGGGGGCCCACCTGTACCTTGGCGCTTTGCTCACCTATGGCCACAATCCGGGCCACCGCGTAGCTACCGGGAGGGGCTTCCTGAGCCCAGGCCAACGCCAGCCCTACCAGTAGAGCCAATAGAGCGCGCATGGCTTCAATCTAACCCGCTAGATGAGAGGCAGATAGGGTAGGGGCCAAAAGCGGCTTTTTTACAACCCCTCGACCGGCTCGAGCTCAAAGGCTTGGATGGCCTGGCGTAGCCAGTCGGGGACTCGAGCGGGCCGGCCCTCTTCCAGCCAGACCACCACCACCTTGATGCGGGCGGAGAGCTGGCCATCGGCCCAGATTTCGCTGTGGGTGCGAAAGCTCGAGTGGCCCACCCGCTCTACCCGTAAGGCCACCTCGACGGCCTGCCCAAACAGGATAGGCCGGATGTAGTCCACCTCGGCCCGGGCCATTACGAAGTTGCCCCCGTCAATGGCTGCGCCTACCCGCCGGAGGTAGTGGCCTCGAGCCACCTCGTCATAGGTGAGATAAACCGCATTGTTAACGTGTTTTAGGGTATCCAGGTCGCTAAAGCGTACTTCAATGGGGACACGCAGGGGAAAACGCATACCCTCGGATTTTACGATGAGCCCTAGGGAGATACCGAGTGGTTGAAAAATAGAAATCAGTATTTGACAAAATGTAAAACCATATGTTACATTATTTGCAGGAGGTGGAAGATGTTCACGCTGTTCAACGCGCTGGAGATGGAAAGGCTGGCCCGGGAAAAGGTGGCCCTTTACCAACAGGAGGCCAGAGGGCAAGGCTTGTTGCCCAAACGCCCGCTTCGCCGGCAACTTGCGGGATTGCTGCGGGGCTGGGCCGAGGCCCTCGAGCCCACACCCCCTGCGCCTCGTCCGCTGCGCGATTTTTAGTCTGGGAGGTGTTATGTCTGAACAAGAGCGTATCCTGGCTCTTTTGCAAGCCGGCAAGATCACCCCGCAGGAAGCGGAATTGCTGCTCTCGGCCCTCGAGGAAAACGACAAAAACCCTGGCTCTCCTCCAGTGGAAGAGCCCCCGGGCCTGCATTGGGCACGGGTTAGGCTCACGGCGGGCCGCCTCGAGGCCCGGCTCGACCCTAGCCTTTCGCAACCCCAGGTGGAGGGTCAGGCCGAGGTACAGCCGGTGGGGGATGATGTGCAGGTGATTCCTCACGCCAACGGGGTTTTGGGCGGGTGGTTGGGCAAAGGGGTCTCCCTTGTGCTGCGCCTTCCCCCAGGCTGGGGGCTGGAGGTGGATAGCAAGGCTGCCGAACTCGAGGTAGAAGGCCTCCGCTTTTTCAAGGGGCGGGTGGCGGCCGGCTATGTGGCCCTGAAGGCAGTAGAGGGGCTGGATCTCGAGGTTAGCGCGGGCAACATCGAAGGCTCGTTGCTGTTGCGCGAGGGCCAGCACCGCCTCTGGGTTTCCATGGGCAACGCCGAGCTGGCTTTTCTTCCTGGCAGCAGTGTGACGCTCAGGCCCAGCGTAAGCCTGGGCAATCTGGAGTGCCCAAACCGCCAGATAGGGCAGGGCCAGGCCTCCCTCGAGGCCTCGGTTCGCTTAGGCAATTTGGAGCTAATAAACCGAGCATAAGGGGGGGCTATGGAAGACAAAAAACGCATCATGGACATGGTCAAAGAGGGCAAAATCTCGGTAGAGGAGGCCCTGCGCCTTTTGGAAGCTTTGGACTCGGGCCAGCCTGCTGCACCTAGCCGCCCGCTGCCGCCCAAGGGCATTGCCAAGATGATTCGTATTATGCTCGATGGTGAGGACGTTAAGGTAAAAGTCAACGTGCCCGCGGCCTTGGCTAAGTTTGCCGCCAGCTTCATCCCGCCGGAAGCCCAGCGCCAGCTAAGCACCCAGGGCATTGACCTGGCTGGCATTCTGGACATGCTCAAGGGGGAGTTGCCCGAAGGTCGCTTAGTGGACGTAGAAATCTCCGATTTGAACAAGGTCAGTGAAGGCGAAACCAAAATGTCCGGCCCTATGAGGGTGGTCATCGAGGTGGTCTGAGAGGGTTTATGATAACCCACGTGTCCCACGCCCCCCTAGGCTGGTTCTACCTGGTACGGCCGCGCTTCGTCTATCTATGGGTGCGGGTAGGCAGCTTCCCCCTGCCCATCTTTTTGTTTGCCCCGTTGGTCTTGCTCGAGGTCTTTCTCTGGGCCTTGGGTTGGCTCTGGCGGGACAACCCGGACAACGCGACTACCCTAAAGGCCCTGGGGGGCCTGCGTGGCCGGACCTGGGTCTTGCGCAAGATGCCACCTTTTGTCCTGCTGGAGCTGGAGATGAGCCCTAAAGCCGCCGCCTCCGGCCCGCTACACCTGCGTTTTGGCCTTTGGTAAACGAGATCTGGAGCCGTGTATGAGAACCTTACCTATGCCCACCCTATGCCCGGTGCAGGGCTGCGGCGGGCGGCTAAATGTGCATAGCTTGGTTTGTACGCACTGCCGCACTGAAATAAGGGGCGAGTTTCAGCCCAACGAGTTCGCCCTCTTGCCCCCTGAGCACCTAGAGTTTTTGCGTTTGTACATCAAAGTGCGGGGTAACCTCAAGGAAGTAGAGCGTGTGCTGGGCTTGTCGTACCCCACAGTGCGGGCTCGCTTCGAGGCCTTGCTCCGGGTGCTGGGATACGAGTACCAGGAAGAGCCTTCCCCTGAGGAAAAGGAAGCCATCCTGTCGGCTTTAGAGCAGGGCCAGATCAGCGCTGCCGAGGCTGCCGAGCGGCTGCGCAGCCTAAAAAAGCGCTAGTGCCGGAGTAATCATCGCAGCTACTGTTGCAGCCTAGAGCCCCTTGGTTGGGTTGGTTGCTCAGGAGACGAAAACTGAATCCAGAAGGCCTGCCTGGCGCTGGGTCATAGGGACACAAGACCCTGGGGTAGGAGATTAGGGTAAGCCTCGAGTGGTGAAGCCCGCAGGAGGTCTTATGTTCAAGAAAATTCTCGTTCCTACAGACGGAAGCGAGCTGGGTAGGGCGGCCCTCGAGCGTGGCTTGTACCTGGCGCGGAACCTCGGAGGGGAGGTCACCATCCTTTACGCCTTGGAGAATCCTTATGAGGCCTACCGAAGCTACGCCACCCAGCCGCCCGAGCATTACGAGAAGCAGATGCGCGATCTCAAGGCCAAAGCCCAAGCGTTGCTCCACCAACTTTCCGCGGAGGCCCGCGCCAAAGGGGTACAGGCCCGGGCGCTTTTGGTGGAGGCGCATCCGGTGCCGGCCATCCTCGAGGCGGCTAAAGCGCACGACCTGGTGGTGATGGCCACCCACGGGCGCAAAGGGGTTGAGCGGGTGATGATGGGCAGCGTCACCGACAAGGTGTTGCACAACTGCCCTACCCCGGTGCTGGTGGTGCGCAGCGGTACAGGGTAGTTCTTCGCCCTCGAGGCGGTCTACTTGCTATCGGGCTTTTCTAGCACAGCTCCCTCCCGCGCGCTGCTGACTAAGGCGGCATACCGGGCGAACAGGCCGCTTTTGTAGTGGGGTTTGGGAGCCTTCCAGGCTTTGGCCCGGCGGGCCAGCTCTTTTTCCGAAACCTCGAGGTCGAGCACCCCCCGGTCGCAGTCAATGGAGATGATGTCGCCTTCCTCGACCAGGGCAATGGGGCCCCCCACCTGGGCCTCGGGGGCGACGTGCCCAATCATCAGGCCCTTGGTACCCCCGCTAAAACGACCGTCGGTGACCAGGGCGACATAAGGCCCCAGTCCCTCGCCCACGATGGCCGAGGTAACCGAGAGCATCTCCGGCATGCCGGGAGCGCCCTTGGGGCCCTCATAGCGGATAACCACCACGTCGCCAGGCTTGATCTGCTTCTTGAGCACGGCCTTCATGGCGCTTTGTTCCCCATCGAAAACCCGGGCTGGCCCCCGGTGTACCTTGGTCTCGGTACCGGCCAGTTTGAGCACCGCTCCATCCGGGGCTAAGGAACCCTTGAGCACCCGCAGGCCCCCCTCCGGTTTGAAGGGTTTGTCCACCCGGGTCACTACCTTCTGGCCTTTGGTTTCCTTGGCCTGGCGGGTCTCCTCCCAGAGGGTTTTGCCGCTAATGGTCATCTGGTCGCCATCCAGGATGCCGCCCTCGATGAGCCGGCGGATGATCAGGGGGATGCCCCCGGCCTCGTAGAGTTCCCAGGCAGTGTACTTGCCCCAGGGGCGCATGTCGGCGATGACCGGGGTCTTGCGGCTGATTTTGTCGAACTCCTCGAGGCTGAGCTTGATACCGGCCTCTTTGGCGATGGCCAGCAGGTGTAGCACCGCGTTGGTAGAGCCACCTGTAGCGGCCACCGCGGCAATAGCGTTGGTAAAGGATTTCTTGGTAAGGAAGCTCTTGGGGGTGCGTCCGGCCTGGATGGCTTCAGCCAGGATTTGCATGGCCCGTCGCCCAGCGGCCTTCTTCTCTGGGGCAATGGCCGGAATAGCGTTGTAGCCTACGGGAGAGACTCCCAGCACTTCCAGCACCATGGCCATGGTGTTGGCGGTGTACTGCCCTCCGCAGGCCCCCGGCCCAGGAATGGCGGCCCGCTCGACGGCCTCGAGGTCCTTCTTGCTAATCTGCCCGGCAGCGTACTGGCCTACCGCTTCGAAGACCGAGACCACGGTCAGGGCCTTGCCGTTCAAATACCCAGGGGCGATGGAACCACCGTAGAGCACCACGCTAGGCACGTTAGCCCGGATGACCCCCATCACCCCCCCGGGGTTGGTCTTGTCGCAGGCCACCAGCGCCACCATACCGTCGTAGAGGTAGCCTTGGGCAATCAGCTCGATGCTGTCAGCAATGACCTCGCGAGAGATGAGCGAGGCCCGCATGCCCACGGTGCCCATGCTGATGCCGTCGGAGATGGCCGGTGCGCCGAACTCGAAGGCATGCAGACCTGCCTCTTTGGCCCCAATCTTCAGGTCGGCGGCCAGGTCGCGCAGGTGAAGGTTGCAGGGCATGGCCTCGGTCCAGGTGTTGACGATGCCTACCCAGGGTACCTTGAAATCCTCATCATTGATGCCCACCGCCCGGAGCATGGCCCGGGCAGGGGCTTGCTGGGGGCCTTTTTTGATGATGTCGCTGCGCATGAGAAAACCTCGTTGGGGGCGGGCCGCTGGTACCCGCTTTTGGCTTTTGGAAGCTATTGTACGGGCTTTTCCGGCAGTATGGCCATAGCTCAGCTAAAAGCCGATGTTGACCCCGATGGCTCCGCCCAGGCCGAAAGCGCTGGGGTTGGTGAAGAAGAGCATGGGGTGAACCTCGACAAAGATGCCGATGAGCGGCAGCCCCACGTTGAGGTAGGTGCCCAGCACCCCTCGAGCCCCTAAAGCACCGCTGCTCGAGCCCTGGCTCAGTAGGGACACCGTGGGGCCACTGGCGTAAAACAAGCCTGCCCCGGCGTATAGGTCGGTAAGAGGGATCGAAAGCAGCACCTCAGCCCCACCCCCAAACGAGGCCGGCCCCCCGGTGAGGAAATTGGCCCCGCCGTAAACCCGCCCATCCACCAGGAAGGGCACCAGGGTCAGGCGCACGCCAGCGTTTACCCCGAAGGGGCTGCCCGCGGTTACCTGCAGGCTTTGGGCTAGGGCTGGGGTGAAGAGCATGACCAACAGAATGAGCCATTTGCGCATAGCTATACCTCCACGCTGAGTATAGGCCATGGCCTACCGCCGAGCAGTTTCCCGAACCAACAACTCAGCGATTTGCACCGCGTTCAAAGCGGCGCCTTTGAGCAGCTGGTCGCCCGCCACGAAGAAGTCTAGGCCGTTGTCGAAAACCAGGCTTTGGCGGAGGCGCCCAACCTCCACGTTGAACTTACCGGTCGCGCTAAGGGGCATGGGATAACGCTTTTGCCCTGGGTCGTCGACCAACTCCACCCCAGGGGCAGTGGCCAGAACCTCCCGCGCGGCCTCTGGGCTTACCGGGTGCTCAAACTCCACCGTTACCGCCTCGGCGTGCACCCGCAGGGTGGGCACCCGAACGGCGGTGCAGGAGAGCTGGAGCTGGGGCTCTTCCATAATTTTCCGGCTTTCCCAAAGCACCTTCATCTCCTCTTTGGTGTAACCGTTGTCCTGAAAGGCGTCGATATGAGGGATGACGTTGAAAGCCAGGGGGTGAGCAAAGGTTTTGTGCTCGACCGGGTGACCGGCCAGAAACTGCCGGGTGCCCTGGAGTAGTTCCTCCATGCCGCTGGCCCCAGCCCCCGAGGCGCTTTGGTAGGTGCTGACGATAACCCGTCGGGCGCGGAAGGCTTTGTGTAGCGGGTACAGGGCCATTAACAGGATGGCGGTGGTGCAGTTGGGGTTGGCAATGAGGTTTTTGTGCCCCCGCAGGGCATGGGGATTAATCTCCGGTACGATCAAAGGGACATCCGGCTCATAGCGGAAGGCTGAGGAGTTATCGATCACTACCGATTGCTGTGCCCAGATAGGGGCGTATTGCTTGGATAGGCTGCCGCCCGCACTAGCCAGCACGATGTCGGCGGGCAGGGGGGTTTTGGGTAGGGCCTCCACCCGTAGCTCCTGCCCACGAAAGCGCACCCGCTTGTCTGCCGAGCGGGCTGAGGCATAAAGCCGTAGTTCGGTAAGAGGGAAGTTGCGCCTTTCCAGCACGCTCAAAAGCTCTTGTCCGACCGCTCCGGTAGCTCCTACGATGGCAACTTTCATCTGCGGCTCCTAAAGAAAAAACCCGCCTTGGGGGCAGGTGGGGGCGGCAGCTCTGGGGAGCCGCCGCCTAAGCAGTGGTAGTGGTATACCAAACCATCTGAGAAAACAATAAACGCCCCGGCCTGGAAAGTCAAATGGAGTAGGGGGCCTCGAGGCGCATGGGGAGGCCCTGGGCGGCTAGGTAGGCTTTGAGTTCGGGGATGCGAATCTCACCGAAGTGAAAGACGCTGGCGGCCAGGGCCGCGTCAGCGATGCCATCTTGCAATACGGCGGCGAAGTCTTCTACCCGGCCTGCTCCCCCGGAGGCGATGACCGGAACGCCTACCACTGCCGAGACCGCCCGGCACAGCTCTAGGTCAAAGCCGGCCTTGGTACCGTCGGTATCCATGCTGGTAAGCAGGATTTCCCCTGCTCCTAAGGCTGTGCCCTGCTCGGCCCAGCGCAGGGCGTCCAGGCCGGTGGGCACCCGCCCGCCGGCCACATACACCTCCCAGGAAGAACCCGCCTTGCGGGCGTCGATGGCCAGCACCACCGCCTGGCTGCCGAAGTGGTCGGCCAGCTCTTGGATGAGTTCGGGCCGCCGGACGGCAGCCGAGTTGATCGAAACCTTATCGGCGCCGGCCCGCAGCAGGGCTCGAGCGTCCTCGAGGCTGCGCACCCCCCCGCCCACGGTAAAGGGGATGAAGACCTGTTCGGCGACCTGGGTGGCCATCTCCAGCAGGATGCTGCGCTTTTCGTGGGTGGCACTGATGTCCAGGAAAACCAGCTCGTCGGCCCCAGCTTGGTTGTAGGCCTGGGCCGAGGCTACTGGGTCGCCGGCGTCGCGCAGGTTTACAAAGTTGACGCCCTTAACCACCCGCCCGTTGTGGACGTCGAGGCAGGGGATGATCCGCTTGGCCAACACAGAGCTGATTCTGTTGGATAAGAGGGCAATGCGCAAGAGTCCTTTGGCTTCACCGGACCAGCAGGCTCAGAATTTCCACGTGGTGGGTAAAGGGATAAAAGTCGTAGGGGCGCACCTGCTGCAAACGGTAGCCAGCCCGGCATAGCCGGCCCACGTCGCGGGCCCAGGTGGCCGGGTCGCAGGCGATGTAGAGGATGCGTTCAGGTTGGCTTTGTATCAGGCTGTGTAGCACCTCGGGGGCCAGGCCAGCCCGTGGGGGGTCTACTGCTACCAGGTCGGCGGGGAGGTGTTGGGAGAGAGCTCGAGCATCGCCCTGTTGGAAGACCAGGTGAGCGATGCCCAGGCGGTTTTGGTCGGCCCTTCCCCGCTGCACGGCCTCGCGGCTGATCTCGATGGCCACGATTTCCCGGAAGGAAGAGGCCAGGTGCAAGCTCAGGGTGCCACTACCGGCATAGAGCTCCACCGCTTTGTGCCCACGGCCTGCCCAGCGGGCGGCTTCCTGGTACAAAAGCCCGGCGGCCCGGGGGTTGACCTGGGCGAAGCTTTGAACGTTGATGGTAGAGAGCACCCCGGCGAAGTCCTCGAGCAGGCTTGGCTCACCGGCCAATTGCCGGATACCCGCGCGGAAGCGGCCTTTGGGGCTGGGCTCGGCCCAGACCACCCCAGCGATCCCCTCTTGTACCAGGGCCTGAGCGGTTTTTTTGAAATGGCGAGCTTCCCCTCCAATAAGCCCGACCTGAACCCTGCCTTCGTATAGCGATCCCCGCAGGACGACCTCTTCCAGACTGGCTAGAGGCCAGCTCGAGAGCAGCGCAAATGCGACCTGAAGGGGTTCGGCTATCAGCGGGTCTTGGGTTAGCCGAACCAAGGTGTGGGACTGAGGTTGGCGGTAGGCTAGGCCGCCCAGGGGGTGCAGGGCATACTGGGCTGCCGTGCGATAGCCCAGGGGCCTGGGCGAGGGCTGGATGGGAAGCAGAGGGGCATCCAACTTGGCGATGCGTTCGAGCGCTTCCTGCACGAAACCCTGTTTGAGGGGTAGCTGGGCCTCGTAGGCCAGGGGCAGGTCAGCCGAAGGGGGAAGGGGCCCAGGGTAACGGGCGGGGTGGGGTTTGAGCACCCGAACCACCTGGCCCTCGAGGTGGTTCTTCCGTGCCCGAAGCGCCGCCTCCACCACCTCTCCCGGTAGACCTCCCCGGACCAGGGCAGTGCCCGAGGGGGTGCGGGCCAGCCCTAGTCCACCAGTGACCAGCCGTTCAATCTGCAACCGCGTCACACCTTACCCTAGCAAAAAGCTTGACCAGAAGTCTATTGGTGTTCAAAGCGGCCTACCGCCAGGCCTAAAGCGCGGTCTCGTGGCTCTGGCCGAAAGGCTTCGGGACTTGCTAGGGCGTCTTTCCGCTAGACCCTCAGCTTGGTCTCATGCTTAGGAGTTACGCAGTTGCAGTTGACTGGACATTCTTCTGTGTGCTAGGAGGAGAGTGCTTAGCCAAGCTTCTCCAAAGGGGGTGATGCCCATGAACCCACCGAAGTGCGATGACCTGGACTACATCCACTTTCTCATCGCCGCTCAGCGGGTCTTCACCTGTACCGAGGCCGCTCGCTGTAGTCCAAAGGAGAAGAGCCCTCCCGCCCATGATGCCTTTACCCGCCTGCTGCAAAGACAGCCGCCCGACACGG
>NZ_AUHY01000008.1 GCF_000423425.1 Meiothermus rufus DSM 22234 | reverse complement strand
TAGTCCAGGTCATCGCACTTCGGTGGGTTCATGGGCATCACCCCCTTTGGAGAAGCTTGGCTAAGCACTCTCCTCCTAGCACACAGAAGAATGTCCAGTCAACTGCAACTGCGTAACTCCTATTAGGAAAAGTCGTACAGGAAAGCAGTCAAACTACTCCGGCTCCTCCCAGCGCAACGGCCGTATCTGGATACAGCGCCCCCTCTCCAGCACCAGCTCGGTAGCGCAGAGCATAGCCCGCCCCGCCGCGGCCTTGAACGGGGTGGGCCGCTGGGTGAGGAAGCGGCCTAGAAAGCTCTCGATTTCTCCGCCAATAATCGAGTGAATGGGGCCGGTCATACCCACGTCGCACTGAAAGGCCGCCCCGTTGGGCAAAAAACCGGCATCGGCAGTCTGGACGTGGGTATGGGTACCCAGAAGCGCGCTGATTCTATCGCCCAGATAGTAGCCCAGGGCGTACTTCTCGCTGGTGGCCTCGGCATGAACCTCGAGCAGAGCATAGTCGTGGGGCACCTCCGCCAACAAGGCCTCGCTGGTGCGGAACGGGTCGTAGAGGTTGAGCCCCATGTCCACCTGGCCCATCACCTGCAGCACCAAAAGCTGTTCGCCCCCAGCCTCCAACACCCAGTGCCCCTGGCCGGGGGTGCCGGGCGGGTAGTTCAGGGCCCGAATGATCGGCTCGGTCTTCAAAAGCTCATAGACGTCCTTGTGGTCAAAGGCATGGTTGCCCAGGGTAATCAGATCGGCCCCAGCATTGCGCAGCTTTTTGTAGGCCGACTTGGACAGCCCCTTGCCGTGGTGGGCATTCTCCCCATTGACGATGATCAGGTCGTAGGAAGGCCGCAAGTCGGGCAGGTGCAGGGCCACCGCACGCAACCCTGGATCGCCAAAGACGTCCCCCACAAACAGTACGCGCATAGGCCCAGCTTATCGCCAGGGGCCCAGGCTCAATGGTCAAAAAACCACACCGTTCGGGTATAGGGCCCTAAACTCTGCCCGCAGTTGCTCCAGGCTCTCCGCAGGTAGACGGCAAGCCCCTTGGCGGCACAGGTAGGCCCGCCCCGGCTGGCGCCCCTCTAAAACCGGTAGCGCCCCAGGGGGGCCGTAGGCCAGGGTGGTGAGGGGCAGGAACCATTGACGCGAAAGCTCCAGGCCCTCCGCCGGGGTTGGCAAGGCCAGGTCGGTTCCCTGGGTGCCGATTAGGTGGGCACTCAGCAATCCGGCGAACCCCAGGGGGCTCCGCTTGAGTTGTCCGGCGTGAAAGGCCACCGCCTGTAAGGCCGCCTGGTGCCAGTCGGGGCGGGCATAAAGGCCAGCCAGGCGGAACAGAAGCTCAGCCGCCGCGGCGTTGCCCGAGGGGTAGGGTCCATCGTAAGCATCGCGGGCCACCACCGGCAGGCCTTGGTCCAGCGAGTCACGAAAGGCCCCGCTTGGCTCTTGGAAGTGGGTCAGGATGCCCTCGGCCAGCGTTCGGGCCCGCTCGAGCCAGACCATCTCCCCAGTAGCCTCAAAAAGGGCCAACAAACCCAAAGCGTAGTGGGCCTGGTCGCTCAGGTAGGCCTGGGGCTTGAGCAGGCCGTTGCGCCAGGCATGCCGCAAAAGCCCCTCGTGGTACATCTGTTGCCAGATGAAATCGGCATTTTTTCGGGCGGCCTCGAGGTAGCCCGCCACCCCCAGCCAGCGCCCCACCTCGGCCAAAGCCCGCAGGGCCAAGCCGTTCCAGTCAGCCAGCACCTTGTCGTCGGTAAGAGGAGGCGTGCGCTGGCAGCGGGCCTGGTATAGCCGCTGACGTAGGTGTTCTACCCGGGCCTGATAAGCCTCTGGGCTCAGCCCCCACTGCTGCATCAGGAAGGCATCGCTCAGGCGGCGCTCCAACACGTTGGTGCCCTCCCAGTTGCCTTCAGGCGTAACCCCGAATAGCTGGAGGGCCGCCTCAGCCTCCGACCCCAATACCTGGCGTAGCTCGGCCTCCTGCCAGACGTAAAACTTCCCCTCTACCCCTTCGGCGTCGGCGTCCTGGGCCGACCAGAACCCCCCTTCCGGCCCCTGCATCTCCCGTAGCAGGTAGTCCAGGGTCTCGAGGGCGATGCGCCGGTAGCGCTGGGCTCTTTCCCCCTGGGCCAGCCGGCTGGCCCCGGCATAGACCCGGGCCAACTGGGCGTTGTCGTAGAGCATTTTTTCGAAGTGTGGCACCCGCCAAATGCCGTCCACGGCGTAGCGGTGAAAGCCCCCACCCACCTGGTCGTAGATACCGCCCTCAGCCATGCGATCCAAGGTGCGCTCTAAGTGCTGCCAGGCTGCCTCCTGGCCCAGCCAGGCCAGCGCCAAAAGATAGCCCAGGGCCGGGGCCTGGGGAAACTTGGGCGCCCCACCAAACCCACCCCAGACCGGGTCAAAAGCCCGGGAAAGCCCGGTCAAAGCAACCTGATGTAGTTCCTCGGGCAAGGCCTCGGGGTGTGCCTCGAGCTGGCGTTGCAGGTAGGCCGTTAGCTGCTCGGCGTTTTCCAGCACCTCCTTGGGCTGGTGCTGCCAGGCCTGGTGAATCCCCAGCAACACCCGGCGAAAACTGGGCAGGCCGTGGCGGTCCTCCGGGGGCCAGTAGGTTCCGCCGTAAAAGGGCCGCAGGTCGGGCAACAAAAACATGTGCATAGGCCAGCCCCCCGAGCCGGTCATGGCCTGCAAGGCGGCCATATAGACCTGATCCACGTCGGGCCGCTCTTCCCGATCCACCTTGATGGACACGAAGTGGGCGTTGAGAAAGGCGGCCACCTCGGGGTCTTGGAAGCTCTCCCGTTCCATCACGTGGCACCAGTGGCAGGTGGCATACCCCACCGAGAGAAAGATGGGCTTGTTTTCGGCTCTAGCCTTAGCAAAGGCTTCCTCGCCCCAGGGGTACCAGTCCACCGGGTTGTGGGCGTGCTGCAACAGATATGGGCTGCTCTCTTGGGCTAGGCGGTTGGGCATGCTTAGAGCCTAGCGGCCCTGCGGGCTGGCAAAAGTAAGGAAAGGCGGCCTAGGGTCTGCTAAACTAAAACACCGTGAGCGACAGTGCCACCAAAACCCGCACCCAGGCGGCCACCCGCACCCCGCCTATGTACAAGGTGCTGCTGCTCAACGACGACTACACCCCCATGGATTTCGTGGTGGACATCCTGGTGCGCTACTTCAAAAAGAGCGAGCTCGAGGCCACCCGCATCATGCTTCAGGTGCACCATGCCGGGGTGGGGGTGGCTGGGGTCTATCCTTTCGAGATTGCCGAAACCAAGGTCAACCAGGTCATGCGGGCCGCCAGCGCCCAGGGCTACCCCCTGCAGTGCACCCTCGAGCCCGAGTAAGGGCTGATTCTGACTTCGCAGTATCCAAGGTGCCAGGCGTACAAACCACCACTCTAGCAGGCGGTAGCCTGGGGCCATGTTGCTCCACTGGCAAACCCAGCGCTGGTACCGGCTGGCCTACCTTCTAGCCCTTCTGACCATCGCCTACAACCTGCTCGAGGGCCTGGTCTCGGTCGGCTTTGGTCTGGCCGACGAGTCACTTACCCTATTTGGCTTTGGCCTGGACAGCTTCATCGAGATGATCTCCGGCCTGGGGATTCTAGCCATGGTGCGGCGCATCTGGCGGCACCCGGAAAGCCCCACCGGGCGGTTTGAAAAAACCGCTTTGCAGATCACCGGCACCGGCTTTTATGCCCTGGTGGGCATTCTCACCGCCACGGGCTTTTACAACTGATCACCCAGCACAAGCCCCAGACCACCGTGGCGGGTGTGGTCATCGCGGTTATCTCCCTTTCCTTTATGTGGGCCCTCATCCACTACAAAACCAAAGCCGGGCGGGCCTTGGGCTCAGAGGCCATCCTGGCCGATGCCCAGTGTGCGCGGGTCTGCATGTACATGTCGGGCTTGCTGCTGGCCTCGAGCCTCATCTACAGCGTAAGCGGCATCTGGTTCATAGACAGCCTGGGGGCCTTGGGGCTGGCCTACCTCTCCTTTACCGAAGGGCGCGAGGCCTTTGCCAAAGCCCGCGGCGCCACCTGCGGCTGCCACACCGGCCCCACCGCCTAGGGGCACAATCCGCCCTTTTCGTCCTGCTACACTCGAGGCAGGTGTATGGAAACCCCGCTGACCCCTAGCCTGGAACAGTCCATCCGCCGTGCTTTGGAAATCGCCCTCGAGCGGAGTCACGAGTACGCGGGCCTGGAGCATCTGCTCCTGGCTTTGCTCGATGACCCGGATGCCGCAAGGGTGCTCCAGGCCAACCGCATAGACCTACAGGTGCTGCGCCTGATGCTAGAGGAGTCGCTAAGACAGTTCGAGTCGGTGGCCGGGGCCGAGCCAGTGCCCACCACCGCCTTCCAGCGGGTCATCCAGCGGGCCGTGTTGCAGATGCGCGCAGCCGGGCGCGAGCAGGCCAACGGGGCCAATGTGCTGGTCGCCCTGATGGACGAGCGGCAATCGGCGGCTTATGCCCTTCTGGAACAGATGGGGCTAAGCCGGTTGGACCTGACCCGGGCCATTGCCCGGGGGGCCCTGCCCCAGGGCACCGCCCAGGCGAAACCTAGCCCGTCGGCCCCCGCCGGCGAGGAAGGTAGCGGAGTGGCCGCCAACCCCCTCGAGGCCTACTGCACCAACCTGAGTGCCCTGGGCCGGCAGGGCCGGCTCGACCCCTTGATCGGGCGGGAGGCCGAACTCAAGCGCATGCTCACGGTGCTCTCGCGCCGGCAGAAAAACAACCCCCTTCTGGTGGGTGACCCTGGGGTGGGCAAGACCGCCTTGGTCGAGGGGCTAGCCCAGCGCCTACTGGAGGCGGGCCCTGGCCTACCCGAGCCGATTGTGGGCGCCGAGGTCTTCGCCCTGGACATGGGGGCCCTGCTGGCGGGTACGCGCTACCGGGGCGACTTCGAGGAGCGGCTCAAAGCGGTGGTGAAGGCCCTGGAAGAGCACCCCAAGGCCATTTTGTTCATCGATGAGATTCACACCATCGTGGGGGCTGGGGCCACCACCGGCTCGGTGGTGGACGCCTCCAACCTGCTCAAGCCGGCCCTGACCGGGCGACTGCGCTGCATTGGGGCCACTACCTTTGCTGAGTACAAGCACTTTGAAAAAGACCGGGCCATCGCCCGCCGCTTCCAAAAGATCGATGTACCTGAGCCTTCTTTAGAGGAGGCGGTACGGATTCTAGAGGGGTTGAAGCCTCGCCTCGAGGCCCACCACGGCCTACGCTACACCCGGTCAGCCCTGAAGCGCGCGGTGGCCCTAGCCACCCGCCACCTAACCGACCGGCGCCTGCCCGACTCGGCTTTAGATGTGCTGGACGAAGCCGGAGCCGCCCAGGCCCTCCAACCTCCGGCCCGCCGCAAGCGCCGGATTGGGGTGGCCGAAATCGAGGCCACTGTAGCCCACCTGGCCCGCATCCCGGCCCAAAGCCTTTCCAAGGACGACCAGGCCGTGCTGGCCCATCTGGAAATAGAGCTGAAGAAGGCCGTCTTCGGGCAGGATCAGGCGGTAGAGGAGGTCGCCAGCGCCATCAAGCTGGCCCGGGCTGGGCTGCGCGACCCGCACAAACCCATCGGCGCCTATCTCTTCGCCGGCCCCACCGGGGTGGGCAAAACCGAGCTGGCCCGCCAGCTTGCGGCCTTGCTGGGGGTACCTTTGCTGCGCTTCGACATGTCGGAGTACATGGAGAAGCACTCGGTCTCGAGGCTCATCGGGGCCCCTCCCGGCTATGTGGGCTTCGATCAGGGGGGCTTGCTGACCGATGCGGTGATGCAAAACCCGCACTGCGTGCTCCTGTTGGACGAGATCGAGAAAGCCCACCCCGACCTCTACGCCATCCTGCTGCAAGTGATGGACTATGGCCGGCTCACCGACCACAACGGCAAAAGCGTGGACTTCCGCTCGGTGGTGCTGATTATGACCACCAACGCTGGGGCCGCCGAGGCCAGCGAACGGCGGGTGGGCTTCCTGGGCGGTACCCGGGCTGAGGCCAGCGAGGAGGCCCTGCGCCGCACCTTCACCCCGGAGTTCCGCAACCGGCTGGATGCCATCGTCCACTTCAACCCCCTCTCCCCTGCGGTCATGCGGCAGATTGTGGGTAAGTTCCTGCGCCAGCTGGAAGCCCAGCTCAAAGAACGCCGGGTGGTGTTGGAAATCAGCCCCGAGGCCCTGGACTGGCTGGCCGAAAAGGGCTACGACCCCCTGATGGGCGCCCGCCCTCTGGCCCGGCTCATCCAGGAAGCGGTCAAGAAACCCCTGGCCGACCTGCTGCTCTTCGGTAGCCTGAGGAACGGAGGGCGGCTGCGGGTGGTGCGGCAGGGGGAGGGGCTGGCCCTCGAGGCCTATCCCCTGGGAGATAAATGACCCAACGTGATGTGGCTTCGGCTCAAACGACTCTACAAAGCCTTCGCACCCACCCAGGCCCAGCCCGACGACGCCTGGGCCCTGGCTGAACTGAGCCTCGAGGAGGCCCATTTGTACAAGGCTATGGATCCGCGCGACCGCGAGCACGCCGTCCAGGTGGCCAAGCGACTGCTAAAGCGCTACCCCGAGGCCCCTGGTTTTGCCGTGCGGGCCGCTTTGCTGCACGACTGCGGTAAAGCCCTGCGGCCCTACCGACCCCTCGAGCGCATCCTAAGCGGGCTCTTCGACCTCGAGGTGCCCATCGAGCCTCTCTACAAAGGCTGGCTGGGAGCCTGGCAGATCCGCCGCTACCACCCCGAGTATGGGGCCATGCGCATTCTCGACCCCCAGGTGGCCCAGATCGTGCGGGAACACCACCAGCCCGAAAGCCTGTGGGGCAAGCGGCTGCACGAGGTGGACCAAGAGTTCTAGAACCGCTCGGTCACGCTTTTCATCTGCAAGAAGTTAAGCAGGTAGTCGGGCCCCCCGGCCTTGGTGTCGGTGCCGGAAAGGTTGAAACCGCCGAAAGGTTGCACCCCCACCAGCGCCCCGGTGATCTTGCGGTTGAAGTAGAGGTTGCCCACATGGAACTCGCGCCTAGCCCGCTCGAGGCGCTCGCGCTTACGGGAGAAAACCCCTCCGGTAAGGCCATAACGCGTATCGTTGGCCACCTCCAAAGCAGCGTCAAAGTCCGGTACCCGGATCACCGAGAGCACCGGGCCGAAAATCTCCTCCTGGGCGATGCGGGCATGGGGCGGAACCCCTTCGAAAATGGTGGGGGCCACAAAGTAGCCGCCGCCCTCGAGCTTGCGCCCGCCCAGGGCGAGCCGGGCCTCCTGCTGCCCCAGCTGGATGTAGGAAAGAACGGTCTGCTCCTGCTGGGCGCTGGCCAAAGGCCCCAGGTCAGGGTTCTCCTCAGCAGGGCCCACAATCAGGCCCTCGGTGCGGTGCAAGACCTGTTCCATCAGGAGGTCGTAGGCCTTGTCCACCACTATAAGCCTTGAAGCTGCCGAGCACTTCTGCCCCTGGAAGCCAAAGGCACTCTGCACCGTGGCCTGGGCGGCTGCGGCCAGGTCGGCGGTCTCATCCACAATCAAGGCGTCCTTACCCCCCAGCTCCAAGAAGACCCGCTTAATCCAAACCTGCCCCGGCGAGAGCCGGGCCGCCGCCTCGTTGATCTTTAGGCCTACCTCGAGGGAGCCGGTGAAGTTGATAAAGCGGGTGCGGGGGTGCTGCACCAGGTAGGCCCCCACCTCGCTGCCCACCCCCGGCAGAAAGTTGGCCACCCCTGGGGGTAGACCTGCCTCCTCCAGTATCTCAAAGAGCTTGGCCGCCACCACCACGGTATCCTCGGCGGGCTTAGCCACCACGCAGTTGCCCACCGCGATAGGGGCCAGGGTCATGCCGGTGAGGATGGCCAGGGGGAAGTTCCAAGGCGCAATCACCACCCCCATCCCCAGGGGGATGTAAAAGGCCTCGTTATCCTCGCCAGGGTAGGGCACCACCGGGGCCCCATCCTTATACTTGAGGGCCGAAAGGGCGTAGTAGCGGGTGAAATCAATGGCCTCGGCCACATCGGCGGCGGCCTCCGTCCAGTTTTTGCCGATCTCGTAGACCAACCAGGCCTCGAGCTCACGCTGGCGCCGCTTCATGATCTGGGCTGCCTTCAAGAGAACCCGGCTGCGGTGCTCCTGGGGCCAGTCCCGCCAGGTTGTGAAAGCCCGCCAGGCCGCATCCAAAGCGGCATCGGCTTCGGCAATTCCGGCCTTGGCGCTACTGCCTACCACCTCGGCAGGGTTGGAGGGGTTGGTCGAGGTAATGGCCTCTTTGGTATCTACCCTCTCCCCTCCGATGATGAGGGGGTAGTGACGGCCAAACTGGGCCCGTACCTCGGCCAAAGCCTGCCGCATGGCCTCAAAGGCCTCTTTGCTCTGAAAGGTTTCGATGGGTTCAGGACGGTAGGGTTCGGTGGTCATATAACTCCTTTCTCGGTTTACAAAAGGCCCAACCTGCTACCTGCTTTAGGGATACGACGGTTCAATGGTTTCGACCAAGACGTCATCGGTATCGTAAGCCAACCTCGCCTTAGCCCGCAAACAACCTGCTCTGCGCCAAAGTGCATGCCTACCCCCAGATGAGGCTGCGCACCACAAACAGCAGATTTTCTGGCCGCTCGGCGATGCGGCGGGAAAAGTAGGGGTACCAGTCGGTGCCATAGGGTACATAAGCCCGCACGGTGTAGCCCTCGGCGGCCAGTTTTTTCTGCTCTTCCCGGCGCACCCCATAGAGCATCTGAAACTCGAAGCGGTCGCGCCCAATGGCCCGCTCCGCCGTCCAACGCTTCATCTCCTCGATGAGGGCAGGGTCGTGGGTGGCGATGGCGGTGTACAGCCCCCCCTCGAGGGCCTTTTTACACAACAGCAGGTACTGCGCGTCGATAAGGCGCCGCTCCTGAAAAGCCACCTGGGGCGGCTCGCGGTAAGCCCCCTTCACAATGCGCACTGGGGTTTTGAACGGCAATAGGCGTTCTAAGTCCTGCTCGCTGCGCTTGAGATAGCTCTGCAGCACTACCCCGGTATGGGTGAAACCCGCCTGGCGAAGCCGGTGGTAGACCTCCAGGGTGGCCTCTATCCGGGGGCTATCCTCCATGTCGATGCGCACAAAGCAGTCCGCCTTTTGTGCCTCGGTCAAAATCTCCGTCATCAAAGAAAACGCCAGGTCTGGGGAAAGGTCCAGGCCTAGCTGGGTCAGCTTGAGCGAGACATAGCGCGGGTAAGGTCGGCTGCCTACAGCTTGAATAAGGCGCACAATTTCTTCCTTGAAGCGGCAGGCCGCCTCCTCTGAGGTCACCATCTCGCCCAAGAGGTCCAGAATGGCGTGCACCCGGTGGCGCTCGAGGGCCTCGAGCGCCTGCAAAGCTTCCTCTAGGGTATCGCCCGCAACGAAGCGGCGGGCCAAGTTTTGCCCTCGGCTTTGCACCAGGTGACGCACCTGGGGATTCCGGGCCACCGCCAGCACAAACGAACGGTAGGTGTGGTTCAAGTCCATGCTTGCTCCTTCAGGCTTTGCAGCACCAGGTCGCGGAAATAGCCCACATGGGCCCGGGCTGCCTGGGCGGCTTTCTCTGGGCTACGGGCTCTGAGCGCCTCTAAGATGGCCTGGTGCTGCTCGCGGGTCTTGGGGTGCTGGGAAAGGGTGCGCTGGATTGAGCGAACCAAGGTTAGGCTCGAGCGCAAATCGGCGTAGATGCGGGCCAGGGTCTTGTTGTGGGCTGCCACCACCAAAGCGGTGTGGAAGTCGAAGTCGGTTTGCATCTGCCGGGTGTAGTCCTCCGCTGGCAGGCTATCCAGGGTGCGCAAGAGCGCTTCTAAGGTGTCCAGCTCCTCTTGGGTGGCATTTTGCGCCGCCAAAAACGCCGCTTCCCCCTCTAGCATGGCCCGCACGTCGTAGACCTCCCGCACCTCCTCTGGCGAAAGAACCCGCACCCTAGCCCCCCGGCCCGGCAGAAGCTCCACCAGCCCCTCCTGCGACAATCGCTGCAAGGCCTCTCGCACGGGAGTACGGCTGATGCCCAGCTCCTGGGCCAGGCTCAGCTCAAAGATGCGCGTACCCGGAGGGAGCACCCCCGCCAGGATGGAACCCCGCAGGTGGGCATAGGCCGCCTCCCGTACCGAGTGGGGTCGCTGGAAACCGGCCATATGTATACAGTATACAAAAAGTGGGGTCAACAATAGAGGGACGGCCCCTGCCGCCCCTCACCACGCTTGTGGGCTAGACCAGCCAGCGCAGCTCCTCTACCTTATCGGTCTTCTCCCAGGGGAAGCCCTCCCGCCCAAAGTGGCCGTAGGCCGAGGTGGCGGTGTAGATGGGGCGCTGTAGCTTAAGGTTTTCAATGATGGCCTTGGGGCGGGCATCAAAGACCTTCTGCACCACCTCGGTCAGCCGCTCGTCGGGAACCGTACCGGTGCCGTAAGTCTCGACGCGCATCCCCACTGGGCGAGCCTTGCCGATGGCATAGGCCAGCTCCACCAAAGCCCGCCGGGCCAGCCCTGCAGCCACGATGTTCTTAGCGATGTAGCGAGCGTAGTAGGCCGCTGAGCGATCCACCTTGGTAGGGTCTTTACCGCTAAAGGCCCCGCCCCCATGGGGTACCGCCCCACCATAGGTATCCACAATAATCTTGCGCCCGGTGAGGCCGGTATCGCCGTGGGGGCCCCCAATCACGAACTTGCCCGAGGGATTGACCAGATAGAGGGTTTCCTTGCTCAGGTACGCCTCCGGGATAGCCCGCTGGATAACCTTGGTGCGGATGTCGTGTTCGATCTGGTCGGGCTCGACATCCTCGGAGTGCTGGGTGGAGACCAGGGCGGTGCCCACGTAGAGGGGCTTCTGGCCTTCATAAACCACGGTCACCTGGGCCTTGCCGTCGGGGCGCAGGTAGGGAATCTCACCCGTTTTGCGGGCCTCGGCCAGGCGGCGGGTCAGGCGGTGGGCTAAGGAGATCGGCAGGGGCATCAGCTCAGGGGTCTCGTCGGTGGCGTAGCCGAACATCAGGCCCTGGTCGCCAGCACCCAGCACATCGAAGGGGTCGCTCGAGCCCAGCACCCGGCACTCCCAAGACTGGTTGACCCCTCCGGCAATGTCCGGCGACTGCTCATCTATCGCCGTAAGCACCGCGCAGGTGTCGCCGTCGAAACCGTATTTGGCCCGGGTATAGCCCACCTCGAGTACGGTCTGGCGCACGATGCGGGGAATGTCCACGTAGCTTTCGGTGCTAATCTCCCCGGCTACCATCACCAGCCCCGTGGTGACCAGGGTCTCGCAGGCCACCCGGGCGGCAGGGTCCTTGGCCAGAATGGCATCCAGCACCGCATCGGAGATGCGGTCAGCCAGCTTGTCGGGGTGCCCCTCGGTTACCGATTCCGAAGTTACCAGTCGTCGCAACTTGCTCCTCCTATGCCGCGCAGCAAAGCCGCGTCAACCGACAAAGTATAGCACCCCGCAGGGGGTTTACCACCTACCATGGCGAAGTCGCGGTGGGAACCCTGGCAGGGCTCCCCAAGATGGCCTAGTCTGTGCCTTCTTGCGAGGGAACCCGTTCGATTAGGGCAACGAAGGCCTCTACCAAGCCAGCATCCAGGGTACGCCCGGCCTGCCGGCGCAGCTCGCGTAGGGCTTCTTCCTGGCTCCAGGCGGCTTTGTAAGGGCGTGAATGCAGCAACGCATCGTAGACATCCACCACGGCAAAGAGCCGAGCCTCGAGGGGAATCTCCTCCTGCCGCAAGCCGAAGGGGTAGCCCGAGCCATCGATGCGCTCATGGTGGTAACGCACGATGTTGCGCGCTGTCTGGGATAAAAAACCCAGGTTTTCCAGCATACCGAAACCAATATCGCAGTGGCTCTGGATGATGCGCCACTCGGCATCGGTAAGGGTGCCTGGTTTGAGCAGGATGGCATCGGGAATGGCCAGCTTACCTAAGTCGTGCAGATAAGCCCCCAAGCGCAGCCCCTCCAGGTCGGCAAAGCCGACGCGCCTTCCCAGGGCCTCGGTCAGGAGCACCACCCGGTCGGTATGCCCCTTGGTCTCGAGGTCACGCAGCTCCAGCCCCAGGCCCAAAGCCCGCAAGGCATCCTCGCGGGTGCGGGCGATTTCCTCCAGGTGCAGCCCCCGCTCCCAGGCTCGCTCCAGCCGCCGCGCCACCGCCTCAACCAGGGCCAGGTTTTCCTGTGAAAGCCCCACCTCTTGCTGAAGACTAACCAGCACCAGCGCCCCATAGGGCTGGTTCCTCACCCGCAATGGGGTCACCACCAGTGTCCGCAACCCTTGCTCCTTGAGCGCGCCAAACCCCATCTCCCAGGCCTGGTAGTCCGGCAAAAACTGGGTCTGGCCCGTCTTCAAAGCCCGGCCCAAAAGGCTATCCTCCCTTTCCAGATAAACCGGCAGCGTACGAAAGTGTTGAACCAGCTCATCTAGGGTGTTCAATTCAGGCCGCCCATGCCATACCTGAAGCTGGGCCTGGCCGCGCTGAGGGTCCTCCATCGCCGGCTGGAAGCGGTACACCCCCCCGGCGTGCAACCCGCTGAGCCCCAACAGGGCCACCAGGGCCCGCTGGGCCATCGGCTGAGGGTCGTCGAGCAGTTCTAGGTCGCTGGACATCTGCACCAGGGCCTGGTAGTTGTTGGCCTGCCGGTATGCCTGCTCGAGGGCCTGCAAACGGGAGAGCAGCACCCCGGCCACCCGGGCTAAGGCTTCCAAGGCGTACCGGTCCTGGGGCCGCAACACCCCCCCCGTCCCGGCTGTATCCACCGAGAGCACCCCCACGATCCGCCCCTCGGGGTCGCCCAGCGGCACCCCCAGGTAAGCGGCCTTGCTTCGCTGCCCCGACAAGAAGCGTGCGCTGGGTTCGGCGGAGGCATCGGGCAGGTACAGCGGGCTGCGCTTTTCCAACACCCGCCAGGCCAGCCCCTGGCCGCGCGGATGCCGGGTGCCAGCGGCTCGCTCGGCGGCATAGCCCGCAGCCGCCACCACCTCGAGCACATCCTCCTGAGGGCGGTACAGCGAAACCAGGCTGCTCGAGGCCCCGGTCTGGGCCAAGGCCTCCCGCACCACGTGTTGCAAAAGCTCCCCGGTGCTCTGGGCCTCGGTTAGGCGCTGGCTGAGCTGGGCCAGGGCCTGCAGGCGGGCCAGCTCCCGCGCCTGGGCCGCCTGGGCCTCCAAACGGGCCAGCGCCTGCCCCACCCCCCGGCCAAAGGACTCCAACACGGCCCCATCCTCGGGGTCGAAGGGGGTATCTCCGTAGGCGACCACTACCCCGGCTGGCTGGTTGTGTGCATCGAGAATGGGTACAAAAGCAGCGAAGCGGCCCCGTCCCTCCCGGGGGCGGTAAAGCTGGGGGTGCTCTAGGGGCACGATCTGTACCCGCCGCTCCTCCAAGGCAAGCCAGGAGAGGCCTTTGCCCGGGGGAACCCGCTGGCCTAAAGACTCGTCCCAGTTTACGGCGGCGCAGACCTCGAGGCCATCCTCCACCCGCCGCAAGGCCACCGCCCGCTGCCGCCCCACCATCTCCAGAATCAGGTGGGGCAAAGCCTGCCACAATAGGTCGGCCCGATGAAAGGTGGAGAGCACTGCCAACACCCGCGCCAAGCGCTCCTCGCGCTCGAGGCGGGCCTGGGTATTTTCCCGCTCCTTCAGGGCCAAAAGAACCACCCCCAGGCTTTTGCCCAGCTCCTGGGCCAGCGGCAAGGCCTCGGGGGGGTAGGGGGTGGGCTCGAGGCGGTCCAGACAAAGCCAGGCCTCCACCCGATGAGCCAAAGGAATCGGCAGGCTCAAAGTCCAGTAGATAGGGTGCAGGGTCTGCCGATCCTCAGCCGACAGGCCACTGCGCTCCGCCTGAACCCGGCTGATGATGGGCTGGGCTTGCAAAGCCTGCTGCAGGCTGCCCCCATACCAGCGCAGCTCATCTTCCAGGCTAAGGGGATAGCTGGGCAGGGGGATATTATGGCCCCGCATAGCCACGAAGCGGTAGGCCTCTCCCTCGCGCACCAAGGCCGAGCCCGCCTGGGCGCCAGGAATCAAGCGCAAGGCCCCCTCGAGCACCGCTGTCAATAGGGAAGAAAGGTCGGCACTGGCGACCAGTTCGCGCAAAAGGGCCAGCAGGCCTTGGTAAGAAGCGCTCATCACTGCCTAAAGATTAGGGTCTAGCCAGGCTTTGGGAAGTACCGCCATCACAACTATAAACCCAAGCCCCGGCCATAGTCATTCAGATAAAAAGAAGTCTACGCTCCGCCCAGGCCTTTTTGGCCCCGCTATGGCCGCGGTGGCGAGGTTTGTTCCAACCTGTACTGCCACTCCGCTTCAAAACTGCGTTGCCAAGGGAATTGTAGGCCCACCAGCCGAAGCTGGCCTAGGCCCAAGTGTGGCGTGGGTTCAGATTGTAAGCGCTCCAGAACATAGCGGGCGGCTTCCTCGGTCAGCGGCTCGGGGAAACGAGCCCGCACCCAGGGACGTCCCACCTCTCCCCAAAGGTACTCGAGGTAGGCTTGGGCCAAGGCGCGGGTACGCCAGGCTTCGCAGGCCACAGCGGTATTGCCCGCTCGTTGGCAGGTCGGGGCCGAGAACAACCCTCCCTGGGCTAAAGCTGCGCCCAGATTGTTGCCTGGAGTACCCCAAGCCGCGTAGGCCGCCAGCTCGCGGTAAAGGCCCAGGGCCATCAAGTACCGCACCAAGGGGGCATCCCCCCGGTTGACCCGGGCGATATCGGCCAGGGCCACCGGGGCCTGGCGCAGGCCACGCAGCACGCTCAACACCCCCTGGCGGGGATCGCCGCCGGTATAAACCACCAGCACCAGGTCGGGCCGCTCTTCCACGGCCACCGCTTTTGCCGAGGCCAGCAGGCGATCCACGGTTTCCCTTAGGGGAATCCCCTCGTAGCGGGTCACCTGCTCAACCACCTGGGGCTGGTCGTAGAGCACCTGCACCCGCAACCCCGGGTTCAACGCCCGCAACAACAGCACCTGCCCGGCCTCGTCGGCCCCAGGACGCGTGGGCAAGGGCAGGGTGGCAGCCTCGGCTACCGCCGGTGAACCCGGCAGGGCATCGTCCCAGGGAGCCTCGAGGTAGGCCAAGCCCAACCCCTCCCCCAGGCGGCGCAGCAAAGCCAGGTTGCGCTGGCGGTGGATAGCGTCGGGATGACGGGGGATAACCCCAAAGGCCAGCACCTGCCCACCGCTGTGGGCCTGCCAATGCGCCAGAACCTCTAGGCGGCTTAGGGCCTCTTCCAAGGGTAGCGCTGCAGTGCGGCTTTGCACTAACCCGCCATAAACCAAAGCGTCCAGGCTGGCTACCAAAGTGGGCCCCCTTTGGGCCAACAGCCAGCTCGAAAGGGCCTGGGGGCTAACCCCAGCGCGCCCTTGATAAAGCCCTCGAGGGGGACAGTGCACCAGCCCCCAGGTACAGGGCGACCAGTTAGGGGGCCGGTCGTCGAGGGGGATGTACAAAAGCCCCTGGGGATAGCCCCATGTCAACGAGGCCAAGCATAGCCACCCCAGCACAAACCCGCGCATCCCGCCATGCATCTTAGCCCCGCTCCATGAGGGCAGATGATTTCTCAACACAACCCAGCTATACTCGGCTTGGGTTGCAGGCTCAACCCAGCCCCCCCACAAGCCGGCCTCGCTGCTAACCCCTGGCCCATCCAGAAAGCGAATAGACTAAGGGGAACCTTATGGAATTAGAGCGCCAAGCCCAGTTGGAAGCCGAGGCGCTGTCGCGCCGGGTGCTGGTGCACGATTTTCTGCGGCGCCTACGCGGCCAGCCCAACGACTTACTGCCCTATAGCGCCGTAGCCAGGCTACGGCCCAAAGGGGAGTCTTACAAAGGGCTGCAGACCATCGAAGTGGACAAAATCATCGGCTCAGTGGACCGCTACAGCGACTTCGACGCCGGGTTCATGCCCAAAGAACCCCACACCCTAGACCGCTGGGCCCGCCTGCGCCAGGCCCAGCTCGAGGGCACCGAGTTTCCCCCCATCGAGGTATACAAGGTAGGCGAGGTCTACTTCGTCAAAGATGGCAACCACCGCACCGCCTTGGCCAAGGCCCTGGGTCAACGCTTCATTGACGCCTATGTCATCGAGCTGGACGTACCGGTAGACCTCGAGCCGGATGACACCTTAAAAGACCTCATCCTGAAGGGAGAGTACGCCCAGTTCCTCGAGCAAAGCAAGCTACCCCAACTACGCCCCAACCACGAGCCTATCCTGTTTAGCAAGCCGGGCCGTTACGACGTCCTACTCGACCATATTCGCACCCACCAGTACTTCATGGGCCTCGAGCAAAAACGCGCCGTTAGCTGGGAAGAGGCCGTAGCGGACTGGTACGACCGGCTCTACCAACCCACCATACAGGAGATTCGCCAAAGCGGCATTCTGCAGCACTTCCCCGGCCGCACCGAGGCCGACTTGTACCTATGGATTTCCGACCACCGCTACTACCTGTCCCAGGCCATCGGGCACGACGTAGGCCCCAAAGAGGCCACGCGATCAGCAGAACAAAGGGCCCGCAAGGGGCCCTTGAGCAGGTTTGTGCGGTGGCTTATCGGGTTTTTCAGCAGAAAACCGCCCCACCAAGCGGAAGCAGGCTAGGCAGTAGCGGCTTCCGGGGCAGCCACGGCTTCCACCTCGATATTGAAGCGAACCTCCTCCCCCACCAAGAGCGCTCCAAACTCTAGCACCTGGTTCCAGGTCAGGCCCCAGTCCTTGCGGTTAAGCACCCCGCTTGCGGTGGCCCCGGTGCGGGTCAGCCCCCAGGGGTCTTTGATGGGCGGGCTCAGTTCAGCCTCGAGCACCACCGGCTTGGTCACCCCGCGGATGGTCAGGTCACCCTGAATCCGATAGCGGTTGCCCCCCAGAGGCTCGATCTGGGTGCTTACAAAGCGAATCTCTGGGTATTTTTCCACCTCCAGGAAGTCGGAAGAGCGCAGATGGGCATCGCGCTGGGCCTCGCCGGTCTCGATGCTGGCCGCATCGATGACCGCTTCAATCCGGCTGGGCACCCCCTGGGCATCGGCCTCCAAGGTACCAGAGATTTTCTTGAACTGGCCTCGAGCGTTGAAAAGCCCCATGTGCTTAACCACAAAGGCCACACTGGTATGGCTACTGTCCAGGTTCCACTTCATTCGCTTTCCTCCTTGATGCCGAGATAAGTATTTTATTCCGGCAAGTGCATCATATAAAATAGCGATATAATATGTCAAGCGTTTGAGCAAGGAAAGCAAAAATGTGCTAACCTGGAAATGGTATGGCCAAAAGCGCCCACCCCCTCGAGGTAGACCACAGCTTCTGCCCGGTCTACGAGGCGATCAATGTGTTGCAGGAAAAATGGACGTTACACATCATTCGCGCCCTGCTGGATGGCCCCAAGGGTTTCAACGAACTGGCCCGGGCAGTAGGCGGCTGCAACCCGGCCACCCTGGCCCAGCGGGTGGAGAAGCTCGAGCTTTTGGGCATTGTTTCCAAGACCGTGCATTCCACCATGCCCCCCCGGACCAGCTACGCGCTCACCGAGGCTGGGCAGGCCTTGCAGACGGTCATCGAGGCCATTGACCGTTGGAGCCGGCAGTATCTGCCCGCTCCCAGCCCAACATAAAGCGGCTTTCTGGAGCTATTTCCAAAACAACCATATGGTCGCTTTGTAGCGGGGGTATACCTAGCCCAAAGCCAGGCTGGCTATGCTTCAGGTATGACCAGCTTCAGCGAAAAGCCCCTCGAGGTTTTACTCGAGTTGCTGGGCCAGAGCGGCGTCTACGCTATCCTGCGCGCCTTACAAGAAGGCCCCCGGCGCTTTGGGGTCTTGCAGCAGACCACGGCGCTGCCCCCCCGAACCCTTTCGCTGCGGCTCAAAGAACTCGAGGAATTCGGCCTGATCAAGCGAACCGAGTATAAGGAAGTGCCCCCCCGGGTAGACTACGCCCTAACCCCCCGGGGCCGGGCCCTGCAGCCTGCCCTGCAGGCCCTGGCCGACTGGGAAGCCCAGCTTCACTAGAAAAGCAAAAACCAGCCGCTCTAGCGGCTGGTTTCCTAATAGGCTGCTTAGAAGTCCATGTCGCCACCGCTGCTGGCCGGCGCCGCGGGGGCTTTCTTCTCCTCGGGCTTCTCGGCCACCACAGCCTCGGTCATGAGAATCAGCGAGCCGATGGAGGCCGCGTTCTGCAAGGCGGTGCGGGTGACCTTGGCCGGGTCGACAATGCCCCACTCCATCATGTCGCCGTACTCACCGGTAGCAGCGTTGAAGCCGTAGTTCTTCTCCTTCTTGTTGAGGATGTTGTTGACCACTACGCTGCCCTCATAGCCGGCGTTGGCCGCGATCTGACGGGCCGGCTCCTCGATGGCCCGCAGCACGATCTTGGCCCCGGTAGCCTCGTCGCCTTCAAGCTCCTTGATGAGGTTCTTAATGGCCGGCACAGCGCGCAGCAGGGCCACCCCACCCCCTGGCACAATGCCTTCCTCTACCGCAGCGCGGGCAGTGGAGAGGGCGTCCTCGTAGCGGTGCTTCTTCTCCTTGAGCTCGGTCTCGGTCGCGGCGCCCACCCGGATCACCGCCACCCCACCGGCCAGCTTGGCCAGGCGCTCTTGCAGCTTCTCCTTGGCGTACTCGCTGTCGGTGGTCTCGAGCTCCTTCTTAATGCCGTTGATGCGGGCTTCGATGTCTTCCTTCTTACCCTTACCGCCCACCACGGTGGTCTCATCCTTGCTGATGCGCACCCGCTCGGCGCGGCCCAGCATGGAGAGGGTGGCATTCTCCAGCTTGAAGCCCAGCTCCTCGCTGATCACAGTGCCACCGGTAATGGCCGCCAGGTCCTTGAGCATCTCCTTGCGGCGATCACCGAAGCCCGGAGCCTTGACCGCGGCGATGTTCAGGGTGCCGCGCAAGCGGTTGACCACCAGGGTAGCCAGAGCCTCGCCTTCCACATCCTCAGCGATGATCAAGAGGGGCTTACCGGTCTGGGCCACCTGCTCGAGCACCGGCAGAAGCTCGCGCACGTTGGAGATTTTCTTCTCGGTGATCAGGATATAGGGGTCGTCGAGCTGGGCCTCCATGGTGTCGGGGTTGTTGACGAAGTAGGGCGAGATGTAGCCCTTGTCAAACTGGTACCCCTCCACGAAGTTGAGCTCGGTCTCGAGGCTCTTGGACTCCTCAACGGTGATGACCCCCTCACGGCCCACCTTCTCCATGGCATCGGCAATCAGGTTGCCGATCTCCTCGTCGTTGTTGGCCGAGACGCTGGCCACCTCGAAGATGGCCTTGCGGTCGTTGACCGGAACGGCCAGCTCTTGGATGCCCTTGACCGCCACCTCCACAGCCTTCTCGATACCCCGCTTGAGGGCCAGGGGGTTGGCCCCGGCAGCCACGTTACGCAGGCCCTCGCGTACGATGGCCTGACCCAGCACCGTAGCGGTGGTGGTGCCGTCACCGGTGATGTCGTTGGTCTTGGAGGCGATCTCGATCATCAGCTTGGCGCCGATGTTCTCCAGGTGGTCTTCTAGCTCCACCTCTTTGGCCACGCTTACCCCGTCCTTGGTGATGGTGGGGCTACCAAACTTCTTCTCCAGAACTACGTTGCGCCCGCGGGGCCCCAGGGTCACCTTGACCGCATTGGCCACAGCGTTCATGCCGCGCTCTAGGCTGCGACGAGCTGCTTCATCGAAAACCAGCATTTTTGCCATAGTTCAACTCCTCCGTGCAAAACAACGCGCTTACAGCACAGCCAGCAGATCGCGCTCGGAGAGGATGATGTACTCCTCGCCGTCGATCTCAATCTCAGTACCACCGTACTTGGCGAACACCACGGTATCGCCCTCCTTGACCTCGAGGGGTACCTTAGTGCCGTTGTCCAGAATCCGCCCGCTGCCTACAGCGATCACCTTGCCCTTTTGGGGCTTCTCCTTGGCGGTGTCGGGCAGCACGATGCCCCCTTTGGTCTTGGGCTCTTCTTCAATGCGCTTGACCACCACACGGTCGCCTAGGGGTCGGAGCACAGTTGCTGTAGCCATTTTCGATCCTCCTTGTGCCTGCTTTTGACAGTCTTGGGTTTAGAGTGTCAACCCGGCTTTATATTATTCCGACCTATCCATGAGAATGTCAAGAGGGCTAGGGCACAAGACCTAAGACAGTTGAGTCTTTATGTGTCAAGTCTGTCCCCCAGTGTTGGGAAAGCGGCGCTGCCGCAGGGCCTCGAACAGCATCAGGGCTGCGGTCACCGCCACGTTAAGGCTATCGGCCTGGCCCTGCATGGGAATCCTGGCCTTCTGGCTGGCCTTGCCCAGCCACCGCTCGTTCAGCCCGGTGTGCTCGGGCCCCAAAACAACGGCCACCGGCCCCCGCAGGTTCACCTCCCAGTAGAGGGTGTCGGCGTGAGGGGTGGTGGCGACCAGGGGGAGTTGGTGGTGGGCCAACCAGTCCAGCACCTCCTGTTCCGAGGCGGCGAAAACCGGTAGGGAAAAGAGCGTTCCTGTGGAGTTGCGAATGACCTGCGGGCTGTAAAGGTCTACCCCCCCCGCCACCAGCACCGCGTGGGCCCCGGCTGCGTCCGCCGAGCGCAACAAAGCCCCCAGGTTACCGGGTTTTTCCAGCCCCACCGAGACCAGCAACAAGGCGTTATGGGGGGGTACGAAATCCCGCAGGGAAGGTTTGGGCATTCTGGCCACCGCCACGACCCCCGCCGGATTCTCGCGGCTGCTGAGCTTTTTGAGTACCGGCTCAGAAACCTCGACGATCTGCAGGCGCTCGAGCCTGCCCAGCTTCACCACCACGCGTGCTTCGTCTGGGTCAAGGCGCTCGCTGCAGAAAACCTCCACTATCTCGAGGCCTGCCACCAAGGCCCGCTCTATCTCCCTTGCCCCTTCAATTAGAAAACGCCCCGCCTGCTCCCGACCTTTGCGCTCCTTGAGGCTGGCCGCCGCCTTGACGCGGGGGTTGGCAGTTGAGGTAATCTGCATGGGATCATCTTAGTCTTAGGCAGGCTGTAACGTTAGATTACGCTGTAATTTCTTGTTAATTCGGCAAGGCTGGATTTACGCTGTAAATCTCACCGCGTGGGAAGCATATTAGGAGGTTTTATGTGGCGAGCTAGAGGTGCACTTTTGACAGGCCTAACCCTAGCCGTTGCCGCCTGTGGCAGCACGGTTCCCCAGACCTCGAGCGAAGGAGTTCTAGCGCAAATCACCTACGGCGAGCTCGACGGCGACCGGCACCCCTACGTAGGTCTGATGGTGGCCCAGGATGCCAACGGAAACCCCCTGTGGCGTTGCAGCGGAACCCTGATGTCCCCCACCCTTTTCCTAACCGCAGGCCACTGTACCGAACCCCCAGCCGCCAGGGTGGAGATCTGGTTTGATGCCGACGTCGACGCAGGCCGACCCGGCAACGGCTACCCCTTTACCGGCCAGACCGGCGGTACACCCTACACCCACCCGCAGTACAACCCCAATGCCTTCTTTCTCTATGACCTAGGTGTGGTGGTGCTCGACCGACCCATGTATATGAGCCAGTACGGCGCCCTGCCCAAACAGGACGTGCTGGACGAGCTAGCCCGGCGTCGCGGCCTGAAGAACACCACCTTTACTGCGGTGGGTTATGGCCTGCAAAGAATCAACCCGGTCTTTGTGGAAGCGGCACGTGTACGCATGCTGGCCACCCCACACCTGGTGCAGATTAATGTACCGGGCCTTACCGGCGACTACTCCATCCTGCTCTCCAATAACGCCAGCACCGGTGGCACCTGTTTTGGCGACTCGGGTGGGCCCAACTTCATCGGGGACAGCAATGTGGTGGGTGGGGTCACCTCGTTTGGCCTAAACGGGAATTGTGCCGGTACCGGTGGTGTCTACCGCTTGGATCGGAAGCACAACCTGGACTGGCTGGCCACCTTTGGCCTCTACCCCCAACCCTAGGGCTTTTCGGCCAAACCGACCGGTAACCCTATCGGTCGGTTTTTAGTGCGGTAGAAAAGGGCGCAGATAAACCCTGGCCTGGGTGTAGTCGAAAATGTAAACCGAGCCGTTGGGCGTAGTGATCTCGAGCAGGTCGCCCCCTTCTTGCACCACCCGCCGCAACAGCAAGAGGCCAGGGGGGTTATACAGTTCCGCCTGAGCTGCCCGATAGGCCCCTCCCTGGGCCTCGGAAGCCTCCGCTGCCTCGCGTTCCCAGGTCGAAAGCAGTTCCCCCTCTTCTAGGTGCCCCAAAGCCTCGGCCAGTTCCAAAGCGGAAAGCCACAGGGTCTCCTCTGTGGTTCCATCCGACAGGACCAGCTTGAGGTTGTCGAAGTTGTTGTTTTCTTCCAGATGGGCCCAGAGCCCTTCGGGCGGTTTCATGGTTTTAGCTTAGGCCATCCGGCCAAGGCAAACGTCCCTAGCCAACGCTCAAGGCCGCACCGTAGGCGGTAGCCCAGCCCCCTAAGGCGGGGATGAGGGGACGAGGCTCGAGCTGGTAGAAGTACCAGACCCGCTCGAGGGCCTGCCGCAGGGGAGGCAGGTCGGGCAGATGGCCCACGATAACCATCCGAGGCAGACCGGCAGCCCTCAAGGCATTGAGGGCAATCACGGCGATCACCTGGCCCACCAGGGTCACCAGGCCCGCGGCTAAGTCCTCGCGGCTGGGCTCTTTTCCCCCCACCAACCGGCCAAAGTTGACCGCGGTGGCATCGGGGGGCAGGTGACCAATGCCTCCACCAATCACATCAATCAAGGTGGAATCGACCCGGCTGGGGTCACCCTGCGCAGCCAGGTGGGCCACCTCGAGGGGGTCAGTGGTACCCAGCAGCAGCCTGGCCAGCCCCAGCAAGGTTCCTCCCCCCACCGCCGAGCCGGTGAAGTGCTGGAACGCTTCCCCTCGGGCAGCAATCACGGCCGTACCGGTACCCGCCGAAACCACCAGCGCCTCCGGCAGGCCGCTCAAAGCCAGCCCCCCTCGCCCCACGGCCTCGGCCTCGCCGATTTTCTGGATGGGCCTGCCCTGGAAGGCCTCAGGCAGACCCCGCGACAAGCCTCCACTGCACGCGATGACCTCCAGATCGGCGGCGTTCACCCCCAGGGTCTTTAACACCTTGGCCAACGCCTCAAGGCTGGCCGGACCGGTCTGCACGATCTGGTGGGCCAGGATACGCCGACCCTCCACCAACACCACATCGGTATTGGAAAGCCCGAAGTCTACGCCCAGCCTAAGCATGGATCTCAGAATAAACCAAAGAGCTATCGGCCCTGCTGGCGCAGCACCTCCTCTACTCCACGCAGCCGCGTGCGCAGTAGGGCGGCTGCCCTTGAGCTATCCAGGGCACAGTTGCCTGGGCGGGGTTCAGGAAAGTCGGCCCGGCGCTGCACCGGCAGGGCTCGGGGGTCGCGCCCATGGAAAGCGGCGATGCGTTGGCCAAACTCCAGCCGGCTCAGGGCCTGGGGTCCTCCTATGTGCAGCACACCGGCCAAAGGTCGCTCCACCAGCTCCCACAGGGCCCGGGCCAGGTCCTCCACGTAGATGAAGGAGCGATACTCGTCGCAAAACAGCCCGCCTTTGCGCTGGCCATCGGCCATCTCCAACACCATCCGGCTGGTGGGGTCGAGGGGGCTCAGACCCCAAATAAGCGAGGTGCGGACAATGGTAGCGCTGGGCAGGATTTCTTGCACCTGCTCTTCGGCCCGTAGTTTGGCCTGACCATAGGGGGTGATCGGGTGCGGCGGGGCCGATTCAGCGTAGGGGGGGGCTTCCCCATCGAAAACCTGATCGGTGGAGAGATGGATCAGCCGCGCGCCCAGAGCCCGGCAGGCCCTGGCCACATGCGCGGTACCCTGCGCGATGATGGCCTCGAGGTCCTCCGGGCTGTCCTTGCCGTAGGCGGTATGGATGACCACATCCGGGCTAAAGCGCTCCAGGGCTTGGGCCACCCCCTTTGCATCGCAGATGTCCATCCACATCCACGCTACCTTCGGTTCACCGGGGGGCTGGCGGAAATAGCTGGCCCCTACAGCCTCCGTAGGCCCCAAGCGCAGCAAGGCGCGCCCTAAGTAGCCGGTTCCACCGGTAATGAAAACCCGCATAGCCCCAGCTTAGGGCGGTTTGAGGCGAGAATCCAGCACTAGTAACATCAAAGCAGTTTTGGTCGGAACTCCTCAGAGGCTTTATTTTGTAAAGCACTTTGAGTAACCTGAAAGCATGGCCTTTACCCCAAACCCCAGCCTGGTTCTGCGGGGGCTTACCCTACGGGTGCAGAACCTCGAGGGTCAGTTGGCCTTCTACCGCGACCTACTGGGCCTCGAGATGATCCGGCAAGAAGGGGCGCACACCGACCTGGCTCCCGCCGGTGGCGGCTTCACCCTCACCTTGGAACACGACCCCCAGGCCCCCCTGCGACCCCAGCCCACCCTGGGGCTATACCACTTCGCCCTGCTGCTCTCCAATCGGGGGCATCTGGCCGCGGTCTTCCGCCGGCTCCTGGAGGCCCGCTACCCCTATTTTCAGGGGGCCGCCGACCACGGCGTCTCGGAGGCCCTTTACCTGAGTGACCCCGAAGGCAACGGCATCGAGCTATACCGCGACCGTCCGCGGGAAGCGTGGCCCATGCGGGAAGGGCGGCTGGCCATGGTCTCCCAGCCCTTAGACCTGCAGGCCCTGTTGGCCGAGGCCCCCAAAGGCACGGGCCTCGAGGCCCAGACCACCCTGGGCCACCTGCACCTCCATGTGGGCGACCTGGATGAGGCGCAGGCTTTTTTTGAGGGCCTGGGCCTGACGCTGACGCAAGGCGACTACCCCGGGGCCCGTTTCTTGGCCGCCGATGGCTACCACCACCATATCGGCATCAACCGCTGGGCCCAGGGCCGTACCGCCTCAGCCCAGGCTACCGGCCTGTTGGGCTACCGCCTGGCCCTGCGGGGCCGCTCGGCCCAACACCTCACCGACCCCAATGGGGCCTGGGTGGCCCTCGAGCCCTTGTAGTAGATTAGGCCCGTGACGCCTTTCCACAAACGCGACTTCGGCCCCCATTTCCTCTGGGGCACCGCCACCGCCGCCTACCAGATCGAAGGGGCGGTGCGGGAGGATGGCCGGGGGGTCTCGATCTGGGATACCTTCACCCATACCCCAGGCAAAATCAAAACCGCTGAAAACGGCGACGTGGCCTGCGATTTCTACCACCGCTACCCAGAGGATATCGCCTACATCCGCCAGATGAACATGCGGGTTCACCGCTTCTCGCTGGCCTGGCCGCGCATCCTGCCTGAGGGACGGGGAAGGGTCAACCCTAAGGGGTTGGACTTCTACCACCGGGTGATCGACCGCACTCTGGAGCTGGGCCTGGAGCCCTGGGTTACCCTCTACCACTGGGACCTGCCCCAGGCCCTCGAGGACAAGGGAGGCTGGACCAACCGCGAGATTGTGGCCTGGTTCGGCGAATACGTGGAGGTATGCAGCCGGGCCTTCGGGGATAGGGTCAAACACTGGATGGTGCTCAATGAACCCACGGTGTTCACCGTACTGGGTTATCTACAGGGCCGGCATGCTCCAGGACGCAGGGGCTTGGCCCACTTCCTGCCCGCAGTGCACCACGCTGCGCTGGCCCAGGCCGAGGGCGGGCGCATCCTGCGGGCCAATGTAGCGGGGGCCCAGATAGGCACCACCTTCTCGGCCTCCTATGTAGAGTCCGCTGGCCCCACCTGGCTCAGCCGGATGGCCGCCATGGCCTACGATGCCGTGGCTAATCGGCTTTTCCTCGAGCCAGCCCTGGGCCTGGGCTACCCCTGGCGGCGGGCCCCCTTCCTGCACTTGCTCAGGCGCTACCTCCGGCCAGGCGACCTGGAGCGGCTAGCCTTCGACTTTGACTTCGTGGGCCTGCAGACCTACTTCCGCTCCTTGGTACGCTTCGACCCTTTTACCCTGGGCACCTGGGCCCAGGAAATACCCCACGCCGAGCGGGGCAGCCAGGAGCTTACCGAGATGGGCTGGGAGGTCTGGCCGGAAAACATCTACCTCCTGCTCAAACAGTTTGCCGCCTACCCCCCCTACCCAGACGGTACACCCCGGGTGCGGCGAATCATCATCACGGAAAACGGGGCCGCCTTTCCCGACGTGGTAGAGGACGGACAGGTACACGATGCCAAGCGGCTCAAATACATCCAGGATCACTTAGCCCAGGTACTGCGGGCCCAGCGGGAGGGGGTACCGGTGGAGGGCTACTTGGTCTGGAGCCTGTTGGATAACTTCGAGTGGGCCGAGGGCTACCGGCCCCGCTTCGGCCTGGTGTATGTGGACTACCCCAGCCAAAGGCGCATCCTCAAGGACTCGGGCCGCTGGTTCCAGGAGTTCCTGGCGGAGGACTGACCCATTGGTCAGTTTCGGGATAGAATGGGCTGGATGAAAAACCTTCCCAAGCGCGCCGAGCTACCCCAAGAGCAAACCTGGAACCTCGAGGCCCTTTTCCCCTCCCCTGCCGCCTGGCAAGCCGCTTTGGAGGAAGCCGCCCACAGCACAAAAGAAATAGAAGCCTTCGCTGGGCGGCTGGCTGAGTCGCCCCAAACCCTACTGGCCGCTTTGGAAACCTACCAAAGCCGCCTACTGGCGGCCATGAAGGTCTTTCAGTACGCCTCGCTACAGCTGGCCACCGAGGGTACCAACCCCGAGTTCATCCGCATGGTGGCCGAGGCCCGGGGCATGCTGGCCCGCCTGGCTGCTGCCGGGGCCTACCTCGAGCCCGAGCTTTTGTGTCTAAAGCCAGAACAGCTCGAGGCCTTCATGGAGGCTGAACCGGCCCTAGCCCTCTACCGGCACTACTTCGATGGGCTCTTAGCCCGCAAACCCCATGTGCGCAGCCCCGAGGTGGAGGCGGTGCTGGCCGAGGTCTCCGACCCCCTAGGCGCCCACAGCGCCACCGCCAGCGCGGCCACCAACGCCGATATGCAGTTCAGGCCAGTGGCCTTCCAAGGCGAGAGCCTCCCCGTCTCCCATAGCAGCATCGGTGAGCTTCTGGTGCACCCCAGCCCAGAGGTGCGCAAGGCTGCCTGGGAGTCCTATGCCGATGGGCACCTAGCCTTCAAAAACACCCTGGCCGCCACCCTGCAAGGAAGCATCAAAAGCTTTGCCTTCCAGGCCCGGGTGCGTGGCTACCCCAGCAGCCTGGATATGGCCCTAGCCGAGGGTCGGGGCTGCGGCAACCGCATCCCCCGGGTGGTCTTTGAAAACCTGCTGCAGACCTTCCAGGCCCACCTGCCCATCTGGCACCGTTTCTGGCGCCTGCGCAAAAAAGCCCTAGGGGGCCGGCTCTACAGCCACGACGTACCCATCTACGACGCTCCTGCCCCGCTGGTGCCCAGCCCCAAGGTGGGTTTCTGGGAGGCCGCCGAGATTATCTGCCGCGGCATGGAGCCTTTGGGGAAGACCTATGTGGAGCCCATGCGGCGAGGGCTTTTTGAGGAGCGTTGGGTGGACTGGGGGCAGAACCAGGGCAAACGGGCCGGGGCCTTCTCCTCCGGACTCAAGGGTACCTTTCCCTACATCTTCATGAGCTGGTCGGACGACCTCTACTCGCTTTCCACCCTGGCCCACGAGCTGGGCCACTCCATGCACAGCTACTTTGCCCGCCAAACCCAGCCGGTGATCTACACCAACTACAGCCTCTTCGTAGCCGAGGTGGCCTCCAACTTCAACCAGGCCATGGTGCGCTCCTTGCTGCTGCGCGAGGCCCAGACCCCGGAGCAAAAGCTGGCGGTGCTGGAGGAGGCCTTCGCCAACTTCCACCGCTACTTATTCGTGATGCCCACCCTGGCCCGCTTCGAGCTCGAGCTCTACCAGCGCGTGGAGGCCGGGGGGGCCCTAACCGCTCCCTTCCTGATCGAGCGGCTATGCGAACTCTTCGCTGAGGGCTACGGCGGTGAGGTGGAACTGGACAAAGAGCGCCTGGGTGCAGGTTGGATGCATTTCTCCCACCTCTACAACCCCTTCTACGTCTACCAGTACGCCACCGGCATCGCCGCGGCCAACGCCCTAGCCCAGCAGGTGCTGGAAGAGGGTGAGCCCGCAGCCCAGCGCTATCTGGACTTCCTCAAGGCGGGGGATTCCGTCTATCCTTTGGAAGCCCTGCAAATTGCTGGCATCGACATGACCCGCCCCGAACCCCTCGAGCGAGGGTTCGCGGTACTGGCCAGCATGGTGAACGAACTGGAAAAACTGCTGGGATAGCCCCGGCACTTTGGCGGGCTAAGCGGAGGGCGGTAAGCTAAGGGCTGTGCAGAACCGTCCTCCCCTCCCTGCGCAAACCTACCGCCGCCTGGTGGTCAAGGTGGGCAGCGCCGTGCTGAGCGGGCCAGCAGGCCGGCAGCACCAGCTTACTATCGCGGCGCAAATCGCCGCTTTGCGAGCCGAGGGGCGCGAAGTGGTGCTGGTCTCCTCCGGGGCCATGGCCACGGGCTTAGGTAAGCTGGGCCTACGCGAGCGGCCTCAGACCATGCCCGCCAAACAGGCCATCGCTGCGGTGGGACAACCCACCCTGATGTACCTGTGGGAACAGGCCTTTAGCTGGTACAACCTTCAGGTAGCCCAGATTTTGCTCACCGCTGAGGACCTAGCCCACCGCCACCGCTACCTCAACGCCCGCCAGACCCTCGAGACCCTTCTGCGCTGGGGCATCGTGCCGGTGGTCAACGAAAACGACACGGTGATGGTGGAGGAGATTAAGTTCGGCGACAACGACCAGCTCTCGGCCCTGATCGCCACTTTGGTCGGCGCCGACCTGCTGGTGCTCTTCTCCGACATCGAGGCACTATACGAGGCTGACCCTCGCACCCACCCCGAGGCCCAACCCATCCCCTATGTAGCGCGCATCGATGCCAAGGTGCTGGACATGGCCGGGGAAAGCCCCAACCAGGTGGGCACCGGAGGGATGCGCAGCAAGCTATTGGCCGCCGAGAAAGCCCAAGCCGCTGGGATTCCTACCTTGCTTTTGCCTGGCACCCGGGCGGAGAGCCTCCTCGAGGCCCTGCGCGGGGTGCCGGTGGGCACCCTGTTCGCCGGAGGGCCCCGCCGCTACAGCGGGCAGCGGCTCTGGTTGTATCAGCTACCCAAACCGCGAGGGGCGATCGTGGTGGATGCCGGGGCAGCCCAGGCCCTACGCCAGGGAGGGGCCTCGCTGCTGCCGGCGGGCATTCTCGAGGTGCGGGGCCGCTTCGGGGTAGGCGAGGCAGTACGCTGCTTAGACCCCCAGGGCCAGCTCATCGGCATCGGCCTGGTCAACTACAGCGCCGCCGAGATCGAACGCATCCGGGGGCGCAAGACCCGGGAAATCGAGGCCCTATTGGGCTACAAGAACACCGATGAGGTCATTCACCGCGACTACTTCGCCCTGGCCTCGGAGATGGCTTCTCGCTAAACTTAGAAAAGGATGGCCGTCACCACTGACCTAAAACCCTTAGCCCACGCTGCCCAAGCCGCCGCGCGGCAGCTGCAAGCGGCCTCACCCGCGGCCAAAAACCAGGCCCTCCTAAGCATGGCCGCCCGGCTTGGGGCCCAGCAAGAAGCGCTTTTTCAAGCCAACCAAAAAGACCTCGAGGCCGCCCAAGCCGCTGGCCTCTCCCCAGCCAAGCTCGACCGGCTGCGCCTCAGTCCAAAGGTGCTGGCCGACCTGATTACCGGCCTGGAACAGCTCGCGGCCATGCCCGACCCGGTAGGCGCCCTGGAGGAAGTCCAGGTGCGGCCCAATGGGCTTTTAGTAGGGCGGATGCGGGTACCTTTGGGGGTGATCGGCTTCATTTACGAGTCGCGCCCCAACGCCACCGTAGAGGCCAGCGCCATCAGCCTCAAAGCGGGTAACGCCATCCTGCTGCGGGGCGGCAAGGAGGCCTGGCACTCCAACCAGGCTCTGGTGCACCTCCTGCAACAGGCTTTGGCCGAGGCCAGCCTGCCTCCCGAGGCCATCCAGCTGGTACCCACCACCGACCGCCAGGCCGTCCTGGCCATGTGCCATCTAGGCGGGTTGCTCGACCTGATCATCCCCCGTGGGGGCAAGGAGCTAATCGAGCTGGTCGAGCGCGAGGCCCGCATGCCGGTGCTGGCCCACGCCGAGGGGGTCAACCACCTCTACGTAGACCAGAGCGCCGACCTCGAGATGGCGGTGCAAATCGCCCTAAACGGCAAAGCCCAGCGCCCCAGCACCTGCAACAGCCTGGAAAAAGTCCTGGTTCACCAGGCCATCGCCCCGGCCTTCCTGCCCCGGCTGGCCCAGGCCATGCAGGAGGCCGGGGTGGAGCTGCGCGGCGACGAGCGCACCTGCGCACTGATCCCGGCCAAGCCTGCCTCCCCGGAGGACTGGCAGACCGAGTACCTCGACCTGATTCTGACGATAAAGGTAGTGGACTCGCTGGAGGAAGCCCTGACCCATATCGCCCGCTACGGCTCCCACCATACCGAGGCCATCTGCACCCAGCACTACCCCCATGCCATGCGCTTTTTGCGCGAGGTAGACGCCTCACTGGTGCTGGTGAACGCCTCGCCCCGCTTCAACGACGGCTTTCAGCTGGGCCTGGGGGCCGAGATTGGCATCTCTACCCGCAAGCTGCAGGCCTACGGCCCTATGGGGGTCAAAGAGCTCACCACCACCAAGTTTGTGGCCCTGGGGCAGGGACAGGTGCGGGAGTAGCCGGGTGAGCCTGCCGGAGCCAAAAACGCCCTTATAGAGGAGGGCCGCTACCCAGAGGCCGAAGCCCTGCTAAGGGGGGAGGCTGCCCCGGAGGCGCGCATGGCCCTGGCCTTCCAGGACAGGTAGGCCGAGGCCTTGGCCCTCTACCGGGCGCTTTAGCAAAAGACCGGAAGCCACCGCGCTCTCCCCCAGGTGGGGATGGTTCTGAGGATGGCAGGTCGGCTGGAAGGGGCCCTTGGGGTCTTTCAGGAGGGGGCGGGGCTTCTGTCAGAAGACCCTCTGGCCCGCTCGGCGAACCACTATGAGCAGGGCTACGTCCTCTTTCTCCTTGGGGAAAAAGAGGAAAGCCGCCAACACTTGGAGGCTGCCTTAGCCCTGGCCGAGGCCGTAGCCCACCGGGGCTTGATGGAGTGGCACCTCGAGGCAGCCCGGGCCCACCGGCGCGAGGCCCTGAGGCTTTTCCAAGAGGCCCAGGAGCCCAAGGGAGCAGAAGAGGTGGAAAGGCTTCTCCCCCAAGGGTAATTTGGAGGGATGGCCCTCCTCCTGCAGGCTTCCCGCCTATACCAAAAGGCCCACATCCCCTTTTTCGCCGCCGCCTTAGCCTACTACGCCCTCTTCAGCCTGATGCCCCTGCTGATCCTCCTGGCCGGCCTCTTCGGCTTTGTGCTCTCGGGCAACACCGCCTTGCGCGAGGCGGTGTTGGTGCGCCTGATCGAGCTGGTGGTGCTGCTTTTTCCCACCCAGCCCGACCTGGCCCAAACCGTGGTGGGCTTTCTCACCCGCAGCGCATTCCCCCTAACCTTTCTGAGCCTGCTGGTGCTGCTCTGGGCCAGCAGCAACTTCTTCGCCGCCCTGGCCTATGCCCTGGGCCTTATCTTTGGCCAAGCAGCCCCCTCCTTACCCCCCAGCCCCCAGGCCCCTATTCCTCCCCTACCTTCTGCTGCCCTTCCCCGCCTGTTCGAGCGGGGGCAGCGCTGGCTGGGGGCCATGCGTGGGCGCATCGCCGGTCTGCTGGCCCCCCTGCTGTTAGGGCTGGCCCTGATCCTCCTGTCCCTCCTGGGGCTAGCCCTGGGCTTCTTGCTACGCTACCTACCGGCAGAGCTGGGCTTCCTGCGCGGGGGTATGGAAGGGGTGCTGCCCGTCTTGGGGGCCCTTTGGCTCTTTTTCCTGACCTATGTGCTGCTACCCGCCCATACCCCCCGGCTGCTGCCCGCCTTTGCCGCCGCGCTGAGTGCCGCCCTGGCCTGGGAGGGCATGCGACTGGGCCTGCCTCTGCTTTTGCCCCGCACCCAGTATGAGCTCATCTATGGCCCCATCGCCGGCTTTTTGCTGGGCTTGGTGGGCTTTTACCTAACCATGTGGATTCTGCTGGCTGGGGCCATTCTGGCCAAAATTTGGAGTGACCACTCGAGCGAGGCCCTCTAGTCTGCAGCAGACCCCTTGGGCTTTCACATGCAGTGGGGCTCAGCAGGGAGGATATGCTAAGACCATGAGCCAAACCATACCCGCCCCACCTCAGGCCACGCCGGCCACCCCGGTCATCCGGCTCTCAGGGGTCTCGGTAGCCTTCGGGGGACACGAGGTGCTCAAGGGGGTCGACCTCGAGGTACGCAAGGGCGAGTTCATCGCCATTATTGGGCCTTCGGGAGGGGGTAAAAGCACCCTGCTGCGGGTAGTGGCCGGGCTGCTCAAGGCCCAGCGAGGCACGGTAGAGGTGCTGGGCCAGCCAGCCATGGTCTTTCAGGACTACCGGCTTCTGCCCTGGCGCACGGTGGAGCAGAACATCCGGCTGCCCATCGAGCTTACCGGGCGGGGCCAGGTCGAAACCTACCTGGGGATGAAACCCTACCGCCAGTACTATCCCCATCAGCTTTCCGGTGGGATGAAGGCCCGCGTGGCCATCGCCCGGGCTCTGGCCCAGGAGGCCGAGGTCTTGCTGATGGACGAGCCTTTCGCGGCCCTGGACGCTTTGGTGCGCGAACGTTTCAACCTCGAGCTCAAACAGCTCCACCAGCGTACCGGCAAAACCATCCTCTTCGTCACCCACAGTATCCGCGAGGCAGTCTACCTAGCTGACCGGGTGGTGGTGCTGACCGGGGGCCGGGTCGAGGCCATCCTGGAAACCAAAGACGAAGGGCGCATCACCGCCTTCACCGATGGCCTCGAGGCCGAGCTGCGGCAGCGCCTGGGTGTGGCCGACTCCACCTTTATTGAGCCCTCCCCCCCACCCGCCCGCCCCCCCTGGGAGCTACTAGGGGTAGCGGGCCTTTCGGGGCTGTTCATCCTGGTCTGGAGTCTTCTGGCCGCGCGCATTCCCCTGTTCGTCCCCTCGCCGGCCCAGGTAGCCACAGCCTTTGCCCAGAACTTTGGCCTGCTGCTACAGCAAGCTGGGGCCACCCTCGAGGCCGCCTTCTGGGGCGTCTTGACCTCGCTTTTGCTGGGGCTCCCCATTGGCTATGCCATGGGGCGTAGCCGCGCTTTAGAACGATTATTCTCCCCTTTCATCGTGGCCTTACAGGCCATCCCCACCATCATCATCGCGCCCTTGCTGGTGATCTGGTTTGGCTACGGCCTGACCTCCAAGGTCATCACCGTATGCCTCATCTCCATTTTTCCCGTGCTGGTCAGCACCATGGTAGGGGTGCGGGAGGTGGACAAAACCTACCGCGAGGTCTTCCAGACCATGGGGGCTAGCGCCTGGGGGGTGTTTAGCAAGCTGGAGTTTCCTGGGGCCTTGCCGGTGGTGCTGGGTGGGCTGCGCCTGGCGGTCTCGCTGGCGCTGATTGGCGCAGTGGTTGCCGAGTTCGTTTTCGGTGGGGCCGGGCTGGGCTATCTGGCCAACAGCGAGCGCCTCAACTTCCGCTACGCCAACGCCTTCGCTGCGGTCGGCATGATGGTCATTCTGGGCATCAGCCTCTATGCCCTGGTGGCCGGCCTCGAGGGCTATGTGTTGCGCTACCGGCGCAAGTAAATCACAAAACTAGCCCGCCCCACTTTACCGAAGAGCAGCCGGGGGATTATGCTAACCCTGGGCCGGCAGGCCCAATTCCTTCAGGGCGGGGTGGAATTCCCCACCGGCGGTGAGCGAGTCTATTCGCAAGCCCGCGAAGCCTGGAAATCCAGCACACCTCCAGGCCCGATTCGGTGCAAATCCGAAGCCGACGGTAACAGTCCGGATGGGAGAAGGAGTGAAGCCTGGGTGCCCCTGTGCCCGGGCGCGAAAGGTGAGCGATACTTCCTAAAAAAACCCTCCCACAAACCAGGTTCATAGGCACTCGGTCTGCCGCAGCAGTCGCGTTCTGCTCGGCGTGGGTTTGCATAGCTTCGTGGAGGGAAAATGCAGCGTTGGTTGATTGGATTGGTGCTTCTACTGTCGTTGGCGCTGGCGCAAGGCCAGAAGGTTCGGGTTGGGCTGGGCTACCTGCCCGACGTGCAGTTCGCTCCCTTCTACCTGGGTGTGGTGGAGGGGCTGTACCCGCAAGAGGGCCTCGAGGTGGAGTTTCAGCACGGCTTCGTGAGCGAGCTGTACCCGCTTCTGGCCCAGGGGCGGCTGGATTTCGTGGTGGGGGACGCCGAGGACGTCATCGCCCTGCGGGCGCAAAACCCCCAGGCCACCCCCTTCAAGTACGTGATGGCCCTGTACCAGTCGGTGCCCAATGCCCTGTTCTCGCTGGCCGAGAAAAACATCCGCTCGGTGCGCGACCTCAAGGGCAAGACCATTGGGATGCCGGGGATGTTTGGGGTCTCCCTGACCTCTTTGCAAGCCATCCTAAGAGCTGCTGGGCTTAAGGAAAGCGATGTGCGTATCCTACAAATCGGCTTCACCCAGGCCGAGGCGGTGGTCTCGGGCCGGGTGGATGTGGCCATGGGCTTCATCAACAACGAGCCGGTCTTCCTGCGGCAAAGGGGCGTAGCCCTCAACGTGATTCCCGCCGGCCCCTACAACCGCAGCCCCGGCAACGGGGTTATCACCACCGACCGGGTGCTACAAAATCCCGAGCTGGTGCGGCGCTTTCTGGCTGCGTCCCAGGCAGGCATGGCCCTCACCCTGCGCGAGCCTGAGCGGGCCTTTGCCGCGGCCCGGCGCTTCGTGCCCAATCTGGGCCAGGAGCGCATGGAGGTACTCAAGGCTTCCATTCGGTTGTACGAGTCGCCTTACACCCGCCAGAACGGGCTGGGCTTCTCCAATCCCCAGGCCTGGCAAAGCGCCTTGCTGCTCTTGCAACAGACTGGCCGGGTCAAGACCGACCTGCCCCCTATGGCCTTCTACACCAACGAGTTCCTAAAGCCCGGGGTGCAGGCCCGGCCCAGCACACCTTAGGGCACCAGCCTGAGAAACAAAGCCGAGTGGTCGAGGTCGCCCTTTTGGGCGGCCTCGAGCTCGGCGTAGAAGCGCAGGGCACTTTGCAGATGGGGCAGCTCGAGGCCCGCCTGTTCGGCTAGTGCCTGGGCCAGGCGCAGGTCTTTGAGCTGGGTGCGCACCCGCGCCCCCGGCACAAAGCGGCGCTCAATCATGCGGGTGCCGTGTATCTGCAAAATCTTGGAGTCGGCAAACCCACCCTGCAAGGCTAGCTGGAGCTTGCGAGGGTCCAAACCCTGCCGCTCGGCCAGAGCAATGGCCTCGGCCACCGCCTCGATGGTCAGGCCCACGATGAGCTGGTTGATGACCTTCGCGGTATGGCCTGCCCCCGGCCCACCCAAGTGGACGGGCCGGCCCAGGGCCTCCAGGATGGGCCGAACCCGCTCGTAGTCGGCTGGCTCGCCCCCCGCCATAATGGCCAAGGTGGCGCTCTGGGCCCCTTCAGGCCCCCCCGAGACGGGGGCATCCACCCAGCCGATGCCCCGGGCCTTCAAACGCTGGGCGTGACGCCGGGAATGGGCCGGGTCGGAGGTTCCCATGTCCAGCACCACCTGGCCCGCCCGCAAGTAGGGCTCGAGGCGCTCCAGCACAGCATCTACCGCCGCTGAGTCGGAAAGCATCAGCAGCAGCACCTCGGCCTGGGCGGCCTCCTCCAGCGAGGCCAAGCAAGGAATACCTTCCAGAAGCTCAGGGCTGAGGGTGCTGCGGTTCCAGCCCTTGACCCTCCAACCTTTGGCCCGCAGCACCCGGGCCATCGGGCGGCCCATCAATCCAAGACCCAACACACTCACCTGCATGCCTAAAGCATAGGCCATACCCAGGCCGGCTTCCCGCTAAGCAGTGGGGCGGCTCCCCCGGCACACAGCGCTCTATTTCCGCTTTTGGCCTTTCAGGCAATACAATGCCTAGTGAGAAGTGGAGTAGCGAACCATGGTCACAACCGACAGATACAACCCCCACGAGATCGAGCCCAAATGGCAGAAATACTGGGAACAGATCGGGTTGCTGCGGGCCAGCGAGGACAGCGGCAGAGGCAAAAAGGCCTACATTCTGGTGATGTTCCCTTACCCCTCAGGCGACCTGCACATGGGCCACCTCAAGAACTACACCATGGGCGATGTGCTGGCCCGCTGGCGCACCCAGCAGGGCTACTCGGTCTTGCACCCCTTCGGTTGGGACGCCTTCGGCCTGCCCGCCGAGAACGCCGCCTTAAAGTTCGGGATTAGCCCTGCCGACTGGACCTTCGGTAATATCCAGCAGTCCAAGGAATCGCTGGCCTTGATGGGCATCCAGTACGACTGGAGCCGCGAGGTCACCACCTGCACCCCTGCATACTACAAGTGGAACCAGTGGATCTTCCTCAAGATGTACGAGAAGGGGCTGGCCTACCGCAAGAAGAGCTACGTCAACTGGGACCCGGTCGAGCAGAGCGTGCTGGCCAACGAGCAGGTCATCGACGGGCGGGGCTGGCGCTCGGGGGCGCTGGTAGAAAAGCGCGAGCTGGAGCAGTGGTACCTCAAGATTACCGACTACGCCGAGCGCCTGCTGGCCGACCTGGATAAACTGCCCCGCTGGCCCGAGAAAGTCAAGGCCATGCAGCGGGCCTGGATTGGCAAGAGCGTAGGCGCCGAGTTCGACTTCCCGGTAAAGGGCCACGCGCATAAGATTCGGGTCTTCTCCACCCGTCCCGATACCATTTTCGGCGCCACCTTCATGGTGCTGGCCCCCGAGCACGAGCTCGTCGCCCGGATCACCACTCCCGAGCAGAAGGAGGCCGTGGAGGCCTACGTCGCGGCCACCCGCATGAAGAGCGAGGTCGAGCGGCAGCGCGAGGACCGCGAGAAGACCGGGGTCTGGACCGGGGCCTACGCCATTAACCCGGCCAACGGCAAGGAAATCCCCATCTGGATTGCCGACTACGTGCTCGCGGGCTATGGTACCGGGGCCATCATGGCCGTGCCGGGACAGGATCAGCGCGACTGGGAGTTCGCCGAAAAGTTCGGCCTCGAGATCATCCGCACCGTAGAGCCCCCCGCCGGTTGGCAGGGCCAGGCTTACACCGAGGACGGCCCGGCCATTAACTCCGGTTTCCTCAACGGCCTCTATGTGGAAGAGGCCAAACAAAAAATCATTGCCTGGATGGAGGAAAAAGGCATCGGCCAGGCCAAGGTCAATTACCGCCTGCGCGACTGGCTCATCAGCCGCCAGCGCTACTGGGGCACCCCCATCCCCATGATCCACTGCGATAGCTGCGGCATCGTGCCGGTACCCTACGAAGACCTACCCGTGGTGCTGCCCACGCTCAAGGACGTGGAGGATATCCGCCCCAAGGGCAAAAGTCCCCTGGCCGCCCATCCTGAGTTCTACCAGTGCACCTGCCCAAAGTGCGGCGGGATAGCCCAGCGCGACACCGATACCATGGACACTTTCTTCGATTCGTCCTGGTACTTCCTGCGCTATACCGATGCGCACAACGAGAACCTGCCCTTCGACCCGACCAAGGCCAACTTTTGGATGCCGGTAGATCAGTACATCGGCGGGATTGAGCACGCCATTTTGCACCTGCTGTACGCCCGCTTCTTCACCAAGTTCCTGCACGACCTGGGCTTGGTGGAGGCCGAGGAACCCTTCGAGGGCCTCTTCACCCAAGGCATGGTGCAAGGCTGGACCGATGTGGGCGAGGTGGTGCTAGAAGGCCAGACCCTCCGCTTCAAAAATCCCGAGCGCCGGGCCAAGCTGGAACTGCCGGAGACCCTCACCCTGGAAGAGGCCCAGAAGAGCGGAGCCGAGCTGCGCACCCACGAGGACGGCACCTTGCACTTCTGGAAGCCGGCCACCATGTCCAAGAGCCTGGGCAACGGGGTGATGGTGGGGCCCTTTGTTCGGGAGCAGGGGGCTGATATTGCCCGCATCACCATTTTGTTTGCTGCTCCACCGGAAAACGAGATGGTCTGGACCGAGGAAGGTGTGCAGGGCGCCTGGCGTTACCTCAACCGGGTGTACCGCCTGGTCAGCGAAAACCTAACCGAGCTCAAGGCCCAGAGTGAAACCTTCGAACCCGCCGAGCTGGAAGGGGCCCACAAAGCCCTCTATCAGAAGCTGCACCAGACCATCAAAAAGGTTACCGACGACCTCGAGGCCCTGCGCTTCAACACCGCCATTGCCGCGCTGATGGAGCTGCTCAACGCCCTAAGTGACTACCGCAAGGAGCAGGGGGTTAGCCCGGTCTTCCGCCACGCGGTGCTGCGCTACGTGCAGATGCTGGCTCCCTTTGCCCCTCACCTGGCCGAGGAACTCTGGCACCACTTCCACACCACCTCGGTTTTCCATGCGCCCTGGCCAACCCTGGATGAAGAAGCACTGAAGGCTGACCATTTCGAGCTGGTGGTACAGGTCAACGGCAGGGTGCGGGGCCGAACTACGGTAAGCAGCAACGCCAGCGAGGAGGAGATTCGGCGCCTGGCCAAAGCCTTACCCAACGTGCAGCAGCACCTCGAGGGCAAGGAGGTGGTCAAGGAAATCTACGTACCCAAGAAGCTTTTGAACATTGTGGTTCGGGGCTAGGGAAAAATGTACGCCGCCCAGTTTGGGCAATTGCCCCTAGCGGTCCCGCTCAAGGCCCCGTAGCATTAGGCTATGGTTAGCCTACATAAAATCAATGCCCTCGCCGAAGGGCAGGTGTTGGAATGCGTAGGGCAGGATGGGGGCGAAAACTTCCGCTTCCTCATCCTGCACACCTCCCCCAGCCATTACGAGGCTTTGGGCAAGATCGTGCTGGCCAACGCCAGCGTTAGCTATCAGTCTTCCGGTTCGATGGAGGCCAACCTACTCCTGCAGTGGCTGGAGACCCTCTTCCAGCGCTGGCCGGGAGCCCAGCGTATCCCCTGGGCGGTGCACGACCTCGAGGAAAAAACCCAGGCCTTCATCCGCGAGGTGCGCGAGGGTATCCGAGAGGCACAGTCTAAACCCTCGAGCTAAAAGCTCAGGGCTCTTCATAGTTGGGGTCATCGGCCTGCTTGGCCCGGCGCAAGCGGGAGCGCAGGGCGGTGGGTGCGTAGGGGGTTTTCCGATGAACAACAGCCCCAAAGCCAGCCATCAGCAAAGCTGGCCCCAGCAAGAACAGCCCCTGAAGGGGATCGGGTACGTAGGGCATAGGAAAGCGCACCAAGAGCGCCCATAGCTGCACCAGCGGTAAAACCCCTCCCATCAGCAAGCCGCTCAGCCACCACTGTCCCGGCCACCACCAACCCACCACGAAGCCCATCAGCAAAAGAAAAGTGCCGGCAAACAGCAGATCCACATTGCCCAAGTCGGCCAAAGCCACCACCAGGCCAATGCTGGCCGGAACCAAATAGCGCAGGCCCGCTCGCACAACCTCCACCATACCCGCTTTGGACTTATCCCTCCAAGCGAAGGATACCCCGCTCGAGCGCCGCAGTCACGGCAGCGGTGCGGTCGTCCACGCCTAGCTTGCCGAAGGTGTGCAACAGATGGGTTTTGACGGTAGCCTCGCTAATCTTGAGCTTACGGGCAATTTCCTTGTTGGAAAGGCCCTTGGCTACCAAGGAAAGCACCTCGAGTTCGCGCACGGAAAGGCTTACTTCCCCAGGCCCCCGCATCCGGCCCAAAAGCCGTGCCGCAACCGGTGGGGAGAGCACAGCCTCTCCCTGGGCGCACAGCCGCACCGCACGAAATAGTTCCTCCCGCGGCACATCCTTAAGCAGATACCCCGTCGCCCCTGCCTCCACCGCCCGAACAATGTCGCTGTCGCTATCATAGGTGGTCAGCACCAGCACCCGAACCCCAGGAAAGTGGGCCCTAATCTGCCGGGTGGCGCTGACCCCGTCCATCTGCGGCATACGCAGGTCCATCAGAACCACATCAGCGGGGTGCTGCTGTAAGAAAGCCAAGGCCTCCTGGCCGTTAGAAGCCTCCCCCAGCACGACAAAATCTGTCTGGGAGGAAAGCAGACCCGAAAGCCCGGCCCGGACTACCGGGTGATCATCTACCAGCAAAATCCGAATCGGGTCCGTCATGGGCAGCCTGCCTTGGCTGGGGCCTCGTGGGTCCTTAGGGGTAGGCTGAAAGCCAGGGTAGTACCCTGCCCCGCTTCGCTCTCCACAGTCATCTGCCCTCCCAACGAGGCTATCCGCTCACGCATGGAACGTAAACCAAAGCTTCCCGAAAGGGAGGGTTGCAACCCTACCCCATCGTCTTGGACATCCATGAGCACCATGTCGTCCAGGTACGAGAGGGTCAGGGTAACGTTGCGGGCCTGGGCGTGTTTGCGCACATTGGCCAAAGCCTCCTGAGCAATGCGCAAAAGCTCGACCTCGAGGGCCCCTGGCAGGGAGCGGGGCTCCCCCGCCAGAACAAACTGCGCAGCAATGCCAGACTCCTTCTGCCAGCGCTGCAACAGGTGCCCTAGGGCCTCGGGCAGTGAGGTGTGCTCCAGGATTTCCGGGCGCAAAGCCCAGACCATGCGGCGGGCCTCGGTAAGTCCCTCGCGGGCCACCGTGCGGGCCTGTTCCAGGTAGCAACCCAACAGAGCCTGGTTTTTGCTCACCATCTCGGCGACCTCGAGCTGCACCGCAATGCTAGCAAAGCCCTGGGCCAGGGTATCGTGAATCTCGCGGGCCAAGCGCTGGCGCTCCTCCAGCATGCCAGCCTGACGCGAGGCCTCTTCCAGCTCGCGGCGGGTGCGCTCGAGCTCCTCTCGGGCCCGGCTTTCCCGCACCAATAGCTCGAGGGTAAAGAGGGCATAGCCCGAGTACAAAAAAGCGATAAATACGAAAAAGGCCAAGGCCAGGTTAGGATACTCAGCAGGGTTGGGCAACGCGCTCCAGGCCGTGCTCCCCTGGGGCCCTTGGGTCATCAGTATTTCAAAGGTTATCTGCAAAGGCTCACGCTGGGCCCACCAGAGCGAAAGCCCACCCAACCCCGCCACCCCCAGCAGCACCGCCCAGAGCGGTAACCAGTAGCGGGCCACGACTGGAACCAAGCCCAAAGCCAGGAAGGGCAGATAGTTCTGGGTTAACCAAGCCACCACTCCTACCCCTACCAAGGCCAGCAAAACCAGCTCCCAGGCCCGCCGCTTCCCCGGGCGCAAGGCCCACAGCACCACCCCCATCAAAGCCAGAGCAGCCCCGACCCGCCAGGCAGCCTGGGCGGGGTTCTGCCAGGGCAGCACCAGCGGCAGCTCTATGGGGCGGGCCGGCACCAACAAGGTAAACCCCAGCACCGTTAGCAGGTTCAGCCCGGTCAGCAAAGCCACCACCCGGGCTACCGGCCTACCGGCAAAGAAGCGGTGCAGACCAAGCCACATCGTGCAAATTGTAGCTCAAAGGCAAAAAGTGGTTTGCGAAGGCTAATTCAATCGGCCCTCTCGCGCGAGCCATGATTCTCTGGATTAAAGTGGGGGACAGCCAGTGGGCGCAATGCCCCCAGGAGTCAAAATGGGAAAGATCACCCTGCCTCACCGGTACACCGTCCTCGGCAAGCGATTTCGGGAAGCTTTTATCGAAGCGGGCTGGCTTTGCTTTCGCAGTGGCACGGTCTCGGTACGCCTCCATCTGCTAAAGCTGGCGCGCCTCGAGCGCACCTACCAGATGCGCGACGGGTTGCTGGCCGTAGCCTTTGTGGGCTTCTTTGTGGGCCTGGTTAGCCTGCTGCTGCGTTCGCTGGGCTGGCTAAACCTCCCCCAGCTGCTGCGGCTGAGCCCGGCAGCTCTGGAGTATGGGGCCTTGGCCCTAGCCCTGGTGGCCCTGGCGGTCTACCTGTTCTTCCCCATCCGGGTGCTCTACCTCTACGACGGCAGCGCCAGCCCTCTCGCGGTGGTGGGTAGCCAAAAGGGCCTCGAGGCTATGGAAGAGAACCTCTGGAACTCCTTGCAGACCCTACGCGGCCCACAACCCTAACCCCCTCCAGGGGAGAACAACCTCATTCTGCCGCAGTAGCTATATATCAAAGACATTGGCATATTGCAATATAAGATATTCTGAATATAATCATCTAGTGATCTCTGCCCTACATCAGTTTAAAGCCGAGTTCTTCAAAGCCCTGGGCCACCCGGTGCGTCTGGCCATTCTGGATGCGCTGCGGCAGGGCGAGCAGAGCGTGAGCCGGCTGGCCGAGGAGCTGGGCCTCGAGCAGCCCAGCGTCTCCCAGCAGCTCGCGGTGCTGCGCCAGCGGGGCCTGGTCATCGCACGCAAGGAGGGAACCACCGTGCACTACCGCATCGCCGATCCTCAGGTCTATGTTTTCCTCGACCTGGGGCGGGCCATCTTCGAACGGCACCTCAAAAGCCAGAGCAACCAGCTTTCCGCCTTGCAGGAGGGGCTATCCCGGTCATGACGCTAATCTACATCGCTTTCGGCTTGCTGGGTGGGCAAAGCCTGTTGGCCCTGTTGGCACCCGCCGCCTACCGCTACCTGCCCCTGGGCTTAGGGGGCAGCGGCCTGTTGCTGGCGCTGGCAGGCCTACCCGCCTGGCTGGGCCAGTCTTCTGCCCTACCGCTGGACGCCACCGCTGGGTTTTACCTGGCCCTTTTGGGTGCCTTGTACCTGGGGGTGGGCTTTTACCTGCGCGACTACCTGGCCCACCATCCGGGGCCTCGAGCCCGCCTGGAAACCCTCCTGCTGCCCCTTTTTGCCGGCAGCATGGCCGGGGTGGTACTGGCCCCTTTGGGCTACAGCTTCCTTTTCCTGTGGGAGGGAATGGCCCTACTGGGCTATCTGCTGATCGCCCTCGAGGGGCCCGCGGCCCTGGCCGGCAGCCGGGCCTTCTTCCTGGCCAGCCGGGTCTCGGGGGCCGGGCTCTTCCTGGCCCTTTTGCTGCTCATCCAGGGCGGGCCGCGGGAGGGGTTGGTTCACCTGGTCTGGGCCGGGCTGGTGCTGGGCTTCGGCACCAAGGCAGCCCTCTTCCCCCTGCATGCCTGGCTGCCCAAAGCCCACCCGGTCGCCATGAGCCCGCTTTCGGCCCTGCTTTCTGGAGGGATGGTCAAGCTAGGGCTCTACGGCCTGTACCGGGCTTTGGACTGGGCCGGGCCAGCTCCGGCCTGGGTGGGCTGGCTTTTGCTGGGCCTGGGGCTGGCCGGAGCGGTGTATGCCCTGGTGCTGGGCCTGGCCGAAAACGACTACAAAGGGGTGCTGGCCTACTCCAGCGTGGAAAACCTCAACCTGCTGCTGGCCGCTCTGGGAGGGTATTTCCTGCTGCAACACCCCTTTTTCCTGCTGGCCTTCTTCTTCCACCAGGCGGCCCACGCCCTCTTTAAGGGCCTCCTCTTCCTGGGGTCGGGGGCGCTAAAGGAGCGGGGGCTTTCGGCCTTGGGGGGGCTTTTCCCAAAGCTACCCCAAACCGCCGCCTACAGCCTGCTGGCAGCCGCTGTGGGGGCCGGCCTGCCCCCTCTGGCGGGCTTTTTGGGTGAGTGGTACCTCTACCAGGGCTTCCTCTCGGTACCCAAGGGGGGCGTGGTCTCGCTTTTAGCCCTGGGGGTGGGGGTGCTGGCCCTGGTAGGGGCCCTGGCCGCGGCGCTGTACGTGCGCCTGCTGGGCCTGGCCTTCCTGGGCCTACCCCGCAGCTCCCAGGCCCTGGAGGTGCACGAGGTGGGGCTATACGGCCAGGTGGGCCTGGGGCTTTTAGCCCTGGGGCTGGTGGGGCTTTCCCTCTTCCCTGGGGCGCTTTTGGCCCCCTTGAACCCGCCGCTGTACCCGGTGGCCCTGCTTGCCCTGGGGCTGCTGGGCCTGGGGGGTGGGCTGGTCTACCTGTTGCAGCGCAAACCCTGGCGCAGCTACACCCCCTGGGATTGCGGCTACAACCAGCCGGGTCAGCCCGGATCGGCCCTTAGCCCCCGCATGCAACCCAACGCCCTGGGGTATAGTGAACAGCTCCTGCGGCTCTTTCCCTTTGTGGAAGTAAAAATCGAAGCCTCGAGGGAGGGGCTATTGCACCCGCCCACGCTGCGCTGGCAGGGAGGGGACTGGTGGGGCACCCTCGAGGCCCTCTTTGCGCGGGGCTATCTTTTCCTGGCCCGCCAGGCCCAAAGGCTCCAGTCGGGGAGCCTGCACCTTTACCTGCTGTTGCAGTTTCTAGCCCTGCTTTTCGTACTGGGGGTGAGCTGGCAATGACCGCTTTGCTGTTCTTGCTTATCGCTCCGCTTTTCACCGGCAGCCTGAAGTGGCTCAAGGCCCGCCTGCAAAACCGCCTGGGCCCCGACCCACTCTACGACTACCGCAACCTGTACAAGCTCTGGCACAAGGCCTGGATTCGCCCCAGTCCCAGCAGCCCCATCTTCGTGTGGGCCCCGGTGATGGCCCTGCTGGGGGCCTTTCTAGCCGCCCTCTTTCTGCCGTTGCTGCCTGGGTTTTCGTTTGCGGGAGACTTCCTGGTGCTGGCCTACCTACTCAACCTGGGGCGTTTCTTCCAGGTGCTAGCCGCTTTGGACACCGGCAGCGCCTTTGGCGGCCAGGGCAGCTACCGGGAAAGCCTGGTGGCGGTGCTGGCCGAGCCCGGCACCCTGCTGGCGCTGGGGGCAGCGGCGCTGGCCTCGAGCCAGCTCTCCCTGGCGGGCCTGGCCCCCCTCTCGGCGGAAAACCTGCTGGTCTATACTCTGGCCCTGGTGGCCCTGGCCCTGGCCCTGGTGGCCGAGGGGGCCCGCATGCCCGTCGACGACCCTACCACCCACCTCGAGCTCACCATGATCCACGAGGCCCAGCTCCTGGATCACAGCGGCCCCTTGCTGGCCCTGTACGAGCTGGCCGCCGGGCTAAAGATGCTGGTCTACCTGGGCCTCATCGCCCTGCTCATGCCCCTGGGCGCCTGGTCTTTCCCTCTGGTGCTGCTCTTGGGCTGGCTGGCTTTGGGCTACCTGGAGACCTACGGGGTTAAGCTTCGCTACCTCAGGCTTCCCGACCTGATGAGCTACAGCACGCTGAGCGGCGTGCTGGCCGTACTGGGGGTGGTGTTACGTTTTCGGATTTAGCCTCTAGCCTGGCCCTGGCCATCCTGGCCACGGGATTTTTGATGGTAGGGCGCAAGAGCCTGGATGCCCTGATCCGGCTATATGCCTTACAAAACGTTTTACTGGGGCTCTTAGCCTTTGTGCTGGCCGAGGGTGAGCTGCACTTCATCCTGGCCGGGCTGGGCCTGCTGCTCATCAAAGGGGTGCTGATTCCGCTGTACCTCTTCCGGCTTCTGGAACGCCTGGGCATCAGCCACGAGGTGGAGTCGTACCTTTCCATCCCGCTCTCGCTGCTTTTAGGCGGCCTGCTGGCCGGGGTGGGCTTCTGGGTGGGCCGCAGCTTCGTGCTGGAGGGGGCCCGGCTGCCCGAGGCGGTGCCGGTGGCCATCGGCCTGATTCTGCTAGGCATGCTCTTTATGGTCAGCCGCAAAAAGGCCGTAACCCAGGTATTGGGCTTTTTAGCCCTGGAAAACGGGGTCTTTCTGCTGGCCCTGGCCGAAACCCACGGCCTGCCCCTCTTTATCGAGATCGGGGTGGCGCTGGACGCCTTCGCCGCGGTGGTGCTGGCCGGGGTGCTGATTTTTCGGATTAAGGAAACCTTCCAACACATCGACACCGCCCGTATGCGCGAACTGAAGGGATAACTATGCTGTACCTGCTGCTGCTACTCCCCTTGCTCCCCGCCCTCTATGCCCTGCGCGAGCGGACGCCTGCGCGGTTGGCCAGCCTCAGCCTGGGGGCAGCCTGGTTTTCGCTGGCACTGGGGCTTTTGGCCCAGAACCAGGCCAGTGGCCCCTTGCGGCTGGACGGGGTGGGGCTTTTCTACCTGCTGCTTACCGATTTCATCTTCGGCCTGGTGGCCCTGTATGCCCGGGCCTATTTCCAGGAGAGCCAGGACCAGGAAGCCTGGCGCTTTTTCGCCGCGGGCAACCTCTTCCTCTTTGCCATGCACGGGGCCTTCCTGGCCCACAACCTGGGTCTTTTATGGATTTTTGTGGAGGGGAGCACCCTGGCCTCAGCCCTGCTGGTCTACCACAAGGGCGGGGCGCGGGCCCTCGAGGCCACCTGGAAGTACCTCATGCTGGGCAGCGTGGGGATCGCCCTGGGGCTTATCGGGGTGATTCTGGTCTACGCCCTGCTGGGCGGGACCACCCTGGACTGGCAGGAGGCCCGCGAATGGGCCCGCACGGCCAGCGCGGCCCAGCTAGGCCTGGCTTTCGCCTTTTTGCTGGTGGGGTTTGGCACCAAGGTAGGGCTCTTCCCCCTGCACGCCTGGCTGCCCGACGCCCACTCCGAGGCCCCCAGCCCGGCCTCGGCCCTGCTCTCGGGCACCCTACTCAACGTCGCCTTCTACGCCCTTCTGCGCTATACCGCCCTGCTGGGCAGCGCGGGGCTTTTCGAGAAAGCTGCGCTTTTGCTACAGAGCTTCGGCCTTATCTCGCTTCTGGCGGCAGGGCTTTTCCTTTTTGCACAAAAGGACTTTAAGCGGCTGCTGGCCTATTCCAGCATGGAGCACATGGGGCTGGCGGTCTATGCCTTGGGCCTGGGCCTGCCCTGGCTGGCTATGTTGCACACCCTGTTCCACTCCCTGCTCAAAACCGCGGCCTTCCTGGGGGCCGGAAACCTGTTGCTGGCCTACCGCAGCAAGCTCATCGCCCGGGTAGGGGGGGTCTACCAGGCCTGGCCCGCTGGGGCCTGGGTCTTCCTGCTGGCCCTTCTGGGCCTGGCCGGGCTGCCCCCTTTCGGGCTGTTCTTCGCCGAGTTCCAGGCTTTGCTCGCCTCTGCGCCCTGGGCCATGGGACTTTACCTGCTGGGGCTGGTGAGTGCCTTTGCCGGGCTACTCTGGCCCCTTTCCCAGATGATCTATGGCCCGGGGACCCTGCCCCACCGGCCCCAGGGCCAAAGCCTGGTGCTGGTGCCGGGGGTTCTGCTGGCTGTGGGCCTCTTCCTGGGGCTGTTGCCCCCGGTGGAGCTGGTTAAGACCTGGGCGGAGGTACTGGCATGGACGCGCTGATCGAAGCCCTGAGCCAAGGCCGGCTAGTAGCCCTGGACTACCAGGCCCCAACGCTTCGCTACTTTGTGGAAAGAGCGGAAAAAGGCCTCGAGGTGCTGGAGCTAGAGGCCACCACCACCTTCCCCAGCCTGGCCCGCGACTTCCCCGCCCTGGACTGGTTCGAGCGGGCCCTGTGGGAGGCCCACGGCCTCCACCCCGAGGGCCACCCCGCCCTCAAACCCTTGCGCGACCACCAAAAACCTTACCCCTTCGACCCGATCGAAGGCCTGCACGAGGTGCCGGTAGGCCCGGTGCACGCCGGCATCATCGAGCCCGGGCATTTTCGCTTTAGCGTGCTGGGTGAGCAGATTCTGCACATGGAGGTACGCCTGGGGTACCAACACCGTGGCCTCGAGGCCCAGATGCAGGGGCAGGGGCTGGCCCAAGCCCTCCTGCTGGCCGAGCGGGCCGGGGGAGAGAGCGTGGCCCATGCCCTGGCCCTGGCCCAGGCGGTGGAGGCCGCCTGGGGGGTGGCGGTGCCCCCCAGGGCCCAGGTCTTGCGCCGGGTGGTTCTGGAGCTCGAGCGCATCTTCGGCCACCTGGGCCACCTGGCTGGCCTCTTTACCGACATCGGCTACGCCTATGCCGCAACCCAGGTAGGCAAGGTGCGGGCCTTGCTCCAGGGGCAGCTCGAGCGCCTGACTGGCCACCGCTATGGCCGCAATGCCATCGGCCCAGGCGGGGTCTACTTCGACCCCGACCGGGGCACCCAGGACGAGCTCCAGGACGCCCTGCACGACCTAGGGCGCGAGGTCGGCGCCCATCTGCAAGCCGCCCTGAAGCACCCCATGGTGCTGGACCGCATGCGCTATGTGGGGCCTGTAAGCGAGGCCCAGGCCCGCCTGCTGGGTCTGGTGGGGCCGGCAGCCCGCGCCAGCGGTATCGCCCGCGACCTGCGCCAGGAAGACCCCCTCTACCAACCCTTCAGCCCGGTGGTGCGCTCTGGGGGCGACGTGTTGGCCCGCGCCCAGGTCTACAGCGAGGAGGTACGGCAAAGCTTCGCCTACCTCGAGCGCTTCCTGGCCGAGCTGCCCTCCGGGCCGGTCTGGGCCAAAGAAGCCGCTCCCCCGCCCGCCGCCGAGGGGTACAGCCGGGTGGAGGCCGGGCGGGGCGAGGTGTTCTACTGGGTGCGGCTGGAAGGGGCCCGGGTGGCCCGGGCGCGGCTGGTAGACCCCAGCTTTAAGAACTGGCGGGCTTTGGAAATCGCGGTGCGGGGCATGGGCCTGCCCGATTTCCCTCTCATAAATAAGTCCTTCGACCTTTCCTACGCGGGGTGCGACCTATGAATGCCCTCTGGCAAACCCTACGCACCGGTCTTCTGACCCGAAGCCTGGACAAGCTCTTCCGCCTTCCGGCCTGGGCCCCCGGCTGGCCACTGTTGCAACCCCAGGGGCTATCCCCTCAGGTGCGGCAGGCCCTACAGGCCCTCTGCCCCAGCGGAGCCTTCCAGGAGGAGCCGGGGGAGTTCCGGCTGGATCTGGCCCACTGCGTGCTCTGTGGCCGCTGCCGCAGGGCCTTTCCCCAGGCCATCGAGGAGATGCGCAGCCTCGAGGTTGCGGTCACCCGGCGCAGCGACCTGATCCAGCGGGTCGACCTGGAAAAGGGGGCCTTTGTGGAGGCCACCCCCCCGCTGCCCACCCGCAGCGAGCTGCACCTGCCCACCCTGGCCTTCCGCGAGGTCTCCGCAGGCAACACCGGCCAGGACGACAGCGAGATCGCTCTGGCGGGCAACCCCTTCCACGACATGGCCCGCTTTGGCTTCAGCGTGGTGGCCTCGCCCCGCCATGCCGACGCTTTGCTGGTCACCGGCCCGGTGAGCCAGAACATGCGCGAGGCCCTGCTGCGCACCTACCAGGCCACCCCTGAGCCCAAGGGCGTGGTGGCCGTGGGCAACGAGGCCATCGATGGTGAGGTGTTCAAGGGCAGCCCCCAGGTGGTCGGCGGGGTTGACCGGCTTTTGCCGGTCGACGTGTACGTGCCGGGCAGCCCGGCCCGCCCCCCCGCCATTCTGCATGGCCTTTTGCTCCTCAGCGGGCGGGTACGGCAGCGCCTGGTGGGCGGGCGGTTGCAGGAAGCCGGGCCTCAGTCGGCCAGGGTCGCCCGCTGAAAGGCCTGGCCCAGGCGGGCCTCGTCGGTCAGGTCGAGGCGCAGGGGGGTGAGGGCGATAAAGTTGTGCTCCAGCGCCCAGCGGTCGGTGCCCTCCTCCGGCTCGTGATCGGGGTGGGGGGCAAACCAGAAGTGCTCCCGGCCCATGGGGTCGGTGCCGGGCACCACCCGGCCCAGGTAGCGCCGCACCGACTGGCGGGCCCACAGCAGCCCCTTGGGTTTGGGCGGCAGGTTGACGTTGATCAAAAAGGGCTTGGGCTCGCGCAGGAGGGCTTCCAGCACCTTTCCCACCCAGGGCTTGAGGCCTTCAAAGTCGGGCTCGCGGCCATTGACGGGGGTGCTGAAGGCGATGGCCGGAATGCCCAGAAGGGCGGCCTGTTTGGCCGCGGCTACGGTGCCGGAGTGCCAGATTTCGTGGCCCAGGTTGGCTCCCAGGTTGATACCTGAAAGCACCAGGTCGACCTGCTCCCAGTGGTGGGTGCCCAGGGCCACGCAGTCGGCAGGGGTGCCGTTGACCCGGTAGGCCTCGAGGCCCCCCAGCGGGGTGGCGCGGTAGTGCAGGGGGCGCAGGATGGTGATGGCATGCCCCATAGCCGACTGCTCCACATCGGAGGCCACCACCCGCACCTGGCCAAAGGCGGTGGCCACCTGGGCCTGGGCCAAAAGACCGGGGCTATAGATACCGTCGTCGTTGGTGACCAGGATTCGCATCGTCGTTAGCCCCATCCTGGAGGCCCAGCGTCAGGGTAGGGTCAGGCAAATGTCAGGGTAGGTACCAAGCTAGCCTGACAAAGGGCTTTTAATCTAAAGCCGAATGGTCAGCGTAATCATCCCGACCTATAACCGCCCCCAGTTGCTTCTGCGGGCCCTGCGCTCGCTCCAGCGCCAGCTCTACCCCGACTGGGAAGCCCTAGTGGTGGACGATGGCAACGGCTCGGGCATCCTGGCGGCCCACAGCCTGCGCGACCCCCGGATCATCGGGGTGCGCAACCAGGGCCAAGGCCAGGTGGAGGCCCGCAACACCGGGCTGGCCCAGGCCTCAGGGCAGATCATCGCTCTTTTGGACGACGACGACTGGTGGCTCGACCCCACCCATCTGCACCGGGTGGTGCGGGCCCTCAAGGCCCGGGCTGGCCTGGTCTACCGGGGGGGCTATTTGCTACTGGAGCGGGACGGCCTCGAGCTAGAACGCATCCCCTTCGACCACCAGGCCACCCCGCACTCCCTCCTGCGCGACAACCACCTGCTGGCCACCGGGGCGGCCTACCCCCGCGCTCTGCACGACCAGCTGGGCCCCTTCGACCCCGAGATGGCCGACTACTGGGACTGGGACTGGTACCTGCGGGTAAGCCGCGCCGGGTATCCCCTGATCCAGCTACCGGGCCGGGGGGTGGCGGTCTCTGTGCACGGGGCCAATATGTCCTACGCGGCCCGGCTCGAGGAGCGCCGGCGCAACCTGGAAAAGCTAGCCCAGAAGCACGGGCTGGGCCAGCTCGAGCTCAAAGACCACCGCATCATCGCCGGGGCTGCCGGATACCGGCCTCGCAAGCGCATAGCTTCTTGAAGGGCGAGGCGCTCTGCGGAAAAGCTTTAGTCTAGGAACGTTTCTGTTTAGCTACCTTTTCCGCTGCCGCCAGGTAGCGGCGGCGGGCTTGCTCGAGGTCTAGCCATGGCCGTCGGTAGGGCTGGGGCCGCCCCCCCGACTCCGGCACCCAGCGACGAAGCCAGGCCCCACCGGGGTCGTGGGCCTCGGCCTGGGCCACCAGGTTGAAGACCCGGAAATACGGGGCCGCATCCACCCCCAGACCCCCAGCCCAGTGCCAACCCTGCAGGTTGGAGGCATTGTCGCCATCCAGCAGAAGGTCGCGGAAAGCCCGCTCGCACTTTGGCCAGGGCAGGAGGGCGAGCTTAACCGCAAACTGGGCCACCACCATGCGGGCCCGGTTGGACAGAAACCCGGTAGCCCGCAGCTCGCGCATCCCAGCATCCACCACCGGAATACCGGTCTGGCCGGAAAGCCAGGCTTCGAACAACTCGGCATCATCGTTCCAGGGCAACGCCTCCCAGCGGGGGTCGAAGGCTTGGGTCAGCATCCCGGGACGGTGGTACAGCAGGTCGCCGCTAAAGTCGCGCCAACACAGCTCGTTCACCCATTTCTGTGCCCCTTCGCCCCCCCGCCGCAAGGCCCGCTGGGCCGCCAGCCGGGGCGAAAGCACCCCCAGGGTGAAGTAGTAGGAAAGCCGCGAGACTCCTTCCCCAGCCAGGCCGTCGCGGGTCTGGTGGTAGGCGGGGAGCTTCGCCTGTACAAAGGCCTCGAGCCGCCCCAAAGCCGCCTCCTCCCCCGCCGGAGGCAGGGGCACATCCGACTGCTCCTGTGGAATGGAGCCCAGCTCGTAGCCTGGGGGCAGGTTCAGCGGCAAAAAGCGCTGGGGAGCCTCAAGCAAAGTGGGCTCGAGGGCCGCCCACCAGCGCTTGGAAAAGGGGGTAAAAACCGTGTAGGGGCTTCCATCGGGCTTGCGCAGGGTGCCGGGCTCGAGGATGTACTGCCCCGGCAGCCAGCGCACCGCCCTCCCCAGGGCCTGCTCCACTTTGGCATCCCGGAAGCGGGCGTAGGGCGTGCTGTTGCGCACAGCATAAACCTGCTGCACCCCCAGCTCGGCCACCACCCGCGACACCACCTCCCAGGGCAGGCCAGCCCGCACCAGCAGTACCCCACCTCGTCGGGCATAGGCCTGGCGCAAAGCGGTCACATTCCGGTAAAACCAGGCCCGGCGGCGGAGGGTGGTGTTTTGCAGGATGTTGGGGTCGAGCACCACCAGGCCCAAAACCGGACCCGCACGCAAAGCCGCATCCAGGGCCGGGTGGTCGTGCAGGCGCAAATCAGCACGATGCCAGACCAGGTTCATGGGAGTCATACTGCCCAAAAGCGGGCCACAAAAGTAGGGGATGGCTTCAAATTGACCCTGGCCGATTTCTCAGGCAAGGTGGGCATACTGAGGGGGTGCGCGGCCTGTGGGTGGTTCTCCTTGCCTTTTTGCTGCTCATTCTTAGCTTGGGGGGTTGGGTATTGCTCCGGCCTCAACTTGGGAAAGCCCCGGAAGCATGGCAGATTCAGCCCCTACCCGATCCCAACCTACAGCGCCTGGCGGTGCGCTACCAAAGCGATGTAGAGCTGTATGCTGAAATCTGCAAACCCAAAGGCCCTGGCCCCTTTCCCAGCGTGGTTCTGGTACATGGGGGGTTCGTTGGTCCCAACGCCAGCACCCTCGAGCTGTGCCGAAGCTGGGCCCAGGCTGGCTACCTGGTAGCCCTGCCCCACCTGCGAGGCCAGGGAAAAAGCCAAGGCAGAAGCGAGATTTGCCAAAGTGAAGGCCCCGATGTGCGCCTGCTGGCCGATGGCCTACCCCGCCTGGGGGGCACCACCCAACGGGCCTATGTGGGCATCTCGCTGGGGGCTTGTGTGGCCTTGCGCGCTGCCCGCCACGACCCCCAGGCCAAAGGGGTGGTCTTTCTGCTGGGCGCTACCGATTTTTTAGCCATGATGGAACGCCTCAAGCGTTATGGCCGCACCGAGGCCTACCAGCGCTGGCAGGCCCTGGTGGGGGCCTCGCCCGAGGCATGCCCCGCGTGCTACCGCCAGCGCAGCCCCCTCACCTGGGCCCAGGAGGTGCAGGCTCCTCTCCTGATGGTAGCCGCTGGCAACGACCCCATCGTCTCGCCCTTGCAGTACTGCGCCCTGGCCCAAGCGCGGGAAGAGGCCGGGCACCCCGTCCGACGGGTGGCCCTGACCCGCGAAGGCCAGTTATGGCGCAGCCCGCTCATCAAAGAGCGCGCCTGCTTGGGAGGTTTTGCCCCTCTGGGCCCCTTCACCCGGGATCAGCTGGTGCTCTACCCCGACCTGGAGCACCACACCACCCCTGCCATCTGGGCCCTGGTGGAGCAGGCCCTGGCAGCCTGGCTTAGGCCGTCCGCGACCTCGGGCAAACCCTGATGGATTGGGAAAAATCATCCGGCAATGGCATAGTCCAGAGGAAAACCCGGGGTTGTTCCCCCTCGAGCCAGTTCGGTTGAAGCCTTTGATCTCAAGCCCCATCCTGATGAAGATTAAGATGCAAATTTTTCTGCTATAGCGGAAATATTGCGCTTTTTTGAAACCTTTTCCCCAACCCACCAGACCCCAGGCCCATTTTCACATGCAACTCCAGGGGTTGCTCTAATAAAACCCGGTTACACATAGGGCTATGGGCGCATCCCTTGCCGCAACCGTCGTCCACAATTCGCTGCCCTGGGTGGATGTGTACCGGGGTCTGGCTATCCTAGGGGTTTTAGTAGCCCACGTAGGTGGGCGCTTTTTACGCGAGGTACCCCAGGACTCCGAGTACTGGTGGTTCATCGCCACCTTCAATCGGCTGCTGGCCTTTGTGGTGCCAGCCTTCCTTTTTCTCTCTACCCTGCTGATTGGCATGAGCCTATTGCGGAGTGGCCCCCCTTACTCCTGGAGCCGCCTGCGCCCGGTGGTAGTGCCCTACCTAGTCTGGACTGGTATTTACCTGCTGTTCCGCTTCTACGAGGGCACCCTGCCCCCCCTCACCCCGGAGCGGATCAGTCTCTATTTGCTGTGGGGCAAGAGCTACTTCCACCTTTACTACATGGTGCTGGCCATACAGCTGGTGCTGCTCATGCCCCTGCTGTTGCCGGTGCTACGGCGCAAGGTTCCAGCCTGGGCCATCCTGTTGCCCAGTTTCGGCCTGACCTTAGCCTTTTACTGGGCCAACCGGCTATATTGGCAGATTCCTTTCCCTGGAAGTACCCTGATCTGGTACCTGCCCACCCTGGCCGTGGGCTTGACCCTAGTCCACCATATGCCCCGCCTGGAAGCGCTCATGCCACGCTACCGGGTGTGGGGGTTGGTATTCGTGGGCCTGGGTATGGCCCTATACCTACCCCTGGCCTACGATGCCATCCGCAACATCCCGGTCAACACCTTCCAGTATCAGGTGGGCTACTGGATATACAGCAGCGCGGCCTCCTTGGTGTTGGTCTCCTTGGCGCTGGGGCTGGCCCGGACCCCCCTGAGCCCAGCCTTGCAGTTGCTGGGCCGCTACTCACTGCAGATCTACCTGATTCACCCCTTGGTGATCCGGCTGCTTGAGCGCACGCCACACTTCCCCGAACCCTTGGGTGTATCGCCGGCTTTTGCCATCTATGTGGCCCTCTCCCTATCGATTCCGCTAGCTGTGGCCATCCTAGCCCGGTGGCTGCGGGCCTCGAGGCTCCTGTTTGGCCGGGCCTAGCCCCCAAGCGGGCCAGGCGCGTAGGATTGGGGACGTGATTGTAGACGCCCACCTCGACCTAGCCCACAACGTCCTTGACCTGGGGCGCGACCTAACTCTCCCCCTGGCCGAGCTACGCCAGCGCGACCGGCACCCCGAAGTGCCGGTGGTCACCTTACCGGCTTTGCGCGAAGGCGGCGTGGGGGTTTGTTTTGCCACTATATGGGTCAACCCGCACCAGTACCCCGACCCTCAGATGGCGCATACCCAAGCCCTACGTCAGCTAGCGGTATACCTGCGCTGGGAGGAGCAGGGCCTGGTACGCATCCTGCGCGACCAGGCCAGCCTGCAGGCTCACCGGGCCTTATGGCCACAGGACCATACCCCAGCCCTGGTGATCCTCATCGAGGGGGCTGAGTGCATCCGCCAGCCAGAGGAAGTGGCCTTCTGGTTCGACCAGGGTGTACGGCTCATCGGGCCCGCCTGGCAGCGCACCCGCTACGCAGGGGGCACCCGTGAGCCTGGTGGGCTGACCCCGCTGGGCCTCGAGCTTTTGCAGGCCATGCACCAGCACCGTCTAGCCCTAGACCTCTCCCACATGGATGAAGAGGCTTTCTGGCAGGCTTTAGAGGTTTTCCCGGGCCCCTTGTGTGCTACCCACAGCAACCCTCGAGCCCTACTGGGCGGCGAGGGAGAGCCTTACGCCAACCGCCACCTGAGCGATGCCATGATCCAGGCCATCGGCCAGCGCGGGGGGGTGATCGGCACGGTGCTCTATAACTTTTTCCTCGACCACACCTGGCAGCGTGGCCAGAAGCGGGTGGGGCTGGAGGTGGTGGGCCGGCACCTGGCCCATACCGCCCGCCTGGTGGGCTGGGACAAGGTGGGCCTAGGCTCCGACTTCGACGGGGGCTTTGGCCTATACGAAAACCCCCAGGGCCTGGATCAGCCCGCCGACCTGCACAAGATCGCCGCACTGGTGCCAACCCCCTGGCAAAACCACGTGCTGGGTGAAAACTGGCTGCGCTGGCTGCAAACTCTATTTTGAATCAAAAATCTAACCTGTGTGGTATAACCAGGGCTGTGAATCTTCTCAGTCTGTGGATTGGCCTCGCTGCAGGGGCCTTTGGGGGGTTGGTAGGCCTGGGGGGAGGGGTTATTGCGGTACCCCTGATGGTCAGTTTCCTCAAACTCAGCCAGCACGAGGCCGTGGCCACCAGCCTGGTGATGGTGGTCTTCACCGGGCTGGCTGGGGCGCTAACCTATGCCGCCCAGGGCACGGTGGACTGGCTAGCCGCCCTTCTGATCATCCCTACCGCTATGTTCAGCGCCAACCTAGGTGCGCGCTTTGCCAACCGGCTACCCGAGTGGAAGCTCAAGCGGGTCTTTGGCTGGTACCTGGTTTTCGTGGCCCTGATGCTGGTGCTCAAACCCTATATCCCTCACGCAAGCGAGCCCCTAGAAGGCTGGGTACGGGTTCTGCCCCTGCTATTTACCGGTGTAGCCTCGGGGTTTGCCTCCGGCCTGCTGGGCGTGGGTGGAGGCACCATCACTGTGCCCATCATGGTTCTGCTGGTAGGCCTCGAGCAACACACCGCCCAGGGCACTTCCCTACTGGCCATGATCCCTTCGGCCCTGGTCGGTTCGTACACCCACTACCGCTACGGCAACCTGGCCCAGGCCCACGTACCGGGGCTGGTGGTGGGCATTCTGCTGGGAGCCTCGGCAGGCGGTTTGGTAGCCAACCAGCTACCGGAGCTTTGGCTACGGGTCCTTTTTGCCGGGGTGCTGCTTTGGACAGCCAGCCGGTACACCGGGGTCAAGCCTAAGGCGCAAACCAACTAGCCGCTACCCTGATGGTCGTTTCTCTGGGCTAGCGCTGGGGGCCGCGATGCGGTAACGGCAACAGCGTCCCCCCGCAGCGATGCGCTCCTCGCGCACTACCGGCAGCCCCAGCAGTTTCTGGTACATCTCCAGCTCACTCTGGCAAAACTCACTGTGCTCGATGGATAGGGCCAGCTTGGGGCAGCGGGCTTGCTCCAGGTACCAGGCCCCTTCTTCAAAGTAGAAGCTAGCCTGATAGCCCTGCTCGGTGAGGAACTCGGCCAAGCGATAGAGCTTTTGCTCGAGGGCCAACCCCTGCATATGGGGGGCCAGCTCCTCCAGGAGCTTGGCATTGCGCCTGGCCAGCACCTCCAGCACCAACCCGGCCCCGAAAAGCTCTTTGAGGTGGGTGAGCACATCGGCGCACATGCGGGCATAGGGGGCCTGTTCGTCTATGGCCTGGTAGACCTGCTTGGGCCGGCCCCGGCCCTCACTTTTTTCTAGGTGCGCCCGCACCAGCCCTTCGCGCTCGAGGTCTTCCAGATGGCGGTGCACCGCAACCTTGGAGATGCCCAGGGACTCGGCCAAAGCCCCTGCGCAACGCGGCCCTGCACGCAGGGTCTCGAGGATGCGCAGTTTAGTCTCTCCCAGTCCCAAGGCCATACCTACTACCCCTAGGCCATTGGCAGCATCAGGTACGACTGCACCGAAAGACGCCCAGCCAGATTGCGCGCGGCCTGGCGAAAGGCCTCGGCCTCGGGCGAGTCGGGGTGGCCCAGCACCACCGGCACCCCAGCATCCCCCCCTTCACGCACCGAAAGCGCCAAGGGAATCTCCCCCAGGAAAGCGGTCTGGTACTGCTCGGCCATCCGACGGCCCCCACCCTGTCCAAAGATATAGACCCGCTGGCCGTTTTGCTCGTAGTAGGACATGTTTTCCAAAACGCCCAGCACCTCCACCTGTACGCGGCGGAACATATCCAGCGCCCGCTCCGCGTCAATACGGGCCACATCCTGCGGGGTGGTCACAATCACCCCACCGGAAAGCCGGGTGAGCTGGGCTAGGGAAAGCTGGACATCCCCGGTACCCGGAGGCAGGTCGATGATCAGGTAGTCGAGCTCGCCCCAGGCCACCTCCTGCAAAAACTGCTTGAGCGTACCGTGCAAAATGGGCCCCCGCCAGACCATAGCCTGCCCCGGTGGCACGATGTTGGCAATGCTGATGAACTTAATACCATAGCGCTCCAGGGGGAGCATCCGCTTCTGTTCATCCACCCGCAAACGCAAGGCCTGGGCCCCCAGCATCTGGGCCTGGCTGGGGCCGTAGATGTCGGCATCCAGCAAGCCCACGCTGGCCCCCTCCTGGGCCAGAGCAATGGCCAGGTTGGCCGCCACCGTGCTCTTCCCCACCCCTCCCTTACCCGAGGCAATGGCCACAATGTGCTTGATTCCGGGCAAAGGCAGGTTGTGCGGCGGCCGCACCTGGGCGCCAAACTGCACCTCCACCTCGCTAGCGCCAATCTGGCGAAGGGCCTGGCGTACTTCCTGGGCAATCTGCTCTTTGAGGGGGCAGGCCGGGGTAGTCAGGTTGATCTTGACCGCTACTTTGGCCCCTTCCACCGCGACTTTCTCCACCATCCCCAGCGAGACCAAATCCTTGTGCAGCTCGGGGTCGTGAACGGTTTTAAGGGCCTCCAGCACCTGGGCTTCGGTGGGCAAACTCATCTCGTATTCAGATTATGCCTGGAAATCCTCCGATGAACGGGGCTAGCGTCACATTACCCGGTTTTACAGCACAATTTCCCCTTTGACGTTTTTTTTACGCCGGCTTTGGCACACTGGCGGCGGAGGTTGAAAAGGTGTTCGAGGTTAACAAAAGCATCGTGCGGCGCTTTGTGGAGGAGGTGGTGAACCGGGGCAACCTGGGCGCGGTAGATGAGCTGCTCTCCCCCCAGTACCACCACCACGCCCCGCTGATGTCCGGCCTATCGGGCGGGCGAGAAGACGCCAAGCGGCTGTACGCCTTGCTGCACGCCGGCTTTCCCGACCTCGAGGTCCGCATCCTGCACCTGGTGGCCGAGGGCGAGCAGGTCGCCCTGCACAGCCACTGGCAGGGTACCCACCGTGGGGTGTTTGCTGGCCTGGCCCCCAGTGGATGCCGCCTGGCTTTCGAGAACCTCGAGCTTTTGCGCCTGCGGCAGGGGCTGATCGTGGAGCACTGGAGCCTGCTGGGCTACCCCCAGCTTCTGCTCTACCTGCACCTCCAGCCCGCCGCAGCCCCTCAACCTCCTTCGGCTCCGCGGCTCTAAGCCCTCTTGTTGCAAAAGGAGAAGACCATGCTAGAAATCTTGGAAAGCCAGAAAAAAGCCAACCGCCGTCAGTTTGTTAAGGTGCTGACCGCCGGGGGCCTGAGCGCGGCCCTGGCCACCCAGCTCGGCCACCTGGCCCTGGCCCAGTCCCAGGGGGTGAGCGATCTGGATGTGCTCAACCTGGCCCTCACCGCGGAATACCTGGCCACCGACGCCTACACCCGGGCCCTGACCGTGGCCTTCCCCAGCAACATCCGCGACTACCTGGCCGAGGCTCTCAAGCACGAGGAGGCTCACGTCAAGGCCCTACAGGACACCATCAGCGGCCCCTTCCGGGCCACCCCGGTAGCCCGGCCCCAGTTCACCTACGGCGACCTGCAGTTCAACGCCGCCAACCGCCTCAAGGTGCTGGAGACCCTGGTGGCCCTGGAGACCGCCTTCACCGGGGCCTACCTGGGGGCCATCCCCCTGATCCAGAACAAGGCCGTGCTCTCCGCTGCAGCCAGTATCGGTATGAACGAGGAAGCCCACCTGGCCATCCTGCGCGACGCAGTGATCAGCCTGGGCGGGCGGGTAGAGGGGCCTCAGACCCCAGTAGGCCGGGCCTTCGCTGCGGCCATCACCCCCGAACAGGCCACCCGGGCGGTGCAGGGCTTTATCCGTCGTTAGGCGCTGGAAGGATTGCGCATCTTCCCCGCGGGAAACCCCAGCGGCTTCCCGCGGGAGCTAGGAAAGGAGGTTTGTATGCAACGCCGGTTCTTTCTTAAAGGTCTAGGCAGCAGCCTGGCTGCCCTGGGCCTGGGTTCGGTAGCCCTGGGGCAGGGCATGGGCCAGGTGCGGGCGGTGGTGCTGAGCGGAGCGGAGATCGTGCCCAACCCGGTCAACACCCCGGCTTTGGCGGTGGTGCGCCTGGAGCTGATGGGCAACGTGCTGAGCCTGCAAGGGGTCGTGGCCAACCTGGCCGGGGCCTTCCGCGACTACACCCGTGACCCGGTGGACGACCCCGCCCTCAACGCCCGCCTGACCAGCGCGGTGCACATTCACCGTGGCGCCAAAGGACAGAACGGCCCCTTATTGCAAGCCCTCAAGGTGATGGCTGCTCCCGATGGCAGGAGCGCTACCTTTGTGGATCGCCTCGAGCTCAGCGTGGAAGACCTCACCCGGCTGCGCCAAGGCGAGCTGTACTTCGACATCCACACCACCGCCTTCCGGGCTGGCGAGATTCGGGGACAAATCGTGTTCTAGAGGAGGAAAGCTATGAACCGCAGGGAAATGCTTAGGCAGGCTGGTCTGATTGGCACCGGGTTGGTGTTGGGCGGGGTGGTGGGGGCCTGCGCCACTACCCCCGGCATGAGCCAAAGCCCCAACATCGACGTGGACGTGCTGAACTTTGCCCTCAACCTGGAGTACCTCGAGGCGGCTTTCTACCTGGCCGCAGTGGGGCGCATCAACGAGATCGCCACCCTGGGGGGCAACGCCGAGATTCGCCTGCCCAGCGGCTTTACCGGCACCAGCCCTATCCCCGGTCTGAGCCCAGATGTGCTGGAGTATGCCCAGGAGATCGCTGAGGACGAGCTGGCCCACGTCAAGTTCATCCGCCTGGCCCTGGGCAACGCTGCCGTAGATCGCCCGGTCATCGACCTCGACCAGGCCTTCCGGGATGCTGGCAACGCCGCCAGCAATGGGGCCATCACCAACTTCAACCCCTTCGCCAACGAGCTTTTCTTCATCCACGGGGCCTTTATCTTCGAGGATGTAGGGGTCAGCGCCTACAAAGGCGCAGCCAAGCTGATCACCGACAAAAACACCGTGCTCGACTCCGCCGCCGGTATCCTGGCCGTAGAGGCCTACCACGCCGGGGTTATCCGGCTGCTGCTGCACGAGCGCAAGGACGTGATGGTGACCTCTAGCCTCACGGTCAAGGACGTGGTTCAGGCCATCAGCAACCTGCGCGGCAGCGTGGGGGGCGGCAAGGATGAGGGTATCGTCAAAGATAACCGGGCCAACCTGGTGCTAGCCGACAATGATGGCATCGCCTTTGGTCGCGACACCAGCGAGGTCTTGAAAATCGTCTACCTGACCGGTGATGCAAACAAAACGATGGGGGGCTTCTTCCCCAATGGCCTCAACGGCAACATCAAGCGCACCTGAACCCTAGGGGCCAGCGGCCTTTAGGTTATGTTTATTCTTCACAGGCAGGCCCTTATGGCCTGCCTATAATCCGCCTAAATGAATCCCATGCGCGAAGAAGACCTGAGGCTGGCCGAAGCACTGCAACAGATGCGCCACCAGCTTGAGCAACCCCACCCCAACCTGTCCACGCTCAAAGCCTCGCTGGAAGAAGCCCTACGCCTGCTCGAGGCCCGCCAGCAGAGCCTACTCAGCAGCCGGAACTTTACCCTGGAAGAAGACCCCCTCACCGGCCTCCTTAATCCATCCGCCTTTACCAGCGCTCTGGAGCAGGTCTTCCAAAAAGGGGAGGCCTTCAGCCTGGTTTACCTCGAGCCCGATGGCCTCGAGGCCCTCCGGCAAGGCTTCGGCACCGAGGTGCATCAGGAAGTCCTGCGCCGACTGGGTCTGATGGTGCGCAAGGCCCTGCGGGCCTCGGATCTTGCCGGTCGAATCGGCGAGCAAGGCTTTGGCCTTCTCCTGCGAGGTATTAGCGGCGACCGAACCTTCGGGGTCTGCGAGCGGCTCCGCCTGACCGTGGCCAAATACCCCTGGAACCAGCTTCATCCCAACCTAAAGCCCACCATCAGCCTGGGGTTTGCCGGATCTGAAGAGGCAGCCTCGGCCCAACAGGTTTTGGAACGGGCTAAGCGCTTCTTAGCAGAAGCCCAAAGCGCTGGAGGCAACCAGACCTTCCCCGGTCTTTACTACTGAGGCAAGGAGGAGCCATGACCAACCGCACGCGCAGTTCGTATATGCCAGAACCGAGGATTCCCCCTGCTTTCCGCTATGGCCTTGCCCTGGGTGCAGCGGTGATCTTTCTAGTCTGGCTGGTAGTGGTGCTGCTGCAAAACCTATAGGGCTTAACTGGGCACTAGGCCACGCTGTGCGGGGGCCAAACCGTCCTAGCATGCTGCATGATGCCTGCCGTACCCGGCCCGTCCCTCAAACTCCGGCTCCTGGGGCCGCCGGGGCTAGAAAAGAATGGCCAGCCTCAGCGCCTGGCCACCCGTAAGGCCCTGGCCCTGCTGGCCTTTTTGGCGGTCGAGCGGGCCGGGGCCACGCGTAGCCAGGTGGTGGCGCTGCTCTGGCCGGAAAACCCGGAAGCGCTGGCCCGGGCTAGTTTGCGGCAGGAGGTCTCGCGCCTGAGCAAGCTGCTGGGGCCTGCCCTACGCAAAGAGGGCCAGCAACTTCTGCGGCTCGACCCCTGCTGGATAGAGGTAGACCTGTGGGCCTTCCAGGAGGCCTTGGCTACCGGTCGGTACCGCACGGCTTTGCAGCTATACCGAGGTCCATTTTTGCAAGGCCTACAACCCCGCGAGACCGCCAGCTTTGAACACTGGTTGGAACAGGTTCGCTCGAGTCTGCAACAAAGCTACCTGGAAGGGTTGCACACGCTGGCCCGGCAGGAAGAAGCGCAAGGCCGCCCTGCTGAGGCCCTAGCCTTATGGCGGCTGGCCATCGCTGCCGATCCCCTGAGCGAACGGCCTTACCTCGAGGCCATGCGGCTATGTGAAGCCCAGGGCGACCGGGCTGCTGCCCTGCGCATCTACCGCGGCTTGGAGCAGAGCCTCTGGGATGAGCTGGGCCTTCAACCCAGCCCGGAAGCGCAGGCCCGGGCAGCCCGCCTCAACCCAGACCCGGCCATTCCCAGCCTGCCCAGCCCTCCCACTCCGCTGGTGGGACGGGAGGCCGAACAGGCCGAGGTGTGGACCCTTTTACAGCGGCCCGACTGTCGCTTGCTCAACCTGATAGGACCTGGAGGGGTGGGTAAGACCCGGCTGGCCCTGGCTCTGGCGGAAAGGCTAGCTACCCAGAAGGCCACGGTTTACTGGGTACCGGTGCAGGGCCGTCCACTCTACGAAAGCCTAGCCGAGGCCCTGGGATTAGCTGTTTCGGGAAAGGGCGACCTACAGGAGGCCCTCCGGCACCATCTCAGCCACCGACCGGCCTATCTTTTTCTGGACGAGGCTGAGGAACTTTCCGACCCTAAGGCCCTAGAAGACCTACTGCGCCATAGCCCCCAGGTCAAGCTGGTTTTGACCTCGAGGGTACGCTTTCGCCTGCGCAGCGAATGGGTTTACGAGGTTCGCGGCCTGCGCTACCCTCCCCCGGATCAGCCCCCACAGCGCAGCCCCGCCGCGGAGCTGTTCTGCCTGCTGGCCCAACGGGTGCAGCCCCACTTTATCCCCAGCGCCGAGGACTGGAGCGCCATCGGCCAGATATGCCGCCTACTCTCAGGGCTCCCCCTGGGCCTCGAGCTGGCTGCAGCCCTCCTACGGGTGATGTCTTGCCAGGAAATTGCGCAAAATCTGCAGCAAGGCCTGGAGCTGCTGGAGGGTGGTCTGAGCAACCTGCCGGATCGTCACAGCAGCCTGCAGAAAGTCCTGGAAAGCAGCCTGGCCCAGCTCAGCCCGGCAGAGCGGGAAACCCTGCAAAAGCTAGCCGTTTTTGAGGAAACCTTTGACCTCATCGCCGCCCAAACCATTGCTGCCAGCTCTCCTGGGCTTTTGTCCGCCCTGCTCGACCGGGCTCTTTTGCAAAAGCAGCCCGAAGGATACCGCATGCTAACGGTTATCCGCCAGCACCTCGCGCCTGGAATCCCCCTGGCGACACGCCAAGCCCATGCAGCCTACTACGCTCTGCTGCTACACAACCACGAGCAGGAGTTGCGCGGGGGCAACCAGGTGGGGGCTTTGCCTTTGCTCTCACGGCAGTACGCCGACCTGCGGGCGGCCTGGCAGTTTACCCTCCAACGGGAAGATCACCGGCTAGCCTTACAGATGATAGAGGGGTTGTGTTTGTTGCTCGAACTGCGGGGCTGGTTTAGGGAAGGCGAAGCCTTGATGTCCAGGGCAGCCCAAAGCAGCCACCCCTTGCTACGAAGCCTAGCCCTGGGCCGCTGGGGCCGCTTTCTGTATCTCCAGGGACAGAACGCGGCAGCCTACCGGGTACTCCAGCAGAGCCTGGCGCTAGGGCAGGGGCATATAGACCCTTCCGAAACCGCCTACGCCCTCAACAACCTGGGGATGGCGGCCATGGGGCTAGGTCTGGCCCAAGAGGCCCGGGGACTGTTTGTACAAAGCCTGGAGATGCGCCGGCAACAAAAATGGCCCTGGGGCCTGGGCAGCGCGCTATACAACCTGGGCTCTCTGGCCCTTCTGCAAGGCGACTTCACCCAAGCCCAGCGCTACTTGCAGGAAGCCCTCGAGGTCTACCGGGCCTTATCGGATGCCAGGGGGCTGGGGCTGGTGCTCGCTGGACTGGGGCAGCTTTACACCTCGCTGGGCGAGTACGCCGTGGCTCGGGAAATGTACCGACAAAGCCTATCCTTTGCTAACCAACTCGGTGACCCCTTTACCCAGTCTGCTGCCCTGCTGGGCCTGGGCACTGTGGCGGGCATCGAGTACCAAAACGAGGAGTGCAACGAGCGCTTGCAAGGTAGCCTGGAAGCGGCTTATCAGACGGGTGACCAGATCACCATTGGCCGGGCCTTGGTAGGGCTGGGCCGCCTGGCCATGCGCGACGGGGCCTACGAACGGGCCCTCAAACTGCAACGCCAGGCCTTGGAGCGTTTTGTTCAAAGTCATTACCCCTGGGGTGAGGCCTTGGCCTACAACCACCTAGGCCGCACCTACTTTGCCCTGGAGGAGATCGCCCAGAGCAAAGCCTGTTACCGTCTGGCCTTAGAGCAAGCCCTGCGGCTGGGGGCCATACCGCTTGCGCTGCGGGCCCTAATCGGTCTCACGCCCCACCTGCCGGCTGCCCTGGCCTCCCAGGTCTGGCGGCTGGCCGCGCACCACCCTAGCGCCGATGCCTGGGTGCGCGAGGAGCTGCGCCGGCGAAGTGGTGAGCCGCTGCTGCCCAGCCGGGTTCCGTTGGAAAAGCTGGCCCAGCAGGTGCTGCAAAAGATGGAAGGGGCCGTGTTGCTAAGGAAGCCCCTCGAGGCTGTATACTATCCCTCAGGCGCCGACCGGGAGGAGTAGGTGGGCCGAACCCAAAGAGAGGAGGCCCCTCGGCTGAAAGGGCCTCTGGGAACCCCGGCTCATCGAAGGTCGCCCGCGAGCCTGCAGGCAGAACCCCTAAAGGGCAGTAGAGCCTGCCGGGTGTGCCCGTTATAGCACAAAAGAGGGCCTGGAAGCCCCTTCCAGGAAGCGCGGTGGTACCGCGGGGATTTACCTCGTCCGTGCAGTCAAGCCTGCAGGGGCGTTTTTGTTTAAGGTTCGCCCCAAATCGAATCCTGATGCAAAAGCCCGCATATCCCCTATCTGAGCAAAGGAGCCGCGATGATACAGCACAAAGAGCTACCCAAAACCTACGACCCAGCCTCGGTGGAGCCGCGTTGGGCCAAGGAGTGGGCCCAAAACCCCCTCCGGCCCGAACTCAACGCCCACAAGGGCAAGGGGCCCTTCACCATTGTGATTCCTCCTCCCAATGTGACGGGCAGCCTACACCTGGGGCATGCTTTGGACAATACCCTGATTGACATCCTGATCCGCTTCAAGCGCATGCAGGGCTACCAAGCCTTGTATCTACCCGGCACCGACCACGCCGGCATCACCACCCAGGTGCTGGTAGAGCGGGAACTGGCCCAGGAGGGGCTTTCCCGCCACGACCTGGGGCGGGAGAGGTTCTTAGAGCGGGTCTGGGCCTTCAAGGAAAAAAATGGGGGTACCATCCTTCACCAGCTCAAGCGCCTGGGAGCGAGCTGTGACTGGAGCCGGGAGCGCTTCACCATGGATCCGGGCCTCTCCCGGGCAGTGCGCCGGGCCTTCATTGAGTACTACCACCAGGGGCTGGCCTATCGGGGTAAGCGCATCGTGAACTGGGACCCCATAGCCCAGACCGTGGTCAGCGACCTCGAGGTCAACGTAGAACCCACCCCCGGCCAGCTCTACACCCTGGCCTACCCGCTGGAGGGAGGTGGCGAGATTCAGGTGGCCACCGTTCGCCCCGAGACCATCTTTGCCGATGTGGCCATCGCGGTGAACCCCGCCGATGAGCGCTACCGCCACCTGGTGGGCCAGCGGGCCCGCATCCCCCTCACCCAGCGCTATATCCCCATCCTCGCCGACGAAGCGGTGCTGATGGATTTCGGCACCGGAGCCCTAAAGATCACCCCAGCGCACGACCCCACCGACTTCGAGATAGGTCAGCGGCATGGCCTGGAGATGCCCAGCGTGATCGACCTAAACGGCTGCCTGACGGGTGAACGGGTGCCCGAGCGCTTCCGCGGGCTGGAGCGCTTCGAGGCCCGACAAAAAGTGGTGGCCGCACTGGAGGAAGAGGGCTATCTGCGCCAGGTACAGGACTACACCATCGCCCTGGGCTACTCTGACCGCACCAAGGCCCCCATAGAGCCCCTTTTGCTGGAGCAGTGGTTCGTGCGGATGAAGCCGGTGGCGGAAAAGGTGCTGCGGGGCCTGGACAAAGGCGAGATGCGGCTGGTGCCCCAGCGTTGGGAAAAGGTCAACCGCGACTGGCTGGAAAACATCAAGGACTGGGCCATCGCCCGCCAGCTCTGGTGGGGCCACCAGATTCCCGCCTGGTACGACGAGGAGGGCAACGTCTACGTACCCGATCCCTCCAACCCCGATCTGGACTGCGACCAAGACCCCCGCTATGCCCACCTCAAGCTACGGCGCGACCCCGACGTCTTCGACACCTGGTTCTCCTCGGCCTTGTGGCCCTTTTCCACCCTGGGCTGGCCAGACGAGACCGAGGATTTGCAAACGTTCTACCCCACCGACGTACTGGTGACCGGCTACGACATTCTGTTCTTCTGGGTGGCCCGCATGCAGATGTCGGGCTACCAGTTCACCGGACGGGCCCCCTTTCATACCGTAGTGCTGCACGGCCTCTATCTGGATGCCAAGGGCCAGAAGATGTCCAAAAGCAAGGGCAACGGTATCGACCCCCTCGAGCTGGTCGAGCAGTATGGGGCCGACGCCTGCCGCTTCGCCTGGGCCTACCTGGCTACCGGTGGGCAGGACATCCGCCACGACCCTCGGCGCTACGAGCAAGGGCGCAACTTCGCCAACAAGCTGTACAACGCGGCCCGCTTCGTGCTGCTAAGCCGGCAGGACTTCCAACCGAAGCAGGACACCCCCACCCTGGCCGACCGCTGGATTACCTCGAGGCTGCAGCGGGGCATCGGCGAGATCAGCGAGGCCTACGAGGCCTTCGATTTCGGACGGGCGGCCCGGCTGGTCTACGAGCTGGTCTGGAGCGAGTTCTGCGACTGGTACCTGGAAGCGGCCAAGCCCGCCCTGCGGGAGGGCAACCAGGCCACCCTGCGCACCCTCGAGGCCAGCCTGGCCACTTTGCTTAAGCTGCTGCACCCCATCATGCCCTTCCTCACCTCGGAACTCTACCAGGCCCTCTCTGGCGACCCGCTACAGCTCGCCCTGCAGGACTGGCCCCAGGCTGGCGCGCGCGACCTCGAGGCGGAAAAAGCTTTCGAAACCTTACAGGCCACCATCAGTGCCACCCGCAACCTACGGGCCGAGCTGGGTCTTTCTCCCCAAACCACCATCCAGGTAGCCCTGGAGGGGCCTGGGGCGGGGCTGGTTATGGAAAACCTAGCCCTTTTCCGCTTCCTTAGCCGGGCCGAGGCCCGCCTAGGCCGGCTGGAGCGGGCTTTGGCCCAGGTCACCCCTAGCACCACTGTCTACCTCCAGCCCGAGGGCGACCTGCAAGCCTTCCTCGAGCGGCAACGCAAGCGCCTGGCGGAGCTTCGCCGGCTGGTGGAGCAGAGCCAGAAAAAGCTGGCCAATCCCGGCTTTGTGGAGCGGGCCGACCCGGCCATCGTACAGGCCGAGCGGGAGCGGTTGGCGGAAAACCAGGCCCAGCTCGAGCGCATCCAGCAAAACCTGGCCCGCCTGGAAAGCCACTGAAGGCCAAACCTCCCCCATGACGCTCAGCGTCGAGGGTAGCCCCGGCCCAGACAGGATTCGGGCCGGGACGGCCCTCTAGCGGCTGTAGTTGGGGGCTTCCTTGGTGATGATGATCCCGTGGGGGTGGCTCTCGATCAAAGCGGCGTGGGATATGCGGGTAAAGCGGGTCTGGGTGCGGAAGGTTTCGATGTCGGGAGCACCGCAGTAGCCCATGGCCGCCCGCAGCCCCCCCACCACCTGGTAAAGCACATCGCCCACCGGCCCCTTAAAGGGCACCATGCCCTCGATGCCCTCGGGCACCAGTTTTTTGGCCTCGACCGATCCGGTGGCTTTGCCAGAGTCCTGGAAGTAGCGGTCGGCTGAGCCCTGGCGCATGGCCCCCAGGCTGCCCATGCCGCGGTAGAGCTTGTAGCGGCGCCCATCCTTGAGCACCTCCTCACCGGGCGACTCCTGCGTACCGGCCAGCATAGATCCCAACATTACGCTGTGGGCCCCCGCGGCCAGAGCCTTGGCCACATCGCCGGAGTACTTGATGCCGCCATCGGCAATCACCGGTACGTCGAACCCCTCGAGCCCGGCCACCGCCTCCATGATGGCGGTAATCTGCGGCACCCCCACGCCGGTCACTACCCTGGTCGTACAAATGGAACCCGGCCCAATGCCTACCTTGACGGCATCGGCCCCGGCCTCGGCCAGCGCCCGGGCTCCCTCAGCGGTGGCCACATTGCCCGCAATAATCTGCACGGCATCGCCAAAGGATTGCTTGAGGGTACGCAAGGCTTGCAGAATACCCCGGCTGTGGCCGTGGGCACTGTCCAACACCAGCACATCCACCCCGGCTTCCACCAGTGCCGCAGCCCTGTCCAGCAAATCCTTGGCGACGCCTACCGCAGCCCCCACCAGCAACCGGCCCTGGGCGTCCTTGGCGGCGAAGGGAAACTTCTGCCGCTTGGTGAGGTCTTTGAGGGTCAAGAGGCCGCGCAGGCGCCCCTCGTGATCCACCAGAGGTAGTTTTTCGATCTTGTGTTGACGTAGAATCTCCTCGGCCTCCTCCAGGATGGTGCCCGGTGGCGCGGTGACGAGGCGCTCGACCGGGGTCATCACCTCGGAGACCAGACGGCGCATATCCCGCTCGAAGCGCAGGTCGCGGTTGGTGACCAGACCCAACAACTTGCCGTAGAGGTCCACCACCGGCAAGCCCCCGATCTTGAACTCGCGCATCAGGCGCTCGGCGTCCTCGAGGGTGGCGTTGGGGGCCAGGGTCACCGGGTCTTGGATCATCCCGGCCTCGCTGCGCTTGACCTTGCGCACCATGGCCGCCTGTTCCTCGGGGCTCAGGTTCTTGTGAATCACCCCCAGGCCCCCCTCGCGGGCTACGGCAATGGCCATCTCAGCCTCAGTCACGGTATCCATAGCCGCCGAGAGAATCGGGATGTTAAGCCAAAGCTTCCGGGTCAGACGGGTGCGGGTGTCCACCTCGCGGGGCAGAACCTCGGAGTAGGCCGGTATCAGGAGGACATCGTCGAAGGTCAGGCCTTCCTGTTGGATTTTTTCTGTTCTAGGGCAGGGTTTGCTAGGGGCCTCGAGCATATTCCAAGTAGTATAGCAGCCTGCCCCCCGAAGGTGACGACACTCCGAAGCAAAGTGAGGCTGCTTCCAAGCTCAGGGTATCTGCCCCTAACGGATACTTCGCAGCAAGCCCCAGGGAGCATCACCCCACCAAGAGGTAAAGTGTCCCAGCCTTTACCTTTATTTCCGACTTGCTCAGGCAGCTCTCTTGGCGTAGACCACAGTCAGTAGGTGGAGGAGTTCCTCCTTGATTTCCACGTAGGCACGCTTTTCCAACATTTGCCGCCGGTCGCGGGGGCGGGGTAGGGTTACTTCTACCACCTTGCCGATGGTGGCGGCGGGACCGTTGCTCATTACCGCTATACGGTCGCAGAGATAAATGGCCTCTTCGATATCGTGGGTAACCAAGAGAATAGTCTTGCGCTCTTCTCCCCAGATGGCCCTAAGGTAACTATCGCCCAGGGTGGAGTCCCACAGCTTCAAAAGTTCATCCTGCAAGGTAGCCCGTGTCAGAGCGTCGAGTGCGCCGAAGGGCTCGTCCAGCAGCAAAACTTTAGGGTTGGTGGCCAGCGCGCGGGCCAGAGCCGTGCGTTGCTTCATCCCCCCGGAAATCTCGCCCGGTCTCTTGTACCGGTGCTCCCACAGCCCCACGATCTGGAGGAACTTCTCAATGAGGCGGGTTCTGTCACCCTCAGGAAGCTCACGGTGCACCGAGTCCACCGCGACTTTAACGTTCTGGTAAACCGAAAGCCATGGCAGGAGTGAGTAGTTCTGGAACACCACCCCCCGGTCAGGGCCGGGACCCTTTAGAGGACGCCCCTCGAGCAGGATTTCTCCCTGGGTAGGCCGGCTCAACCCGGCAATCATAGACAGCAGAGTAGATTTACCGCAGCCCGAATGGCCGATAAGCGCGACGACCTCTCCCTGCTGGACATTCAGGTTGACGTTCTCTAGGGCGGTATAACTGCCAAAACACTTGTGGACACCCGAGATGGTCAAAAAGGCCATAGCGTTGCTCCCTCCTTAGGTCGGCTTGAGTCCTTTTCCCGTTGAACCCTCTGCTCTTTACCAGGGGCATTGCCGGGGCCCCCACCCGGGGTGGTATCAGCTATAGCGGAAGCGCCTGATTAGCTGTTCTAGTACAGCATCGAGAAGCCAGCCTACCAATCCAATAAAGAGGATGGCAGCCATGACGTACTCGAGCTGCCCCGAGTTGTAGCTGTCCCATACAAAGAAGCCCACACCTGAACCGCCAGCGAGCATTTCGGCAACCACAATCACCATCCAAGCAATACCCATACCCAGCCGGAATCCGGTTAAGACGTAGAGCAGGCTGTGGGGCAGCACTACACGGGTGAGGTAAATCCAGGGAGAAAAGGCGTAGACCCGGGCTACGTTGCGGTAATCCTGCGGAATCGAACTCACCCCCAGTGAAGTGTTGATAAGAGTGGGCCACAACGAGCAAATAGCAATGACGAAAATCGTGGCCTTCTTCAGCGAGGCGATGTCGCGGCAACCCGAGCCAATCGCCTCGCAGATGGCCCCTTTAGTCACGTTCTCGCACGAGCACACCCGCGCCGTCATGGGCAGGCTGGTTTTGGAGGTGGGGCTCCCTGCGGCGGGGGGGACGAGCAGGTGCTCGGGGTTGTCGAGCTCGACGGCGTTGGCGACCAAGCTATGCAGGTTGGCATAATCGGAGGTATCGCCCACCAGGATGCCGCCCAGAAGCCGTTTGCCATCCTCACTGAGCACCAATTTTTTGTAGATACCCTTACCAAAGTTGGTGTAGTGGATTTCCTGCGCACCGAGCGTCCGGGCGAAGGCGTCGCCAAAGCTGCCTACCTCCACGCCCAGCAGCTTGAGCTTGGTGGACAAGTCCGCACCGCTGAAGCTCCGCTCGCCGCCGGTGAGGCGCTCAGCCAGGACACGGGCCATCTCGTAGCCGGGGGCCACCAGTCCGTAGACGCGGCCCTGGTAGAGCGCGCACTCCCCGATGGCGTAGATGTGGGGGTCGGAGGTGCGGCAGTGCTCGTCGATGACGATGCCACCACGCTCGCCCACTTCCAAGCCGCTTTGCCGCGCCAGCTCGTCGCGGGGGCGAATCCCCGCCGAGAAGATCACCAAATCGGTCTCGAGGCTGCTCCCATCCGCGAAGTGCAGCGCAGCCACGCAGCTGCCCCTGGCCTCGATCCGTTGCGTGGCCTTGGAGAGGTGCACCCCGATCCCCAAGGCCTCGAGCTTCCTCTTCAGCATCTGGCCGCCCAGCTCATCGAGTTGCAGGGGCATCAGGCAGGGAGCCAGCTCCACCACGTGGGCCTGCAAGCCCAGCTTCAAGAGCGCCCCGGCGGCCTCCAGCCCCAGCAGGCCGCCCCCAATCACCACGCCCTTCCGGCTGTGCTTGGCCCAGGCCTCAATACGGGTGAGATCCTCGAGGGTGCGGTAGGTGAAGCAACCCTCGAGGTCGTGCCCCTCGACGGTCGGCACGAAGGGATAAGAACCTGTAGCCAGCACCAAGATGTCGTAGGGAACTTCCTGCTGGGCGCTGATCACCCGCTTTCGCTCGCGGTCGATCGCGATGGCCCTGGCGTTGATGATGCGCACGCCCCACCCGGCGTACTGCTCGTAACTTCCCAACGAGAGGTTGGGGCGTGGCTCGTTGAAAAACTCGCTCAGGCGAACCCGGTCGTAAGCCAGGCAGGGCTCCTCAGTAACCACCGTAAGGGCAAAGTCTTGGGTTCTCGACCTTAGAACCTCGAGGAACTTGTGCCCTACCATGCCATTGCCCACTACTACGATTCGCTCTGTCATACTCACCCCCTCAACCAAACCAGCCGCTTTGGGAACGAAGCGGAACCCTGCTGTTCGGAAAACGGAGGTTCACGCTACCTCCCGGGGAATCCTGGCCTGCCGGACACCAAGCAAACCTGCCCGCTGCCGCACCACCTCGCCAATAACCCAGACGGCGGGGGCCTGCACTCTGACTTGCCCTCTGGCCACCGCATCTAGGGAGGACAGCACCACCCGTTCTTCAGGGGTGGCCCCCTTTTCGATGAAGGCGCTCGGTTCTTCGGGGTTTCGCCCGACCTTGATGAGATTTTGGGCGATCTGGGCCCGCCCCGCCACCCCCATCAGCACCACCAGGGTGTCCACCCGGGCGTATGCGGTGAGATCGGGCAGAACCCCGTCTTGGGTATGCCCCGAGATCACCGCAAACCCTCTGGCTACCCCGCGCAAGGTGAGGGGGATGCCGGCTAGGCCGGGTAGGGCCAGGGCAGCGCTGAGGCCAGGCACTAACTCAACCTCGATGCCTTGCTGGGCCAGAAACAGCCACTCCTCCCCCCCACGGCCGTAGACCATGGGATCGCCCCCTTTGAGCCGAACCACCCTGTGCCCGGAGTGGGCGTAGTGGAGCAGTAGCTGGAAGATGCGCTGCTGCACTCCGCTTTGCTCACCGGGTTCCTTGCCCACGTAGACCCGTTCGGCCAGGGGGTGGATTAGCTCCAGCACTGCGGGGCTGACCAGGCGGTCGTAGAGCACCACCTCGGCTTCCTGCAACACCTGTAGGGCCCGGAGGGTTAGCAGCTCAGGGTCACCTGGGCCGGCCCCTACCAGGTACACCCTGCCCCGTTTCACAAGGCCACCTCCGGCGTAGCCTGGTTATGGAGGGCCTCGAGCAGCCGCTGTCGGGCAGTTTCCACCTCCCCCTGGGCTAGGTGCTCCAGGGCTGGGCTGTCCACCAGGCGGTACCAGGCGGCCTTGCGGGCCTCGAAGTCGTGGGGGTAGGTTTGCTGCACCAGGGGGCGGAAGGTTCGCAGGAGCCGGAGGTACTCGGCGTAGGCCGGGCCATACTCCTGGGCCAGCCTTTGCCGGATGCGCACCCCTAGGGCCGGGGCTACCCCGCTGGTGGAGATGGCGATAAGCAGATCGCCTTGCTGATGCACGGCGGGCAGGATGAAGTCGCAGTGGGCTGGGTCATCCACCGCGTTGAGCCACACCTCCCGTTCACGAGCCTCCTGGGCGATGAGCGTGTTGAGCGAACGGTCGGGGGGGTGGGCGAAGCAGAGCTGGAAGCCCGCCAGGTCGCCTTGCTGGTAGCCTCGCCGCAGCCAGGTCAGCCGCTCCGGGGCGGGGGGGGCTTCTAGGGCAGGGTGGGCCAGAGGGGAGAGCAACGTCACTAGGGCCCCCGCTTCCAGCAGCCGAAGTACCTTGCTCTCCGTTTCAAAGCCCCCGCCTATGAAGAGCACCTTCTTGTCGTGCAGGTCGAGCATTATGGG
>NZ_AUHY01000007.1 GCF_000423425.1 Meiothermus rufus DSM 22234 | reverse complement strand
AGGTCCACGCCGGGGTGCGCTACGAGGACGGCATCGAGGTCACCCAGGAGGAGGTCGCTGCCTGAGCAGGTTTACACACCTATTGACGGAACCTCGTTGGTGGATGATGCCTAAAAGACTGTCGGCTAGCAACACCCGGTGAATGTTGCGCTCACCTGGACTGAAAAGCTCGAGCATCCGGCTAATCACGCTGCTGCTGTCGTTGGAGACAAAGGTGGAGAGCACCAGGTGGCCGGTGTAGACTGCGTTCAACACCGCTGCAGCGGTAGCTTGGTCGCGTATCTCCCCAATGACAATCACATCGGCATTCTGGCGCATAGCAGCCAGGAGGGCTTTTTCGTAGGAGACGGCATCAGAGCCAATCTCGCGCTGAATGACCGCCGAGCGTTTGGGGCGGTGTAGGTATTCGATGGGGTCTTCGATCGTGACGATAACCCGGGTGTGGTGGGTGTTGATTTCGTCGACTAGCCGAGCTAAGGTGGTGGACTTCCCGGCTCCAATAGGGCCTGTAACCAGTACCAAACCCCGTCGCTGCTCGCGGAAGAACGCTAGGTACGCGGGGGCTAAGGCCACCTTGTTGAGGCTGTCGTCTTTGCCACTCAGGATGTGCAGCACTGCGCTGATGGAGCCGCGCTGATAGAACAGGTTTACGCGCAGCCGGGCCAGACCTGGCAGGCTGTAGGCCACATCCACCTGACGGAAGGTGCGTAGGCGGGCTTTTTGCTGAGGGCTGCAGATTTTCTCGGCTAAGCTTTGGGTGAACTCAGGGGTGATGGCGCTTTGCGTGACGGTTTTTAGCTCATCGCCGAAGCGGGCCAGTACCGGGATACCGGCGTGTAGGTGGATATCAGAAGCGCCCCGATGCACCAGCAGGGTCAGGAGTTCTTCAAAATGCATACGCGCTCAAGGGGCAGACTACCACCTTTTGCCTTGCCGTGTGCCGGTTTTTGCATCGCTGCCTCAATAGAAGCGGGAGGGGTCTACGTAGCGAAAATTGCCATTGTCTTCAATAAAGATGACCCGGAACCACATCTGGTTGCTGGGGATGAGCACCCCGCCTCCGGTGAATCCGATGACCTGGCCCTGGCTCACCCGCTGGCCTACCGAGACCCTGGGCTCGAGCACGTTGACGTACTGGGTGGCGATCTGGTCGGAGTGGCGGATGGTGAGGGTATAACCCAGATTGGCGATGAACAGGCTATCGATGACCACCCCGTCGGCGGCGGCCACGATGGGGCTCGAGGCCTCGGCGCCCTGGAGGGTCTGCCAGTCGTTGCCCTGGTAGCCATATGGCTCGGCGATGCGTCCTCCCCGCAGGGGAAACTGCAAAGCCCCCACCAGCGCCTGCGGCACCGGAGGCAAAGGCCGCACCTGGCGGGCGGCCTCCTCGCGCCTGCGACGCTCCTCGGCCTCGCGACGCCGGCGCTCCTCCTCGGCCCGGCGGCGCTCCTCAGCGATGCGGCGCAGTTCGGCGGCGATGCGGCCTTGCAGCGTGTTTAGCTCGGCGCGGAGCTGGGCCTGGGCCTGGAGGGTCTCGCGCAGGATGACCTGCCGGCCTAGCTGTTGTTGGCGCAGGTGGGCTAGGGTGAGCTGTACCGCCTGGCGATTTTGCCCCAGGGCCTGGATGCGGGCCTCGCGCTCCGCCTTGCGTTGGTTTAGGGTATCCACCAGCAGCTCCAAACGGGTGCGCTCCTCCTCGAGCCGGCCTAAGGTGGTTCGGATGCGCTCCATCAGGCCGGTCTGGTGCTCTCCCAGCCGGCCTACCCAGCGGCTGCGCACCGCCAGGTCGGTGAAGGATTCGGCCCGCAAAAGGGGCAGGTAGCGCCCAGCCTGTTCGCGGTGCAGGCTTTGCAGTAGGGCCGAGAGCCGCTCGCGCAGGCCCTCCAGTTCTTTCTGCAGGGCGGCGATGCGGGCCTCGGCCTGTTTTTTCTGCTCTTCCAGCAACGCGATCTGCCGCGTTAGTTCGGCCCGCTCACGCTCGAGGCGGGTGATCTCGGCCTCGAGGCGCCTTAGCTCCTGAAGCTGTTGCCGGGTGGCCGCGTCTAGGCTGGCCAGTTCGCGGTTGAGCTGCTCGATCCGCTGTTGCTGGAGCTGCTGCAGCCGCCGGTTTTGCTCGGCCTGCTGCCTGAGCTGCTCTAAGGTGGGCTGGGCCAGCCCTAAAGCAACCCAGCCCCACACGAGAATCAGCGCCAGGAGGATGAGTCTCATAGGTCAGCCTCCCGCAGGTAGGCCCGGCTGGCCAGGTAGGCCCCCATCCCACCCAGCAGCAAGGCCAAAAGCAGTAAGGCCCCGGCGGCCTGGGCGAGGTCATTGCGGGAGAGCACGGGCACAAAAGGCAGGAGGTTTTGCAGGCCCTCGGCCAAAAAGCGGTAGGCCCCCACGCCCAGGCCCAGGGCCACCAGGCTGGCAGCCAGGGTGAGCAGAAGGCCCTCGGCTACAAAAGGCCCCTGGATGAAGCCCCGGGTGGCCCCTACCAGCTGCATTATCCTCAGTTCCTCGCGGCGGTTCTCGATGGACAGACGGATGGTGCCCATCACGCTGAAGAGCGTGTCCAAAAGCAGCAACACAATCAGAATGTTCACCGCCAGGCGCAGGCCCGCCAGCACCCGCACCAGCTGTTCGGTCAAGGCTCCGCCGTACTCCACGCTCTCTACCCCTTCCAGCCGGGCCACCCGGCGGCCTACCTCGCGTACCGCCTGGGGGTCGGAAAGCCTGAGCCGTAGGGTGTCGGGCAGGGGGTTTTGGATAAACTCGCGGGCCTGGGCTAGGTAGGGGTAGTCGAGCTGGAGGGTGGCTAGGGCCTCCTCCTTGGTTTGTAGCCGGGCCTCGCTCACCTCGGGCCAGGTTTTAATCTGGCTGAGCAGGGCCTCGGCCTGGGCTTCCGGTTTGAGAAAAGCCGCAATTTCCAGCTCGCGCTCGAGGGTGGCCACTACCCGATCCAGGTTCCACAGCACCAACCCCAGCAGAAAAAGCAGCGAAAAGGAGACCAGGGCGGTGAAGAAGGTGGCCAGGGTGCTGGTGGGGTGTTGCCGCAGTGAACGCAAAGCCTGGGATAGGGCGTACACGGGTTTCAGTCTACCGGTTGCCCTTGGGTTTTGCGTGAACGTTACCTGACGACCAGTATCCGTAGGTCGTTGAGGTTGTGGGCGGTCTCCCCGGTGATGAAAAGGTCGTCCAGAGCCAGGAAAAAACCGTAGGCGTCGTTGTTTTGTAGGAAGGCTTTCAGGTCTAGACCCATACGCTGCGCCCTAGTCCAGCTATCGGGCCCCAGGATGGCCCCAGCAGCGGGGGTGTGGCCATCAATGCCGTCGGAATCAGCAGCCAGTGCCCAAAGACCCTCCTGGCCTAGGTAAAAGGCCAGCCAGGCCAAAAATTCCTGGTTGCGCCCCCCCTGGCCGGAGCCCCGCACGGTGACGCTGGCCTCGCCCCCTGAGAGGAGCACCACCGGTGGGGCGAAGGGGGTGTGGTGGGCTCGGATGGACTGCACCAGGTTGGCGTGGAAGCGGGCTAGCTCGCGGGCCTCTCCCTGGAAGCGGTCGGAGAGGATCACCGCCCTATAGCCCTGGGCCTGCCAGTAGGCACGGGCGGCCTCGAGCAGGGTCTGGTTGCCCCCGATCAGGCGGTTTTCCACCCGAGCGAAGAGGGCCTCCTTTGGTTTGGGCGACTCCGGTAGGCCGCCTTGAGCCCCTAAGGCCAGGTGGGCCCGCACCTGGGGGAAGTCCAGGCCGTACCGGTCCAAAACCGCCAGAGCCTCGGCGAAGGTGCTCTTATCGGGCAGGGTGGGCCCGGAGGCCACAATCGAGAGGTCGTCGCCAGGGACGTCGGAAAGATAAAGCGCTAAGATGCGCGCCGGGGTGGCCGCGGCCAGCCGCCCACCCTTGATGCGGGAGAGGTGCTTGCGCACCGCGTTGATCTCCTGGATATCGGCTCCTGAGCGCAACAGAGCCTGGGTCAGGGCTTGTTTGCTGGAGAGCGTTAGGCCCCAGGGCGCGCACAAGAGGGCACTGCCACCCCCTGAGACCAAAAGCAACAGTAGATCGTGGGGTTTTAGGCGGGCCACGGCCTGCAACACCGCCTCCCCAGCGGCCACGCTCCGGGCATCCGGCAGGGGATGGCCGGCGGGGAGCACCTGCCCGTGGGGGGGGAGGTTGGGCTGCAGGCCTTCCTGGGCCTTGGGTACGGTGATGAAGGGTACCCGGGGAAAGCGCTCTAGAGCGGCTTGCAGCATGCTCAAAGCCGCCTTCCCCACCGCCACGATGAGGGCGGGGGTTTCTTCTGGCAGGTGTTGGGCGGTGAGGCGGGCGGGGTGGGTCTGGGCTAAAGCCCAGCGAAAGCCCTCCTTAAGCTGGGCGCGCACTGCTCTATTCTACGGGTTTTAGCCGAAGTAGGCCCGCTCGAGCAGCTCCACCGTATGCAGTACCGGCAGGGGTCGGCCCAGCCGCCGCAGGTGGGTTTCGATCTGGGTAAAGCAACCTATGTTGCCGGTAACCACCAGTTCGGCCCCAGTGGCCAGGATGTGGCGGGCCTTGCGCTCACCCAAGGTGGCAGCCAGGGCGGGTTGCTCGAGGTTGTAGGTGCCCGCCGAGCCACAGCAGAGCTCGCCTTCAGGAATCTCCAAAAGCGCCACCCCAGGGATGCTTTTCAGGAGCTGACGTGGCTCGCTCCGCACCCCTTGGGCGTGGGCTAGGTGGCAGGCGTCGTGGTAGGCCACCTTGAGGGGCTTAGGTAGGGGGGGAACCTCCTTTAGCCCCAGCTCCACCAGGAAGACGGAGACATCCTTTACCTTGGCGGCCAGGGCTTTAGCCTGGGCCTCTTCCGGCTGGCCGCGGAAGAGCAGGGGGTACTCCTTGAGGCCTGAGCCGCAGCCAGCGGCATTCGTGAGGATGGCGTCGAAATCCCCGGCGAAGGCCTGGAGGTTGGCCCGAGCCAGCTTTAAAGCCCGCGCCCGCTCGCCTGTGTGTAGGGCTAAAGCCCCGCAGCAGCCCTGCCCTCTGGGCACCACCACCTCCACCCCGTTGTGGGCCAGCACCCGCAGGGTGGCCCGGTTGAAGCCCGGCTGCAAGACCTGCTGGGCACAGCCAGCCAGCAGGGCTACCCGGGCCCGCCGAGGGCCTTCCGCCGGCACCACCTCGGGGAGGGGTTCGCTTTGGGGTAGACGCTCGGGCAAAAGCTCGAGGGGGGCTTTGAGCGGGGCCGGTAGCAGCGGCTTCATCCACTTGGCGAACTGGCCCAACCGGGCGGCAGCGCGGAAGCGGGAGGGGTAGGGAAGGGTTTCCTGTAGGGCCAGGCGGAAAAGCCTTTGAAAAGGGGAACGGTGCCGCTTGGGCTCGCTAAAGCCGCGGTAGGTACCGATGAGTTCGCCGTAAGGCACGCCACTGGGGCAGGCGGTCACACAGCCCAGGCAGCCCAGGCATTTGTCCAGGTAGGGCTGGGCCTCCTCCGGCGCTAGGCTACCCTCGAGCACCTCCTTCATCAGAAAGATGCGCCCTCGAGGGGAGTCCATCTCCTCACCCAGCACCTGGTAGGTAGGGCAGGCCGGCAAGCAGAAGCCACAGTGGACGCAAGCCTCGATGGCATGGGCCATGATCTCGCCCTGGGGGCCTAGCTTTTCGCTGTCAATCTTATGCTGCATATTCCCTACCTCAGGCCAGCCGGCCCTGGGGGTCGAGGGCGGCGGCCACTTTCCGAGCAAAGACCTGTGCCAAGTCTATGCCAATCTGGGGCTGGGGTGCTGTGCCGCGTAGTACCAGGCCGGAAAGGCCCTGGGCTTTCAGCAGGGCATCTAGCTCCTCCAGCTTTCCCTCCCAGGCTAGGTAGAGCAGATTGCCCGCGCAGAGGTAGCGGCGAGGGGCCGGGCCCAGCACCCGCTCTAAAGCGGGGATGCGGCGGGCGGTGAGGGCCACCTTGACCAAGGCCCCTGCCCCCAAGTGGCCTAGGTCGTTCAGGCCCTGCCAGTAGGCTACCTCGGCCTCCCCCTCCCGTAGCTGGCCAGGCTGCCCCAGAAAGGACTGTAACCGCTCCAGTCGGGCCGGTAGGGCCTCGCTCAAACCGCCCAGGCGCAACACCAAGGTGGCGGGGGGCACCAGATCGAGGGCGTAGAGCTCAATGGGCGAGCCAGCCAAGCGATAGAGGGTCTCTAGCGCCTCCTCGAGCCGGGGGAAGGCCACCTCGAGGGTGCAGGTGGCTTTGGGCGCGGGGAAGACCTTAAACGCCAGCTCAACCAGCAGGCCCAGCCGGCCTAAGCTGCCCACCATCAGCTTGGGCAGGTCGAAGCCAGCTGCGTTTTTCACTACCTTGCCCCCACCCCGTATGCGCCGGCCTTCCCCATCGACCAACTCCACCCCTAAGATGAAGTCCCGCACCCCGCCGTAGCGCTGGCGCATAGGGCCGGAAAGCCCCGCAGCCACCGTGCCTCCCAGGGTGGCTCCCTGGGCCAGGAAGGGTGGGTCGAAGGGCAGGTACTGCCCGTGCTGGGCCAGTAGGGCAGCCACCTCGGCTAGAGGGGTGCCAGCTCGAGCTACCACCACGTACTCGCTGGGGTCGTACTCCACCACCCCTCGCAGGCCGCCCATCTCCAGCAGGGTCTGGCCGTTTTGCGGGGTGGAGAGGGCCGGTTTGCTGCCCCCACCCCGGGCCCGCAGCCGGGGATAGGCCCGCACAGCCTCCTGCACCTCGGCCACACTGGTGGGGCGCAGGGGCTGGGTCTCACTCACGGGCTATCACCCCAGCTTTCTCTAGGGGGTGGGGGCCGCTGGGTGGCCGGTGAGGGGGATGGTCACCAGGGAACATCTTGCCCCGGTTGGCCAGCTCCAGGGGGTCGAGGGCCTGCCGGATACGCTGCATGGCCTCGAGGTCCTCCGGGGTGAACATGCTGGGCATGTAGGCTTTTTTCTCCATGCCCACCCCGTGCTCACCGGTGATGGAGCCACCCAAGCGCACGCATAGTTGGAGAATCTCTCCGGCCAAGGCCTCGGCCCGCTCGAGTTCACCCGCCACCCGCCCGTTGTACAGAATCAAAGGGTGTAGGTTGCCATCGCCGGCATGGAAGACATTAGCCACCCGCAGGCCATAGCGGGCCGAGAGGTTTTCGATTTCGGCCAGGGCCTGGCCCAGTTTGGAGCGGGGCACCACGCCATCCTGCACCAGGTAGTCGGGCGAGAGACGCCCCACTGCGGAGAAAGCCGCTTTGCGCCCCCTCCAAATTTTCAGGCGTTCCTCCTGGCTCTGGGCCACCCGCACCTCGTAGGCCCCGGACTGGCGGATGACCTCCTCCAGGTAGCGGGCCTCGGCCTCGACCTGGGGGGCCTCGCCCTCCAGCTCCACGATCAGTAAGGCCCGGGCCTCCCGGGGATACCCGGCCTGCACCGCGGCCTCCGCGGCCTCTATGGCTAGAGCATCCATGATCTCCATGGCCCCCGGTAGAAGTCCCGAGGCTACCACCGCAGCTACCGCCTGGCCAGCCTTTTCCAGAGCGTCGTAGGCGGCCAGAACGGTGTGGTAGGCCTCGGGTTTGGGCAGAAGGCGCAGGGTGATCTCGGTGACAATGCCCAGAAGCCCCTCGCTACCTACGAAAAGGCCCAGCCAGTCCGGGCCGGTGTTCTCCAGGCTTTCGCTGCCCAGTACCACCGTTTGGCCATCGGGCAGCACCACCCGGGCAGCCAGTACGTGGTTGGAGGTCATACCGTACTTGAGGCAGTGGGCCCCACCGGAGTTGAAGGCCAGGTTACCCCCGATGGTGGAGACCGGTTGGGAGGAGGGGTCGGGGGCATAGTACAGGCCGTAGGGGGCAGCGGCTTGCGAGACCTGCAGGTTGATGAAGCCTGGCTCCACCACCGCGAGGCGCTCCTTGGGGTCTAGCCGCAACAAGCGGTTCATGCGGTTGAGGCCGATCACCAGCCCGCCCTCCACCGGCAAGGAACCGCCCGAAAGGCTGGTACCGGAGCCTCGAGCCACATAGGGTATCCGATGGCGCACACACCAGCGCACCGCTTCGACCACCTCTTCGTGGCTCTCGGGCAGCACCACCGCCAAAGGCTGGGCGCGGAAGGCGGTAAGGGCATCCGAGGCATAGGGGGCCAGCTCGCCGGGCCGGGTGAGCAGGCGGCCTGGGGGGAAGAGGCCTTGGAGTTCGCTCAGAGCGGGGTTCATGCGATTTTCTCCTGTTCTGTAACCCTAGGCGGGCGCTTGGCGTGCTTTGAAGCTAGTTAGCCCTCGCAATTTTGTCAATACGCCTTAGGCCAGGAAAAATAGAGCCTACTTTGCCAAAGCATATTGGCATTGTAAAAACCGCTGTGTGTCCATCCGCAAAAACACCGCTGGGCCTCCTATACCAGGGGCCGGCTCAGGCCATAGGCCTCCAGCATGCGAAACAAAAGCTCGCGAGTTTCCTCATCGTCGGCGTAGTTTACGCTGTCGCTGGAAATCACCAACACCGGCGAGAGGTCGTAGGCCCTGATCCAAGCCTCGTAAAGGCGATTGAGCGAGGCCAGATACTCCGCCGGGATGCCCTGCTCATAGGCCCGTCCCCGCCGGGCGATGTGGGCTTGTAGGGTCTCCACCGAGGCTCGCACGTAAATCAGGAGGTCGGGTTTGCGCAAAGCGGGTTCGATGCCCTCATAAAGGGCCAGGTAGGTTTGCCAGTCACGTTCGGAAAGGTGGCCCGAGACCCGTAGGTTCTGGGCGAAGATAAAGGCATCCTCGAACACCGTGCGGTCTTGCACCACGTGCAAAGCCGGGTTGATCTGCCTTAGGTGTTGCTCGAGCCGCTTAGCCAGGAAAAACACCTGTGAATGGAAGGCCCAGCGCCCCATATCGGCATAAAAATCGGCCAGGTAGGGGTTTTCGTCCACGGTTTCATAGACTGGTAAAAGCCCATAGCGTTCGGCCAATAGCCCGGTCAGGGTGGATTTACCAGAACCAATGTTGCCCGCGATGGCGATGTACATACCTAGGCTTTATAGGGGGCGGGCACTTCCAAGCGTTGTTGTACCTGCCGTACCACCCAGTCGCGGTCGGCCTCCGAATCGGCAAAGTCGAAGGCCTGGGTCTCGAGCACCCACAACGGGTGGGGATAGGTGGCGAAGTGCTGCTCGTAGTGTTCGTTTAGACGCGCCAGGTAGGCAGGGTCCATCTGTTTTTCAAACACCCGCCCCCGGCGGCGGATGCGCTCGAGGATCACGGGTAGCGGTGCGCGCAGGTAGATGGTCAGGTCGGGGGTGGGAATGCGGGGGGCCAGCTGGCGATAAAGGTCGCGGTAGAGTTCCCATTCTGCCCCCGAGAGGTTCATGGAAGCAAAAATGGCATCCTTGTCGAAAAGGTAGTCGGCCACCACCCCACGGGTAAACAGGCTGGGCTGGGCTAGGGAAAGGAGCTGCTTGTATCTCGAGAGCAGAAAAAACACCTGTACCTTGAAACCCCAGCGAGCGGGGTCTTGGTAGAACAGGGGCAGGAAGGGATTTTCCTCCACCACCTCGAGTAAACTCTCGGTTCCTAGCCGCTCGGCCAAAAGCCGGGCTAGGGTGGTTTTGCCCACCCCTATCACCCCTTCCACCGCCACATACATCGGCTTAAGGCTAAGCGCTAAAGGCCCCAAGTGGAAGTCTTGACAAATGGGCTGGTTTGCTCAAAGCAAAACACCGAAGCCATCCAGAGGTATTCCTTCAAGCCCCTTCCTTGAAGACCCGCCGGATACGCAGCTTAAAGCCATCCCCTTCGGCCATAGCCACCAGCCGACGTCTGGGGCCGACCAGGGCGACCAGGCCCTTGGCCGGGATGGGCAGGGGAACCCCCTCCATTACCCGGCGAACCTCGGTGTGGGAGAGCTCCACGCTGGGGCAGGAGAGCACCTCCAGGGCATCTAGGGTTTTGCGAACATCCAGGTTTTCTACCTCCTGGGCTTGCTCGAGGCTTACCCGGCCCACCCGGGTGCGCACCAGGCCGGCTAGAAAGGCCTTGCTGCCTAGCTGCTCGCCTAGGTCCCGAGCAAAAGCCCGGATATAGGTTCCCGAACCCACCACCAGTCGGATGACCGCTGTAGGATAGTCGCCCAGAGGTTTGGGCAGCTCCACCTTGCGGCCCCGCTCGGCAATCCTCCAGCCTGCCGCAGAAGGGGCAATGCGGTAGGCAACAGGAGCGGAGTCGTAGGCCAGCAGCGTGACCTCGTGGTATTTGACCGCTCGAGGCTCGAGGGCCAGGGCCTGCCCCTTGCGGGCTGCCTCGTAAGCTTTGACACCCTTAACCTTCACTGCCGAGTAGGCCGGGGGCACCTGCTCGCTGAGGGTTAGGAAGCTGGGCAAGGCAGCCTCAATCTCGCGCAGGGTGGGCCGCTTAGGGCTTTCCTCCACGATTGGGCCTTCGGCATCCAGGGTCTCGGTGCTGACCCCGAAGGAAACCCAGGCGATGTACTCCTTCTCCTCGGCGGAGAGGAAAGGTACCAGCTTGGTCGAGGTTTCCACCGCCAGCAGCAAGACCCCTGTGGCCAAGGGATCGAGGGTTCCGGTGTGGCCCACCCGACGGGTTCCCAAAAGCCTACGAGCCATATCCACCACGTCGTGCGAAGTGTGGCCTAACGGTTTGTTCACGGCATAAAGGGCCATGCTAGCGGATTCTACCCAAGAAACGCTCGCTTGGGGTAGCAAAGCGGCTGAAGGCTCCTGTAGACCGGGGCAACCTGGGTAACGCAGAGCTTAACGAGAGGGCTCAGCATAGATCCGGGTTCTCCTGCGTATTGAAGCCTTATAACCAAGGGTTGGCCGAGGAACCTTAACGACCTGTAACACAAAGGCCAGTTATATCTTCTCCGCTGCTCTTGCTAAGCTGAGTTGTATGCGCAGCACTTTTTTGCCTTTTTCGCCACCGCTTATCGGAGAGGAGGAAATTGCCGAAGTGGTGGATACCCTGCGTTCGGACTGGATTACCACCGGGCCCAAAACCAAGCGCTTTGAGTCGGAGTTTGCCCGCTACGTAGGAGCGCCAGCAGCACTGGCCCTCAACTCGTGTACGGCGGGTTTGCACACCTCGCTGGTGGCTTTGGGTATAGGCCCAGGGGACGAGGTTATCACTACCACCCTTACCTTTGCAGCCTCGGTCAACGTGATTGAACATGTTGGGGCCCGCCCGGTTTTGGTGGATGTGGAGCCGGATACCCTCAACCTAGACCCGGCTTGGGTGGAGCGGGCCATCAGCCCCCGGGCCAAAGCCATTATGGTTGTGCACCACAGCGGGCACCCCGCCGACCTGGACGCCCTGCGGGCCTTGGCCGACTCGTGGGGGCTGGCTCTGATCGAGGATGCGGCCCATGCGGTGGCGGCCCGTTACAAAGGCCAGCCCATTGGCTCGAGGGCTAACCCGGTGGCCTTTAGCTTTTATGCCACCAAGAACCTGACCACCGCCGAAGGGGGCATGCTCACAGGGGATGAGGCCTTGATCGAGCGCTGCCGGGTGATTGCCTTGCACGGGGTGAACCGTGATGCCTGGAAGCGCTACGGTAAGGAGGGGAGCTGGTACTACGAGGTAGTGACCCCCGGTTTTAAGTACAACATGACCGATGTGCAGGCCGCGCTGGGGCTGGTGCAGCTACGCAAGCTCGAGGCCATGCAGGCTCGCCGGCGCGAGATTGTCGCGGCTTATCAGAAAGCTTTCGCCCCTTTGGAGGTCTTTCAAACCCCGGTAGCCCGCCCCGAGGTAGAGCACGCTTGGCACCTCTACGTGTTGCGCTTGTGGCCCGAGCGCTTGGGTATGTCCCGCAACCAGTTCATCGAAGAGCTTAAGGCCCGCAACATTGGAACCTCGGTTCACTTTATCCCCATTCACCTACACCCTTACTATCGCGACAAATACGGCTTCAAGCCCCAGGACTTCCCCGTGGCCTACGACAGCTACAACCGCATGGTCAGCCTTCCGCTTAGCCCCCGCATGAGCGACCAGGACGTAGCCGATGTGATAGAGGCCGTGCTCGAGCTGGCTACGACAAAGGCCTAATGCCTAGCCTGGCTTGGGCGTCCGTAGCGTACACTTGGGGCATGAGCTGGCAACAGCAGTACCGACGCTTGAAGTTTACCCAGCCTAGCGAAAGGGTGCTGGAGGTGGTGCTGTCCAACCCTGGGCGGCTAAACGCTGCCGATAGCCAGATGCACCGGGAGCTGGCCTATGTGTGGCGCGATATCGATGCGGACCAGAGCATCGCGGCGGTGCTGGTACGGGGGGAAGGGGGTGCTTTTAGCAGCGGCGGCGATTTCACCATGATCGAGGAGATGATGCAGGATTACCAGGCATTGCTGCGGGTTTGGAAAGAGGCCCGCGACCTGGTCTACGGGGTGGTGAACTGCGCCAAACCCATCGTCTCAGCCATCGAAGGCCCTGCAGTGGGGGCTGGGCTGGCCGTGGCCTTGCTGGCCGACATCAGCGTAGCGGGTCAGAGCGCCCGGATTTTGGATGGCCACGTGCGGTTGGGGGTGGCCGCGGGGGACCACGCGGTCATGCTCTGGCCCCTGCTCTGCGGGCTAAGCAAGGCCAAGTACTACCTTCTGCTCAATGAACCCCTTTCAGGCCAGGACGCCGAGCGCATCGGTTTGGTGTCTAAGTGTGTGCCGGATGACGAGGTCTACCCTGAAGCGCTTCGCATCGCCCAGAAGCTGGCCCAGGGTTCACCCAGTGCCATTCGTCTGAGCAAATACGCCCTTAACAACTGGTTACGCATGATGGGGCCTAACTTCGACACCTCTTTGGCGCTGGAGTTCATGGGGTTTCTAGGGCCTGATGCGCGGGAGGGCCTGGCCTCGCTGCGGGAAAAGCGTCCACCCCGTTTTGCTAAAGAATCCCCCTTATAGCCGAGGGCGTGGGCGGGCTTTCCCGCGCTATTATGGTGTTTATGCGCCTGCAGCAGTTTCTGGCCCGGGCGGGTATCGCCAGCCGCCGCAAGGCAGAGGATTTGATCCGCGCTGGGCGGGTTTCCATCAACGGCCAGGTGGCCAGCCTAGGGGCGGTGGTGGGCCCGGGCGATGTGGTGCACTTGGATGGTGAGCGGGTGCGCCTGCCCCGGAAGCAGGTGGTCATTGCCTTGCACAAGCCCAGGGGCTACACCACCACGCACGAGGACACCCACGCGGAAAAGCGGCTCTACGAGCTAGTTCCTTCCTACCCAGGGTTGCACGCGGTAGGCCGGTTAGACAAGGACACCGAGGGGCTGCTTTTGCTCACTACCGATGGGTACCTGACCCATCTGCTCACCCACCCCCGCAACCGGGTACCCAAGCTCTACCGGGCCTGGTGCAAGCCGGGAAAGCTAAGTAAGGAAGCCTGTCAGAAGCTGGTGCAAGGGGTGTTGTTGGGCGATGGGCTGGCCCGGGCCCTCGAGGCCCGTCCGGCCAAGGGTGGGGTCAAGCTAGTGCTGACCGAGGGGCGTAAGCGCGAGGTGCGGCGCATGCTGGGTAAGCTGGGCTATCCGGTGGAGCGGCTGGTGCGGCTGGCGGTGGGGCCAGTGGAGCTGGGCGACCTCGAGGCCGGCCAGTGGCGCTACCTAACCCCAGAGGAGGTCAAGGCCCTGTACGCCAGCGCAGCTCTCCCTCCGAAGCCCCAGCCCTATGTACGTCCTCTGGGGGGTGGCGTACAATCGAGCCGTGAGCGTGTTTCGACCCGGGAATGGCAAGGTGCAGATCAGCCAGGATCAGATCGCCCGGCGCATCCGCGAGCTAGGCGAGCAGATAAGGCTTGATTACACTGGCCAGGAGCCACATTTGATCTGCGTGCTAAACGGGGCGTTTATATTCATGGCCGATCTGGTGCGGGCCATTGACATGCCCTTAACCATGGACTTTTTGGCCGTATCCTCTTACGGTAGCGCCCAGCAGACCAGCGGTGAGGTCGAGCTTCTCAAAGACCTACGCATGCCCATTGCCGGTCGGGCTGTGATCATCGTGGAGGATATCGTGGATACCGGCATCACCATCAACTACCTCCTGCGCCTGCTCGAGGCCCGCCAGCCGGCCTCGCTGAGGATTGCGGCGCTGCTTTCCAAGCCCTCGAGGCGCAAAGTCGAGGTGCCCATCCACTACCTGGGCTTCGAGATCGACGACGCCTTCGTCTACGGCTATGGCCTCGACCGTGGCCAGTACGACCGCAACCTGCCCTTCATCACCTCCCAGGCCTAGCTTGCCTGGACTTTTTTGAGCTTGCCTCTGGTTCGTATGAAAAACTACCGCTACCTGGATCTCATCACAGCCTTGTTTGTGGTGGTGTTGGTGGTCTCCAACATTGCCTCTACCAAGGTGGTGCTGTTCGGCCCCTTCACCTTCGACGGTGGTACGTTGCTGTTTCCTTTGGCCTATATTTTCGGCGATGTGCTCACCGAGGTTTACGGCTACAAAAGAAGCCGCCGGGTAATCTGGACGGGTTTCTTCTTGCTTTTGCTCTCTACCCTCACCTTTGGCCTAGTCAATGCCTTACCTGCTCCCAGCGACGAATTTAGCCAAAAGTCCGCCGAGGCTTTCGCTACCATTTTGGGCCTAGTGCCCCGTATCGTGCTGGCTAGCCTGGTGGCTTACTGGGTGGGGGAGTTCGCCAACAGCTATATCCTGGCCCGGCTTAAGGTGGCCACCCACGGGCGCTGGTTGGCCCTGCGTACCATTGGCTCGACGCTGGTGGGCCAGGGCTTGGATACCGCTATTTTCCTGCTGGTGGCCTTTTATGGTATTTGGGACAACAGCCTGCTCTGGACGGTGTTTGTCTCAAACTACATCTTCAAGGTAGGCATCGAGGTGCTGTTTACCCCGATGACCTATGCAGTGGTGGGCTACCTCAAACGAGCCGAGCAGGAGGACTACTACGACCGCCACACCAACTTCAACCCCTTCACCTTCCGCTAGGCCAGGACATTCCGGCAGCCTCTCGATATATGTCCAGTAGAATCTGTAGGTTTTGTTTGGCCGAGTAGCGGGTCTCGAACTCCCTGCGGGCGTTTGTGCGCATCTCGACCAGCTTGTTAGGCTGGCTGGCCAACCAGCGTACCTTCTGGGCTAGGTCGGTAGGATTGCCCACTTCAAACAGCAGGCCGCACTCGTTTTCCCTGACTACCAGCGGCATGGAGCCATAGTTGCTGGCCACCACTGGAAGGCCGGTAGCAAAGGCTTCAGCTAAGGTCATGGGAAAGCCCTCGTAAGTAACCGAGGGGAAAACTAAAAAGGCCGCATTTTGCATCAACTCGAAAATCTCCTGGCGTGGTCTGCGGCCCAGCCACTCGGCCTGCGGCATGGACTGCACAGCCTGGGCCACCATAGGGCCGAGTGGGCCATCCCCGGCTATCTTGAGGGGAATATCTAGGTTCTTCCAGGCCTCGAGGAGAACCTCAATGCCCTTTTCCGGTGAAAGCCGCCCTACAAACAGGGCATAGCCTCCCTGTCCGTTCCCAGCCCCGGGGTCAGGGTGCACAAAGTTAGGCTTGAGCCGGATTTTTTGGGCATCGATGCCGCCGCTGGCAAACACCGAGCGCTCGTACTCGGTGAGCACGATGAAGCGGTCGATCTTGTCCTTCCAGGTGCCTATCATGCGATGCAGAACCAGCATGGAAGCCAGCACACTCGAGGCTGCCCTATTGCGATAGCACGCATGAACAACGCCTGGCCAAGGGATGCCCTTGCCCAGGCATAGCCGGCACTCTTGGCCTTTCCGCTGCAAAGTGGCGTTCAGGCACAACAGCCGGTAGTTGTGCAGGGTCTGCACCACCGGGGTGCCCTCGGCCTTGATGGCGTGGTAGATGGCCGGGGAAAGCAGGGGAAAGGTGTTGTGTACGTGCACCACGTGGGGCTTGTGCTGGGCGACCAGGGCCCGCATCTGGCGGTAGGCCTCCTGGTTCCACAGGGTTACCTGGGCCAGCTTTAAGGGCCCCATCTGGGCCAGCACATCGTTGTGGGCGGTATGTTCGATGACCTCGAGCCCGGCTTCGCGCAGCATGGTCTTCTCGGCCTGGAAAACCTGGTCTTCTCCTCCAGGCTGCTGGTAAAAATTATGAATCATCATGACCCTAACGCTCATCTAGCAATCCTCCGCGAAAACTTTTTCTGTGCGCCTATTTGGCCAGGCCCGCACAAGTATATCCCCTCGGCGTCAACCGATTGGCCTAACCTGCCTGTGAAGTGGGCGAGCCCAAGTTTTCTGCCTGACGCAGCTATAAAAGACCGAGAATCCGGCAGTGAACCAGCTCCATCCAGGCCTGCTGTTCAAGCAGAGCAACCGCCAAAGGATAGGGCTTATTGGCCTGGCGAGAAGCGCGCAACGAGAAGCGCCAGTCCTGGTACCAGCCAATCGGGTCCCAGGCCCCGCCCACAATGGCCTCGAGTTCGGCCAGGCTTTCTCTAACCATGATAAACCTAGGGATGCGAAAAACCGGCTCCTGTGCCCGCACCCCCCGCCAGCAGACCATAGCACCTCTGCTGTACCCCAGCGCTTCGGCGATCTGGGTGGTGGTGAGGTCGAAGGCTTTCCCCGGTACGCCAAAGGGGTAGGCCACGCTCTGGATGGGCTGTCCCAGGAGGTCCTCGAGGATGGTTTTGCTGCGGCCCAGCTCTTCTTCTTGTTCCCGTGCGCTCAAGCTGAGCAGGTTGCGGTGCGAGTGGGTATGGGCCCCCACACGCATCCCCGCGGCGAAGAGTTCACGCAGGGCTTCCGCATCCATAAAATCGTTCGCTGTGGTCTGGAAGGTGCGGGCAAAGATGTCCAGAATCACCGGGTCGCGCTCTAAAAAGCCGGTGGAGATAAAAAAAGTGGCTTTCAGGCCATACTTTTGCAGTAGTGGAACCGCGAACTCCAGGTTGTCGCGGAAGCCATCGTCGAAGGTGATGGCCACCCGGGGTTTGTGGCTGGCGGGGCCGCAGACTTCGGCAAAATCCACCACTTCACAGTGGGCCGCTAGCCATTCCAGGTGCTGCTCGAAAACCTGGGTGGGAGTGGAGTTGAAGAAAAGCTGGGCCGGCCTGACCGAGTGGTAGTTCAAGACCAGCGTGCGTCTTTGTGGGGAGCGCACAGCCCTCCCCAGCTGGTAACCTTTGACCAGGGCCTGGCGTAAGGCGCGTAGGGGCAGGCTGTAAGGGTTCATATCGACCTTCGGGATCCCGCTTGGGGATGGTTATTGCGCAAAAACAACAACGCTCAGTGAGCGATTTTTTGCATTGTACCAGCGCCCCATCGCACCCGGCTGACTTTTTGACCGCGCCACGTTGGGGTGGGTGTTTTACGAAAGCACATAAGGCTGGCGGGAGGGGGTGGGGTAGGCCCCCTGGCCCAGGGCCCGGCCCAAGAGCGGGCGGCTGGCGGGGTTGGCGTAGACCACCACCGCAGCAAAGCCCAGCCCCATCAGCAGCCAGAAGGGCACGCCACCCATGGGGCCCTCGAGGAAAACATCAAAACTGGCATTGACCAAGAAGGCCATCCAGTAGCAAAACAGCCACACGAACAACTTAGACCACAGGTAATCCCCATTTCGGGCAGCCTGCCACCGGGCTTTGAGCACCACCCAGGCCCATCCCACCAACATCAAGAGCCACAACGCCAGCCCAGGCACCCCCGAGCGGGCCAGAACGGTCATGTGGCTGTTGTGGGGGCTGCGCAGGGACTGTTCCTTGTCCACCTGAAAGCCATCCACTGTGGCCAGGTTGATGCCGTAGCCCTTGCCAGTCCAGAAATAGGGGCCGTACACGGTGTAGCCCACAATCTTTTCCCACCACATTAGGCGCCAGCGACGGTTGGCATTGACGTTGCCAGCATCGTTTTCCGTTTGCAAGACAATGCTGAGCAGGTTGGTCGCAATCTGCTCGACGCTCACCGGCCTCGAGCCCACCAGTTGCGTAGAAGACAAAACCGTGAGCGAAATCAGGGCAAACACCACAAGACTCAACACCCCCCCTATGGCCAGCCCCACCACCCTGCCATTGATCCGGGGGAACAGACTGGCTAAGGCCAGCATGACCGCCAGTACAAAGGACAGGGTTCCACCCCGGTTGGCCGAGGCAGTGAAGCCAAACACTGCGGTTACCGAGAGAACCCAGAGCGGTGCGTGCAGCACAGCCCAGCGCCAAGACAACACCAGCCCCAGCAGCACAAACACCACTACCCCGGCTAGGTGCACCCCGGTATCGCCAAACTTTAGCGCCACCAGGGGAACTGTGCTGCCAGGTAAGCTGGGCAGCGGAACTTTGAGCAGCTGGAGCACGATTGCGGGAATAATCAGCAAGGGGAATAACAGGGCAAAATAGCGATAGTAGCGGATCAGGATAAAGAAGACCGCGTGGTTTTTCAAAACCAGGCCAAAAATCAAAAAAGCGAACAGGGAGTAACCCCAGAAAGCGGCATCCCGAAGGGCATTGAGGCCGTATTCGCCCAGGTAGGGCAGGGTTTGTAAGAGGCTCCAGAACACAAAAGGCCACACCAGCACCACCGGCCAGGCAAAGGCCCGCCGCAATACGCTGGGATTGAGCAGGGCCACCAGCAGCCCCAGGAGTAACACCAGCTCGGCTGCATACAGAGGAGGAATGCCCAGGTAAGCAAAGCCTTTCCCCAGCAGGGTGTAGCCCAGGAAAATAAATGCGATCAGTTCTATAAATAACCTGAGCATAAGCAAAGACTCCTATTGGCCTGATTGTATTACGGCCTCGAGAGGGTCAAGGGGGCAAATCCGTAAGGCCACGACCTCGAGCCGCTCTACAATAGACGGTATGCTTCCTTGGCTAAGGAGCCTGTATTATCCCGATACCACCAAACGGGACCTGCGCATCGACTGGCTACGCGGCTATGCCCTATTCGTTATGGCAATCGACCACATCGTAAACGATAGCTCCCTGTTTTACTCGCTCACTGGGCGGGCCAACTTCTACATCAGCGCCGCCGAGGGGTTCTACTTTATCTCGGGCCTGACCCTGGGCATCCTGGCCACCCGGCAGGGTCTGTACAAATCCCTCGAGCACACCCTGTGGCGTACCTGGGTGCTGTACCGAACCACGGTGCTGATCTGCTTGGGCTTTGTTCTGGCCAACGACCTGGGTCTCGAGGTGTGGTACGACGACTGGGACAAATCGCAGAACCTGCTCGAGTTCGCCGCCGGAGCCCTGACCCTCTACAACGACTACAACGGCTCAGGCATCCTAGCGCTCTACGTGTTGTTCATGCTGCTGACCCCCCTGGCCCTACTGTTCATGTTTCGTGGATTCACCTGGGTCGTCGTGCTGGCCAGCCTGGTGACCTACCTGCTCAGCCAGACGTACCCCGATCTGGTAAGCACCCCCATCAGCACGCTGTTTTTTGAAGGGGCCTGGCAACTGTTGTTTTTCGGCGGCCTGGTGATCGGCTTTCACCGCGAGGGCCTGAGCCGCTTCTGGGCCAAACACCCTTACTGGCGCGACGGCCTGGGCGGGCTAGTACTTTTGACTGCCACTTTTTTGATGGTGGTGAAGGTCAGAGGCTGGTGGCCTGAGCTAGACCGGTTGGCAGTAGGAAACGAGGCCCAGCAGCACCTGGTCTGGCCTCGGCTGCTGCTGGTGCTTCTGTATCTTCAAGCTTTTTACCTGCTGGTTACCTGGTTCTGGAGACCGCTTAATTGGCTTGCTGGTTGGCTTTTGCTTCCCCTGGGGTCGGCCTCGCTGTGGACCTTTACCTGGCACCTGCTCATCATGCTGCCGCTTTACAACCTCTTCGACTACGCCGCCCTGACCTCCAATATCTGGGTAGGTACCGTTTTCCACGCCCTGAGCTTGCTGGTCATCTGGGCTTCCATCCTGCTCTACCGCCGCTGGCGTAAGGCGGGTTTGGGAGGGGCTTCCGGCTAAAGCGGGTTTTCGCGCTCTGGCCGTAGGGGCATTCCTGCATTCCGGAGTATTGCTTCTAAATCTGTGCGGTTGATTTCCTGGCTGCCACTGCCCCCGCCAGGGGTTGCCCTGAAGCGTGTAATATCGGATATTTCTCCCTCCCAGGCAAAGTTGACCCGGTAGGTGATGTTTTGCGCCGATAGGGTGGACTCACGATAAAAGCGATTATTATCGCCAGAGTTAGTGCCATTGGTGTATAGTGAGCGGCTGGCTGTATCGGTGAGCCACCCCAGCGCGTAGTCAAGCACCCCAATAGCCTTGACCGCAACGGTGTTGCCTTCCACCCGTACGCCGTTGACCTCGGTAGCATCGTGGTCTGGGCGATCCTGCTGGATTACCGAGATGCCGTCAGCGTTCCAGGCCACCACGTTGTTGCGTACCAGGCAGTGAGAAGAGTTTTGCACCAGGATTCCTGCTCCCCAGCCCCACAGCGGGAAACCAAAGCCATTCCCCCAAGCTTTGTTGTTTTCAATAGTGCAATTTCGACTTACCTCGTACTGTATACCAGCCTTCCAATTGTTGTACACACGGTTGTTACGAAAAACCACACCATCGCAGTGAATGTCACACCAGAAGCCCGAACCTCTATTCTCGTACGACTCGTTGTCCTCTACCAAAAAATCTTTCACCAAAGTCCACTTGCTGCCCCCAGCTTCCCAGTCGGTGTCAAAATCTTCCGTATTGTTGCGGTAAATTTTATTGCCGCGAATCACCATTCCCCTTCCCACATCCCCTGCAAGGCCCAGCTGACCGTTGTGGTGAATCCGGTTGCGCAAAACCTGAGCCCCGTCTCCGTTGGTTTCGATACCAGCCCCATGAGCATAGGCCACGTCGTTGTCCTCAATAATCCAGCGGGGCCCTCCCCCGTCAAAAATGCCCCCGTGCTGTGCGTCGACCCCAGCGTGGCGAAAAATGAAGCCCCGAATCCTGACATCGCCTACCTTGTTGATGCCCTCAATCCAGCGGTAGCGGGTGGTGACCTCCACCGTACGGTTGGTGGGATCGCTGCCCAGATAGATTTTCCCGTTTCCCACATAAAAATCCCCTGGACCCACCGCACTTAGGCTGGTTTGCTGAAATAGGGGTTCGCCATCGATGAAGACCTGGTCGGGGTACTGACAGCGCCCATTGCTTCCAGGACGGCAAACCCCGCGGATGATGCGATTAAAGCCAGGGTTGTAGGCTCTGGTCCAGTAATTGCCCTCCCGAACCCAGCCCGTCCAGATATCAGAGCCTTTGATGGTCGCTCCTGGCTCGCCTAGTAGGGCAAGTGGTTTATCGATTCGTATGCTTTCTCGATAGGTTCCAGCGGCTACCCAGATGACGTCGCCAGGGCGGGCATTGCGAACGGCTTGGGCAATGGAGCCAAAGGGCCTTTCCTGGCTGCCATCCCCCCCACTGGCCCCGGCCTGAACATAGAGGGTAGGGGTTAGGGGAGTGGAAGGCGGGCTCTGTCCTGGTGGGCTAAAGACCAGTGAGGTTTGGCCACAAGAACCTAGTAGTAAAAGGGCCAGAAGGGGGGTACCGGTCTGCATGATTGCCTTTAGAAAGGAGCGGGTTGATGGAAACCAGATTATTTTGCTGTCTGTTTGACGTGGGCGCGGTCTCACTTTTGCCAGGATGGCACGGCTAGTTGCAAGAAAAGTTAAGCGGAAGATAAAGAGATGTTAGGTTACACCGGTTTTTGTGGACTAGAATCAGCCTACATTTTAGCCCAACTTATGTCCCATACGTTGATTTCAACGCCTGGCGTGCCGACCAAAGCTTAGCCAGAGGGCCAGGGCCATAGCAGCTAGCAAAATCTGGATAAAAAGAATGGATAGCACAGCTCCGTGCAATTCAAAGCGTTTTATGAGAAATCCCCCAAGGACAGCCATAGAAATGGATGCAATGGCGTACAGCCAGGCAATCCAGCGCGGCTGTTCCAGGGCCCGGAAGGCACTAAAAAACACTTCGCCAAGCCAGGTGAACAAGGGAACTAGGGCGAACCAAGGGAGATAGTGGCTTATATTGCGATAGTTTGTTCCGTATAGCAGTACGAAGATAGGGTCGTGCAACCAAGTCATGCCTATCCAGACTATTGTGCTAATGCCACAGAAGAAAAGCGCATAGCGCCACACCATTCTGTCCAGTGCAGCTAGGGAGCTAGCCCGGGCAAAAGCCGGTAGCATAAGCGAGTTGAAAGCAGATAAGAAGCTATTGACGGGAGCGATAGTGTTTTCCAGTACACGCAGCTCTGCCACCGCTTCTAAGCTGTGTGTGCGCAGCAGCAGAAGGTAGGGTAGGCTGGATACCACTACCCAAAGAAGACTGGCGGGTAGTCCCCAACGCCCATAGCGCCAATGGTAACGCAGTACCATGCGAAACAGGGAAAACCAAGCGGTAAACTGCCGCAAGGGGCTGGGTGTGAGTTCTGGACTCGAGCCTCGTTTCCACAGAAAAATGACCCAGTGTCCCGAAACCAGCGAAGCCAGGCCCATTAGGGTCATGGCGGTTAGAGCATTGAGCCAGGAGACCTGCTGCAAAGCCAGGGTCGACAACACGAAGAGGGGTAGGTAAATCAACCCTCCCAGTGCCGAGAGCTTAGGGACCAGATTGGCGTAGCAGATCCGCCGGGCTAGCATCCCGTACTGTACAAAGGGCAGCGCTACCGCCAGCCCTAGGTAAACGCCTCTAAAAGCCGTATCGGTTTGAAGCCAGGCCAGCACAAGAAAAACCAGCGACGCTAATCCGGTTAGCAACCAATGCAGCTGTACAACCTGCTGCTGGTATATGTGAGGCGCAAGGCGGAAGCGGCTAGGTGTGTAGACGGCCAGCGGCTCAGTGATGAGTGGGTTTTGTACTTGAAAGCCGATCAGCAGCACCAACCAGCCTACAGCGAAAGCCCCGTACTCAGCGGGCTCGAGCCAGCGAGCCATGAGGGTGTTGGCCAGGAAGTTGGAAACGCCATACAAAGCCTGGTCAATCAGTGCCCAACCTGCTTGCTGGGTAAAGCGACGACCTGGTTTGGGAAGCTTATCTAGCACGAACAGCCTACTTCTGCATGCTATAGGTAGGAGGTTAAAAACCCTTTTCGCACCACCAAAGCTTGCGAACCCAGGCCCTTGCTTCTTAACGGCGCCTTTTGCTTGCCCACCTTCCCACCTTACCAGAAGTATCCAACCCTGGTTATGCTGGCTTGCAGGATATAACCCGCTTTTCTTCGGCGCCGTGTCTATAATCAGGTGAAGTTATGATTTTCCAGATTCCCCAGGAGCCCGAAATAGATCTGGTGCGTTTAGGACAGATTCTACGGCGCAACTTTTGGAGGCTGTTGCTATTTTCTGCCGCGTTGGCTTTGCTCACCTTCGCGATCTCCTGGTGGCAGGTGCCGACTTACCAGGCCAGCGCTCGTCTACTGGCCGCGCAAAGTAGTGCCTTCACAGGAAGCGGTTTGCTGGGCACCATACCCTCGCAAAGCCTGATTGATGCTGCTGCCTATCGGGAAGCTGCTCTGAGCAGTCTGGTTCTAGCCCGCACCCTCCAGACTGTAGGATTGAGCAGCGAACCTGCTGACCTCGAGCGCTTTACTCGCAAGGCCCGGGTACGCACTATCGAGGGGCAAAACGCCAATGTCATCATCCTCAGTGTGCGAGATACAAATGCACAAAAAGCCGCTGAGCTTGCCAACGCCTGGGCCAGCAGCTTGATGCGCTGGGACGATGAACGTGTGCGGGGCAGCTTTGGTAACTATCGGGAGTCTTTGGAGGCTCAACTGGCAGTGGTGCGGAACCAAATTGCTCGCGAGGGCAACCGCACCAACGAGGACTTTTCGGGCTTGCTGGCCTCCTTGCAGCGGGATATCGATCTGGTTCGGGCATTGGAGCGTAGCGCCAGTGGCCAGCTCTCGCTTATTGACCAAGCTATCCCACCAGTTCGGCCTGCTAGTCCCCGTCCTGCGCTGTATGGGGCGGTGGCCTTCGCTGTTGGTTTGGTGTTGGGATTGGGCCTGCTGCTGCTACGCGAGGCCAGCGCGCGCTCCATCCGCAATGCCGAGGAAGCCTTTCAACTGACGGCACTGCCCATTTTGGGTGAGTTTCCCAATAAACCCGCTGCAGGCCGCAGTCTTTCCCCTGAGGTGGCCAGTTACCTGTATATCAACATTGCTCACAGTATGTCTGCAGACGCCCCGTGCATTCTGGTGGTCACTAGTCCCGCAGCCCTCGAGGGCAAGAGCAGTGTGGCTTTGAGCCTGGCTCGTGCTTGTGCCATGGCGGGAAAGCGCACGCTATTGGTCGACCTCAACACTCGTAGGCCGGTTTTACACCAAGAGTTTGGTATCACCCAAGGACAGGATATTGTCCATGCTCTGTCTAGCCTGCCACACGTTCAGCCCCAGCCTGTTTTGGTGGAAAATAACCTCTATCTGATTTCCTGCCTGCGCCCGCTGGAGAACCCACCCCGGCTGTTATCTGAGCAATTCCGCCATTTTGTAGATTTTTCAAAGGATGCCCGCTTATACAAGGTCATCATTTTGGATACTCCTCCGGTTTTGGCAGTTACCGATGCCTTAATTGTTGCTCCCTATGCCTCTGGGGTGTTGGTGGTGGTGCGGGAGGGGCAGACCGATCGGCGCCAATTGCGCTTGGCCCTCGAGGTGCTCAAGCGGGTAGGCGCCCAGACCCTGGGCCTGGTGATGAACCAGGTACGTGACAGTCAAACCCTACCCAAATCAGATAGAGCATACGAGAGCAGCAAGACAACAGGTCTACTCAGAGCGGCTACAGAGGAAAAGCAATAATATCGAGTTCGCTCCGCCTAAGGCCAGCCTAACCCAACATTAGTAGAGCTAGATTCTACATCCAGACAGCACCACCTGGCCGCGCACCAGAAGGCGGCCAAGCTGCCCTAGCTCCCAGGTGTAGGTGTTGTTGCTGTAGACCAAGGGGGGGCCAGCCTGTACCAATGGCAAGGTGTGGAAGGCCCCATCGTAGAAAATACGCACCTGGTTGCTGCTGATGTAGTTCACGACCAGGGTGCCCCCCTGGCAGGTGTAGGTAAAGGAGCCCGAGGGAGGGCGCACCGGCACCACAGGCTGCACCGGCTGTACCGGTTGAACAGGCTGCACAGGTGGAGGTGGCGGCGCAAGGCTAACCAGCGCAATGTTTAGCCGGGTGGTGCGCCCAGGCTGAATGACCACAGTGGTGCGGAAGGGGCTGTAGCCGCTCCGCCGCAGCTCTAGCGTGTAGCTGCCGGGGTTGAGGGTAAGGTTGAGGGGAGTGCTGCCCACCTGTCGGCCATTGACCAGCACCTGGGCCCCGCGGGGGGTGCTGTCTACCGACAACACTCCGGTGGGGGGTGGGGTAGCCACCAGCGCTAGGTTGAGCCGGGTGACCTGGCCAGCCTGGATGGTGATGGTGGTGCGCAAAGGCTCGTAGCCACTGCGGCGCAGCTCGAGGGTGTAGGTACCCGGCAGCAGCTCGAGGGAAAGGGGAGTCGTGCCTACCACCCGGCCATTAAGGAGCACCTGGGCCCCGCTGGGGGTGCTGCTCACCGAGAGGGTGCCGGTGCTAGGGGGTGGCGGTACAAGCTGCCCGGCGATGAAGTAGGCCTCGTCGGTGACCCAGTCCTGGCTGGGAAGGGGTGTGACCACAATGGAGAGAGCCTGGGCCAGGTTGCGCTCGCCCTGGATGCGGGCCCTTCCAGTCTGGATGTCGATAATTTCGGAAACGTCCAGCGGGCGGCGGCTGGCCACAGCCAGTACCCGATCCTGGCCCGCCGGGCCCTCCACGGTAAAGGTATAGCGGGCTCCGGGGCCGGGGAAGGTGCGCACCTCGCCGGCTTGCAAAAGGTTTTGCTGCTCGAAGGCGTTGGGCAGAATCCCGCTAATCTCCCCGGTAGCCCGCACGCTGAAGAGGTACACATAGGCTGGCTGTGTGACCTGCACCGAAATCTGGATGGGCTCGCCAAACTGGTAGACCGGGTTCCCGGTTTTGCTCGGGTCTTTGTCTACCCAGACCCGCACCTGAAGGTCGGGCGGGGGCACCGGGTTCACGATGATGCTCTGCGGGCGCAAGGGCTGCGCCAGGGTCGAAGAGAGCAGTGCCAGGCCCAAAATGCCCAGGGCTTTTTTCATACTTCCTCCGCTACAAAGCACAATTGCTTAGCACCACCCGGCCCCCCACCGAGAGGGTGCCCCGGCTGCCGGTCCACTCCCAGGTGTAAGCCCCGCCGCTAAAGAGCAGCGTAGGGCTGCGGCGCACCACGCTCAGGTTCTGGAAGGCCGCATCGTAGAACAGCCGCAGGTTGTTGCTGTCCAGGTAGTTCACCACCAGCGTGCCCCCGCTGCAACGGTAGGTGAAGGTTCCCGGCCCCGGGGTGGCGATGCTGGGCTGGGCAGGGGTTACAGGCCGCACTGGCTGCGAGGGTTCTTCCTCGATAAGGAGGATGCACGAAGAAAGGCCGAAGGCCAGCAAAAGAAGCAGAAGCGGGCGCAACATGGGGCTAGTCCTTTCTAGGGGCAGTTGGCGTAGGTGTCGTAGGTGTAAGTGCCGCGATAGGTCACCCCAGCCGTACTAACTACCTCGACGGTGACCTCGGTCTCGCCATTTTTGGAAGCAGGTGGTGGGTTGGTAGTTACGGGGGGTGGTAGAACCGGCACAACGGTGATGGAAAACGGCTGCAAGCTCTGGGGAATTCTGGGTTGGCCAAAGGTCAGCTTGCCAACAAAGGTGTACGTTCCATTTGAATAGGAAAGGTCAGCTTTGGGACGAGGCACAAGAAGGGTTATGCCGGAGATGTTGCCCTTGTAAATTTCGGTGATGCTTTGGATGCGATCCGGGTCGGGAGCTCTAAAGCTATAGCGTATGTAGGTATCCTGATTGGTACAAAAAACATACGCGCCGTCTGGGGTACGCTGCCAGTTGCTGTCGAAGCTGAAGTTGGACACAGGTAGCGAGACCGCGACAATACAACTGGAAAGCAGCAAGGCGAGGGTTGCGAATAGGAGGGGAAGGGTGAGTTTTTTCATACCTCGAGCATACCCCAGGATGGCGGGAGAATACAGGCCGACCTGGCGTGTCTTAAGGGGAAGTTAAGCACGCCAGGAAGGGTAAAGCCCGGCTAGGCCAGCAGAATGGGGCGCTCGAGGTAGTAGGCGATGCGCTCCAGGAGTTTACCGGCCAGATGGGCTTCCATTGGGCCAGAAAGCGAGAGCAAGGCCTGCCCGCCATTGGCCCGGCCCAGGGTAAGGGTGGGCACCCCGGGGAAAATGACTTGGTCGAAGGGGCTATCCAGGAGCGAGAGCACCGCCAGGCCCTCGCCTGGCTCAGAGGCCAGGTTAAGCGAGTCGAGGGTGCCCCGCAGGGAAAGGGCCGGGGCCACCCGCAGGCTTTTGAGCTGATCGCCCTCGAGGCTGGCCTTGGTGGGGCGCAGGGGGGTCTGGGTGTCGGCAAGGGCTTTGTCCACCGCACGGTAAAGCAGGGGATACACGCCCACCTCCACCCGCCAACCCTCGCTTAGGGTCTGGGCTGCCTCCTGGGCTGGGCCAATGCTCACCAGCCTTTGCCAGACCGGAACCCGCAGCACTTGGGCCTGCGCTGGGGCTGTCTCGGCCAGACCTGCGGAGGGCGCAGGGGTCGCCGCTGGCAGTACGGCCTCCTCGGGTTTGGGTGCGGGTGGGGTTTCGGCCCGTACGGTTTCGGTGTTGCTAAAGGTCATCCCCGCCTCTAGGGGGCTGGGGGGTGGGGCCTCCTCGGAAGGAGGCACGACCTCCTGGGTTTCCCAGACCAGCTTGGGGCTGCTGGGGGCCTCGAGGTCGCTCTCGGGTGGTAAGGGGGGCAGCCCAGCTAGCTCGGGGTTTGCCCTAGGTTCTTCCCACTGGAGAGGGGGCAGGGGTTCAGGGGCCACCAGGGGCTCAGGTTCATCGAAGTTGGGTACAACGGATGGCTCAGGGGCCAGCGAGGGAGCCTCCTCGAAGGCTTCATCCACTGGGGGAACGGGAGGGGAGCCCTCTACTTCTGCGGGAGAAGCCTCCAGTTTCTCGAAGTCAAACTCGATGTCCTCCAGAGTGGGCAGCCCCGGGGTGGAGGGCGGTTCAGGGGGGGCGGAGGGCAGAAGCTCCCCTAGCTGAATGCCCTCTTTTTGGAGGACTGCCTGGGCCTGGGTCATGTCGAGTATGGTGTTCGAGGCGGGGGGGACTTCCTCTGGGGCTGGGGGCAGGTTAACCTCACCAGCCATGACCTTAGCCAGGAAAGCCAGGATGTCCCGTTCGACCACCGTTCCGTCCGGGCCAGTGCCCTGAATCTGACGCCAGTTGATGCCGTTCTCTTCCGCCAGACGACGGGCCAACGGGGTGATTTTGGTTTCGCTCATGCTTTCTACATCATAGCGCAGAAGACGTTCATCTCGCGTGCATAACTGGCGCAGAAGGTGTGGGCTTGCCATGGGCACTGCTGGGTCCAAAAAAGTGACGGGGAGATTCTGTTTCCCCGTCGCCATGTTTTGGGTTCAGGCTTTTTCTTTGTCCTGGTCTTCTTCCAGCTTGAGCTGGCTTAGGAGGTCGCCGAACACATCGCCCAGCTTAACGTTGGTGGTGGAGGCGGTGGCCACGTTGGGGTCGTAGTTGTTGTAGGCCGCGGTGCTGGTGTAGTCGAAGTCGCGCTCTTGCCCACGCCCTTCGCGAGCACCCCCTTTGCTCTTGGGGCGCTTGGGACGCTCAGCCCCTTTGGCTTCACGGCGGCCCTTGCGACCTTCGCCTTCCTCCTCAGCAAAGCTGGGCTGGGGTGGGGGCAAAAGGCGCTTGCGCGAGAGGCTGATGCGCTGCTCCACCGGGTCAATTTGAAGGATAACAGCCTCGACCTCGTCGCCTTTCTTGAACATTTCCGAAGGCTTTTCCACGCGCTCATAGGCGAGCTCGGAAACGTGGATTAGCCCTTCGATGCCCGGCTCGATTTCCACGAAGACCCCGAAGTCGGTGAGGCCAGTCACCCTGCCTTTGACTGGGGTGCCCGGGGGATAGCGGTCAGGCAGGCTCTTCCAGGGGTCGGGTTGGGTTTGCTTGAGCCCCAGGGAAAGGCGGCGCTCCACCGGGTCGATGCGCAGAACCTGGGCCTCGACCTCCTGCCCCTCCTTGAGGACCTCGCTGGGGTGTTTGGGGCGCTTGGTCCAGGAGAGTTCGGAGATGTGGATAAGGCCCTCGAGCCCCGGCTCAACCTCGATAAAGGCACCAAACTGGGTCAGGCCCACCACCTTGCCGTTGACCCTCGAGCCGATGGGGTAGCGCTCTGAAACGGTAAGCCAGGGGTCCTCGCGTAGGGCCTTCATGGAGAGGTTGACCCGCTCGCGCTCGGTGTCCACCGAGAGCACCTTGGCCTTTACAGCTTGGCCCTTTTGCACCACATCCTTGGGATGGTTGAAACGGCCCCAGGTAATCTCGCTGCGGTGCACCAGACCGTCCACCCCACCTAGGGAGACGAATACGCCAAACTCGGTGATCTCAACCACCTGGCCCTCAACGATATCCCCTTCTTTGAGGGAGGAGAGCACTCGCTCGCGGGCCGCTTTCTGCTCGGCCTCGAGCACGGTGCGGCGGGACAGAATAACCCGGCCTTTTTTGCGGTTTAGCTCGATGATCTTGACCGGAAAGGTCTGCCCTACGTATTCGTCGAGCTCAGGGGTGCGCTTGAGGTCTACCTGGCTGGCCGGTAGGAAGGCGCGGATACCCTCGATGGTGGCGACCAGGCCCCCTTTGACCTTCTCCTTCACCTGCACCATAACCGGTTCCCCCTGCTCAAAGAGAGCCTGTACCTTGGTCCAGCTCTGGTCGGCCTCGGCCCGCTTTTTGGAGAGCACCACCTGGCCGTTCTCGAGGTCAGCCCGCACCACATAGGCCGTGACGCTGTCCCCCGGCTTAAGCAGGTTTCGCAACTCCTCTTCGGAAAGCGGTTCGTCGGTGAGCTGGTTGAAGGGGATGATGGCTTCGGTGCGCGCGCCGATGTCTACCATCACACCGTCGTTGGTGACGAAAACCACGGTGCCGCTTATAATCTGGCCGCGCTGGACGGTCTTCTCGAGCCGGGCCTCTGCATCCTGCAGAGCCTGCTCCATGCTAAAAACCTGGGGTTCTTTTCCAGTTTCCACTGGAGTCTGGGTCGCTTGGTCTTCCATTCGCCTGTTTCCTCTCTGCCGTTACCTTCGGTCGCGCCAAAAACCCGCCCAGATCGCTCTGGGTTTGCGGCGGGATGTTCTGCGCGACGGGTTGTCTCACCAGGATACTAGACCCCAAGCTGAGACATACTTGCTAGTTATAGCACAGCTTTTCTCGTTTGTCCAACGGAAGAAGGCTGACGGTGTGCCTGTGCTGCTCTAGCTTAAAAGCAGCACACCCCTAAAGCTTATGCTCCTCAGGGGCATATCCCTCTACCCAGTAGGAGCCATCGGGCAAGAACTCCTTTTTCCACACCGGCAGGATTTGTTTGACCCGCTCGATACAGTAGCGGCAGGCCTCGAAGGCCTCGGGGCGGTGCGCCGAGGAGACCACAATCAAAATGGAGCCCTCTGTGGGTTTGACCTGGCCCAGCCGGTGCCACAGGGCGACCCGACCCAGCGACCAACGAGCCCGCATCTCCTCGATGATCTGTTGCATGACCTTCTCGGCCATAGAGGGATAGGCCTCGTATTCCAGGTGGGTTATGGCCTGCCCCTTGTTGGGGCTGCGGGTGGTGCCCAGAAAGCTGACCACTGCGCCGTAGGGGCCCTTGGCTGCCCAGTCTACCCAAGGCGCTACTTCCAGGGCCTCATAGGTGAGGCCAAAGCTATCCAGCGGTTCGCTCTTACCCCCACCTGAAACCGGAGGCAGGAAGGCCAGTTCATCGCCGTCCTCTAGTCTATCGCCAGCCTGGGCTAGCCGCTCGTTGATGGCTGCCACCCCTCCGGAAAGCTTCAAGGGGTACTGCTGCTCGAGCAGAGCCTTGGCCTCGGCCACGGTGGCGCCTTCGGGAAGCTCCAAAACAATCCGGGCTTGCCCAGCCTGCTCACGGAAAAGGGCAAAAAGCAATACCTGCACGCGCATAGAAAAGATTTTCAGGCTTCGGGGAGTGGGTGTCTAGAGTGGGCTCGAGGAGGGTGAAATTTTCCCCATATAGACCTGGCTCATGGCAAAAACCACCGACAGGGCCTTTTCATAGCGCATGCGTACCGGCCCCAACAGGGAAAGCTCGCCTACCCGGTCGCTTACCCCAATGCCAGCCTGGACTAAGGAGAGCCCTTCCTCCTCGCCGACCCGGACGTTTACGCCACCAGGAGGGGTGAGAGTGAGATCGCTGGGGGATTCAAACAGGGCGATGGCCTGGCGGAGAAACTTGGGGTTTTGTGCCTCAGGCTCGCTCAAAAGCAGGCTGACCCCCTCGCGGTACTCCTCTAGCCCACCCTGGGCAAAAGCCCGGCCAATGGCCTCGTAAAGCTCCATCATGGCCGGGGTGCTGGCCTTGATGGGCTGGCTAGCCCGGTAGAGGCGCTGTTCGGCCTCAGTCAGCTGGGCCTCGGTGGGGGTGAAGGACAGGTCGATCCGGGCCTCGCGTACCCGCCCCCCTTCCAGTACGGCCACGGCCAGCAGCTTGCCCGGGGCCAGGCAGGAGAGGTGAACCTGCAGCAGTTTGGGGGCCTGCTGGGCTTTGAGCCGCAGTAAGGCTGGGTAACCCGAGAGCCGGGAGGCCACCTGTACCAAGAGGATTTCCCGCCGGGTACCGGCCCCTTCCAGCACCTGGGCCAGCTTTTCCAGGGTGGCCTGCGGCAGCGGGCTAGGGGGGATTTTGGACAGGGCGTAGTGGCGAAAACCGGCGCGGGTGGGGATGCGTCCTGCCGAGGCGTGGGGCTTGCTCAGCATCCCCTGTTGCTCGAGCTCAATCAGCTCGTAGCGCACGGTGGCCGGCGACAACGACAACCGCTCTGCCAGTGCCCCCGAGGGTACCGGGGTGCGGGTCTGGATGTAGCTGTCCACCAGCAGATGCAGGATGCGCCGTCGGCGTTCGGTCATGGCCAATTTCAGTTTAGAACCAAACGCGCAGCCAGTGGTATGGCAAATCGCATTGTGAGAGAAAAAGATAGTCGAGTATAAGAAGACAAAAAGCAAAAATAGCCAAAACAAAACACCGTTATATGGATGGATATTGCAAAATGTAATCAAAAAAAAGGATAAGTGTTAAGAATAATGTTGACAATATGCCAGTGGGTACATTAACCTCGAGGCCAGGAGGTGGAGGAATGATGAAAAACCTTCGAATGCCAGCGTTTCTAGGGGCGCTATTGGCGGGGCTGGCCTTTGCCGAGGAGCTCGAGTTCAGTGCTGCCGACACCGCCTGGATGCTGGTAGCCACCGGCCTGGTTCTCCTGATGACCCCGGCCTTGGCCTTCTTCTACGGGGGGCTGGTGCGCTCGAAAAATGCCCTCAACACCATGATGATGAGCTTCTCTGCCCTGGGCTTTGTGGCGGTGGCCTGGGCCCTTTTGGGCTATACCCTGGCCCTTTCGGGGGAAGGGAAGTTCATCGGAGACCTGCGCTATCTCTTTCTTAACAACGTGGGCCTAGAGAACAAGGGAGCCATTGCTGATATCACCATCCCCCACCTGCTGTGGATGATCTTCCAGGGAACCTTTGCCATCATTACTGCGGCTTTGGTCTCTGGTGCAGTGGTAGAACGGATACGTTTCCCTGCGTTCCTGCTCTTTATCACCCTGTGGAGCCTGGCGGTGTACGCTCCCATCGCTAAGTGGGTCTGGGGGGGGGGCTTCCTGGCCGAGCTGGGGGCCTGGGACTTCGCCGGAGGAACTGTGGTACACATCAACTCCGGCATCGCGGCTTTGGTCGCTGCGCTGGTGCTGGGCGCGCGCAAGGACTTTGGCCGTCAGGCTATCCTGCCCCACAATGTGCCGTTTGTGCTTTTGGGAGCGGCCTTCTTGTGGTTTGGCTGGTTCGGTTTCAACGCGGGTAGCGCCTGGGCCGCCAGCCAGACGGCTGGTCTGGCGCTGGTCAACACCATTCTGGCCCCTGCGGCCACCATCGTGACCTGGTCGCTGATCGATCTGTTCCGCACCGGCAAGGTGACAGCGGTAGGTATGGCCACTGCGATTGTGGTAGGCCTAGTGGTGATTACCCCAGCCGCGGCCTTTGTATCCCCCCTGTTTGCCTTGGCGATGGGGGCTATTGGGGCTTTCCCTAGCTACTACGTGCTTTTGTGGCGGGCTAAGAGCGGTCTGGATGACTCGTTGGATGTTTTCGCCGCCCACGGGGTGGGAGGGATGACCGGGGCCATCCTGACCGGGGTGTTTGCCCAGGAATCGGTTAACGGCCTTTTCAACGGGCTCATCGCCGGTAACCCGGCCCAGGTTTTGATCCAGGCCTTCGCGGTGCTGATTGCCGTAGTTTACAGTGCCCTGATGACCTTTGTGCTGCTTAAGCTGGTGGGGGCCATCACCCCGCTTAAGGCCAGCGCTAAGGAAGAGGGCCTGGGCATGGACGTGACCCAGCACGGCGAGGAGGCCTACACCAGCGGTGAGGGGGCTATCCTGGTCAACACGGAAGCGGCCATGCCTGCGGCCAAACCCAAGCCGGTGGGGGGCACCGATTAGGAGGAGCCGGATGAAGCTCGTGGTAGCCATTATTCGCGGCGAGAAGCTAAACGATGTGTTGGAAGCTCTCTTTCGCGCCGAGGTGCGGGGGCTTTCGATCAGCCGGGTACAGGGTCACGGAGGGGAGACCGAGCGGGTGGAGACCTACCGCGGTACCACCGTCAAGATGGAGCTCTCGGAGAAGGTGCGCCTAGAAATTGGCGTCTCGGATCATTTTGTAGAGCCTACAGTGAAGGCCATTCTATCCTCGGCGCGCACCGGCGAGGTGGGCGACGGTAAGATTTTCGTACTGCCAGTGGAAAAGGTCTACCGGATTCGCACCGGCGAGGAGGATACCGCTGCGGTTACCCCGGTTTTCTAAATTTGTACGGCTCGGGAAGCCAGGTGCCCCGGTACCTGGCTTTTTACATTCTCTGTACGCTTAGCAGGCCGAGGAATGCCCCGGTATCAACCTCGCGAAGGTGGAGGCTCTGACCTGGGGCTACAGTCTGGCCGGGGGCAAAGGGAGTTTCGCCGAGCCAGAGGCGGAGGTGACCAGGGATGTGCAGCACCTCGAGGCCTTTGGAGGTGGGGCGTACCCAAAGACGCTCGAGGGCGGCGTCTTTGGTGGCTTCGCCTAGGTCGCATTCGTTGACCAGCAGAGGTAGGTATTTTCGTCGTCGCTCAGGAGCAGCGCCGAAAAAATCCAGACTGAGGGGCATGGGCAAAGCCGGGTTTGCAACCCTTGGGGTAGAGGAGGCCTGACGCTTGCGGACTAGGCCCAACCCTAGCAGCAGCAGGCCCAACAGCCCGGGGAGGCTCCACCATATCCGGGGCTGGCTTGGGGAGACCTCCAGGGGGGATGTTTCTGGCTGCCAAATGCTAGGCAGCTCCAATGGGGTCTTTGGGCCAGGGTCTTCCTGGAGGCCCACTGTATGAAGTGGGTTCACAGGAGTTGGGGGCTTTGCAGGTTCTTCGACGGGGGAAGGATTGGTTTGTACCGGAGAAGGCAGGGCTGCGGCTGGGTTTGTCGGCTTTAGGGAGAGAAGGGGAGCTGGCGAAAGCGAAACAGTATCCCGCGAATTTGCGGAAGGTTTGCTGCTATTCAGGGGGGATGGGGGAGAAGGGGACTGCGCTAGGAACGACGAAGGGGAGGGAAGCAAAGCTTCTGGTTGAAGCGGGGTGCGTTTGGCAGGCTCAGGCAGTGAGGCTTGTGTAGGTGGTGAGAGGGTGGGGCGGTGTAGGCCTACAGAAGGGCGGGGCTGAGGAGGGTCTGGCCTGGTTTGCGGGGGCGTAGGAGCCTCGGGGGTTGGTTGGATGACCAGCGTCTCTGCGGTTGTTGAGCCTTCGGTAAGCGCTTCGGTGCCCAAGTTACTGTACAAGACGGTGGGGATGACCAGGTGGTTTTGCACCTGACCCTTCCAGGCCGCACGGAAATCTGGGGGCAGGGAGCCTAGGGCGATAAGGGTGAGGGGGCAGTGGGGCTGGAGGGGAGGCATCTGGGGGGCTTGTGAGGAATTGTCCAGACCATCGGTGAAGAAAAAGAAGGCTCGAGGCTGGTCACACAGGGCATTGTAGACCTGGTTCAGGCTGTGGTAGAGGTGGCTAGCGTTGCCCTCGGCAGACAGGTTGCGGATGTAGCGCAGCATGGCTTCGCGCTGGTGGGGCAGCAAAAAGTGGGCAGCCTCCTGGGGTTCTCGTGCAAAGGTGATGATCTGCACCTCGGCTTCCTGGGCAACCTGTTCAGCGAAGCGTATCAGTTCACGCTGTACTTTGGGAAAAACCACCGCCCATCCATCCTCTCCCCCGATCATCGAGGCAGAGGTATCTACCAGAAACACGTACCGTCCTTCTCCAAGTGCAATTCCGATCAGCAAGAGCAAACCTAATAGCCTTTGCAGCAAACCTCTAGCAAGCATACTCTTTTCGCTCCATCGAAACGGGCTGGCTAGCCGATTGCAAGAGGCCGACCTCGAGCAGTTCCCTAACTTTACTGGAGGGTTGTGAAAGCCGTGCTTAATTCAGCCAGCGGCTGCGCTGATAAGGGCAGCGGGTCATCTCCCGACACCGCCTTCGGGCCTGGCGCAAAGCGGCCACCTCGGCAGGGTTTAGCCGCTCCTGGCAGACCGGACAGCGCAGGCGCAGGGTGGGTTGGAACCGGGTCAGCCAGCGGGAAGGCAGCAGCCCCCGGACTACCCGGAAGAGGAAGTACACCGCCAAACCCAAGAGCAAAGCAGCGACTAGGAAATCCATCTTGGCTTAGGATACGCGGCTACTTGCCGTTTCACCAAGGTAGGGCTAGGCCTTGGAAGGCGGTGCTTTGGGCTGAAGGTGGCGTTGGAACCCCTCGAGGGCCTGGTGCAGGGCGGCCAGGGGCAACACCCCCAGCTTGACCAAACTCCCCCCGCCCTTGGCCCCCAGGGGCTTCAGCACCTGGGCCCAGAGGGCCTCCAGGTCCTCGGGGCGGCTAGGGTGCTTGAGCAGCACGTAGCGGGCCTTATCCTCGGCCTGGGCTACCAGCAAAGCCAGCACCCCGGGCCATTCAGCCAGGCGCTTGCCCACACTATCCAGCACCAGGTTGGGTACCTGGGCCTGGATGGTTTTTTGCGGGAACTCGAGCAGAAGCTCGCGCATGATGCGCTCGGCTAGCTCGTCCTTGAGGGCTGCATTCTCAGCGCGCACCTTGTACCACGCCTCGCGCATGTTGGCTATGGGCTTTTCCAGTTCTAAGGGGCCGGTGCTAAACTTCTCGCCCAGCCGAGCCAGTACTTGGTGCTCCTGGTCGAAAAGCTCGAGGGCTTCCCAGCCCGCTACGAAGTAGATGCGGGTTCCGCCCTTGTAGCGCTCGTACTTGGTGATCTTGATAGGGCCTGCCTCTGCGCTACGGGATACATGTAGGCCGCCACAGGCTACCTTATCCCAATTTTCGATCGCCACCACCCGGATAGAGCCTCTTACCTTAGGGGCGCGGCGCAGGCCATGGGTTGGCACCTCCTCCTCGGCGATGAAGTAGCTGCGGACTGGGGTATTGGCGTAGACCGCCCAGTTGGCCAAGGCTTCGGCCTGCCGCAAGGTGGGCTCGTGGGGGGGATGGTCAAAGTCCATGGTGCACAGCGCGCTACCCATGTTGACCGCCACCACCTGCCACCCCCCTGCCCGCAAAAAGGCCTGCCCCAGGATGTGCTCGGCGGTGTGGCGCTGCATGTGGCGGTAGCGGCGGGGCCAGTTCACCTCGCCTACCACCCGCTCTCCTGGGGAAAGAGGGCCTGCCAGTCGGTGGATTATCCGGCCTGTAGCTTTGTTCTCCTCGAGCACCTCCTCTACCGCCACGCCACCCAGGGTACCGGTGTCGCAGGCCTGGCCACCGGAGGTGGGGTAGAAGAGGGTCTGATCCAGCACCGCGTAGTGAGCGCCGCCCTCGCTCCAAGCCTCTATGACCTGGGCTTCAAAGGTACTGGCGTAGGGTTGCTCCCAGTACAGCCGCATGGCCTTAGCTTAACGGACTGGGGCGGGCTCTTCATCTTACCCTTCGTTCCAACCCGGCACTTTGCACGATGCTGGTGGCAATCTCCTCGATGGAGGCGCTGGTGGTGTCGAAGTAGGGGATGCCCACCCGGCGGAAGAGCAGCTCGGCCCGCCGCACCTCGTACTCACACTGTTCAAAGGAGGCGTAGCGGCTACCCGGTTTGCGCTGGGTACGAATCTGGTGTAGCCGCTGGGGGTGGATGGTGAGGCCAAAGATTTTATCCTTGTAGGGCCGTACCGGCTCGGGCAGTGCTTCGCGCTCGAAATCCTCCTCGGCTAAGGGGTAGTTGGCTGCGCGCAGGCCGTATTGCAATCCCAGGAACAGACAGGTGGGCGTCTTGCCGGCCCGGCTGACCCCAATGAGGATTACGTCGGCCATCTGATAGTGCCGGTTGCCTAGGCCGTCGTCGGTGGCGAGGGCAAAATCTACCGCATCGATGCGGGTGAAATAGTTGTTGTCGGTGATGCTGTGCAGCCGCCCTACCCGGCCCGTGGGGGGCTGGCCCAGCTCGCGCTCGAGCTCCCCCAGATAGGTGCGGAACAGGTCGAAGTGCAAAGCCGGGGCCCTTTTTAGTTGGTCGTTGAGCGCAGGGTTGGCCAGGGTGGAGAAGACGATGGGTCGCACCCCGTCGCGCTGGAAGATGGCGTTGATTTCGTACAAGACCTGATAAACCTCCTCCTCGGTGTCGGTGAAGGGGCGCGTTACATAGCGAAACGGCACCCCCTCGAACTGGGCCAGCAGGCTGCGGGCTACCGACTCGGCGGTGAGGCCGGTATGGTCGGAGACGATAAATACGGTTCGCTCCATGGTGTGCTCCCGGGTAACAGTGTAGTTTATGAGTGTAGCGCCATTTACACAGAAAAGGGGGCATACCTACACCGAAAATACCCCCTCCATCGGGTTCCTGCCGCCCTCTACCATCGAAGGCATCGAGGTGGGCTATGACCTATATCCGTTGGTTTGAGACCCTGGGTATGAAGGACCTGGAGGTAGTGGGGGGCAAGAACGCTTCCCTTGGCGAGATGATCGCCAACCTGGCCCAAGCGGGGGTGCGGGTGCCCGGGGGCTTCGCCACCACCGCCCAGGCTTTCCACGACTTCCTCGAGCACAACCGCCTAACCGAGCGCATCCAGGCTGCGCTGGCCCAGCTAAACACCGACGATGTGGACGAGTTGGCCCGGGTGGGCGCGGAGATCCGGGGCTGGATCGAACAGGCTGAGCTACCCAAAGCCCTCGAGGTAGCCATCGTAGATGCCTACATCCGCCTCGAGTCCGCCACCCCGGGTGGCGGACTTTCCGTTGCGGTGCGCTCTTCTGCTACCGCCGAGGATCTGCCCGAGGCGAGCTTTGCCGGTCAGCAGGAGACCTTCTTGAATGTGCAGGGGGTTGAAAACGTGCTCTTGCATATCAAGAAAGTCTTTGCCTCCCTCTACAACGACCGGGCGATTGCCTACCGGGTGCACCACGGCTTTGCCCACCACCAGGTGGCCCTCTCGGCAGGGGTGCAGCGCATGGTGCGCAGCGATCGGGGGGCCAGTGGGGTGGCCTTCACCCTAGATACCGAGTCCGGTTTTCGCGATGTGGTGTTCATTACCTCGAGCTATGGCCTGGGCGAGATGCTGGTGCAGGGGGCGGTGAACCCGGATGAGTTTTATGTCTACAAGAAGGGTCTGGCCGAGGGGCGCAACACCATTTTGCAGCGCACCCTAGGGAGCAAGCTGCAGAAGATGGTCTACGCCGGGGTGGGCCAGGGGGTACAGGTCGTGGAGACGAGCCCCGAGGAGCGAAGCCGCTTCTCCCTTTCCGATGCCGAGGTGTTGGAACTAGCCCGGCAGGCTTTGCTCATCGAGCAGCACTACGGGCGGCCCATGGACATCGAGTGGGCCAAGGATGGCTTAGACGGCCGGATTTACATCCTGCAGGCCCGGCCCGAGACGGTGCAGAGCCGGAGCGGGCGGGTCATTGAGCGCTTCGAGATGAAGGAGCGGGGCCAGGTGCTGCTCACCGGTCGGGCGGTGGGGCAGCGCATTGGGGCGGGGCCGGTGCGGGTCATCCGCCACCCCCGCGAGATGAACCGGGTGCAGCCGGGGGATGTGCTGGTGGCCGATATGACCGACCCCGACTGGGAGCCAGTGATGAAAAAAGCAGCGGCTATCGTGACCAACCGGGGAGGACGTACCTGTCATGCGGCCATCGTGGCCCGCGAGCTGAACATCCCCGCGGTGGTGGGGGCAGCCGGAGCGACCGAGGTGCTTCGGGAAGGGCAGGTGGTCACGGTTTCCTGTGCCGAGGGGGATACTGGGCGGGTCTATGCGGGTACCCCTCGCTTTGAGCTGCGGCGCATCGAGCTGGATAAAATGCCAGATATTCCGGTCAAAATCATGATGAACGTGGCCAGCCCTGAACGGGCCTTCAGCTTTGCCCGCTTGCCGAATGCGGGGGTAGGGCTGGCCCGCTTGGAGTTCATTATCAACAACGTAATCGGCATCCACCCCAAGGCCCTACTCCACCCCGAGCGGCTCGAGCCCAGCCTGCAGGGCGAAATTGCCCGCCGTAGCGCGGGGTATGCCAGCCCCGCCGACTTCTTCCGCGAGAAGCTGGCGGAAGGCGTGGCTATGATTGCTGCGGCTTTTGCCCCCAACCCGGTAATTGTGCGGCTGTCGGACTTCAAGTCCAACGAGTACGCCCACCTGCTGGGGGGTCAGCTCTTTGAGCCCAAGGAAGAGAACCCCATGATTGGCTTCCGTGGGGCCTCTCGCTACCGCTCGCCGGAGTTCGCCGAGGCCTTTGCCCTGGAGTGCCAGGCCCTCAAGCAGGTGCGCGAGGAGAAGGGCCTGACCAACGTCTGGATCATGGTGCCTTTCGTCCGCACGGTGGGGGAGGCCAAGGAGGTCATCGAGATTCTGGCCCGCCATGGCCTTCGGCGAGGGGAGAACGGCCTCAAACTGATCATGATGTGCGAGGTGCCCTCCAACGCCATTTTGGCCGAGGCCTTCCTCGAGCTTTTCGATGGCTTCTCCATCGGTTCCAACGACCTGACCCAGCTCACCTTGGCCCTCGACCGCGACTCGGGTCTGGTGGCCGACCTTTTCAACGAACAGGACGAGGCGGTGAAGTTCCTGCTCTCCCGGGCCATCCAGACGGCCCGGCAGATGGGCAAGTATATCGGCATCTGCGGCCAGGGGCCTTCCGACCACCCTGAGTTTGCCCTCTGGCTGGTTGAGCAGGGTATCGAGAGCATCTCGCTCAACCCCGACAGCGTGCTGGAGACCTGGCTTTACTTGGCCGAGCGGAAGCCTCAGGCCGCGATGGGTGACTAGGCAGGGTGCAGCATTTGCATTAGGGTCTGAACCAGCCCTTTGGGGTTGGGGTGTTGCAGGATGTTTCGCCCGTAGACCAGGCCGCGAGCCCCTTGGGCCAAGACGGCCCGGGTGCGCTCCAGGAGCAGCTCTTCCGGTACCCGCCCGCCACCCCGGGCCAGTACGGGCCGCCCAGCGGCGGCCTCCACCACCTGGTGGAAGGCTTCGATGGGCTGGGTGAAATCGGCCTTGATTAGGTCAGCCCCTAACTCCACCGCCTGGCGCACCAGAGGGACGATGCGTTCAGGACTGCCCTCCACCTCGTAGCCGCCGGGTCGCAGCACCAAAGGTTCCAACATCAGGGGCAGGCCGTAGCGCTCGGTGAGGGGCTTGACCCGGGCGATGTTGCGCAGGCAGTCGCGCAGAAGGTGGGCCTCCCCTTCAACCCACAAGAGGTTCAGTACCACGGCAGCCGCGTCTAGGCGTAAAGCCGCCTCGAGGCCCTCCTCGACTAGTTCAGCAAAGAGCGCCCCCGGGGTACTGCCGTAGGCGTTGGTACTGTCTAGCCGCAGCACCAGGGCGGGTTTGGGGTGGATGGGCTGGCGGTAGAGCAGGGGGGCCTGGCCTGGCGAGAGCTGTAGGGCGTTGGGGCCAGCCTGGGCCACCGTGTGCAAGGCGGTTTGGAATTGGGCCAGCCCGGGTAAGAAACTCCCCTCGCCGAAGATGCCGTGATCCAGGGCCACGTTTAAGCAGCGTCCACTAGGGCCGAACAGGCGGTGTAGACGAGGTTTGGCCAGCATCAGTCCAGGTCGTTGGAGAAGCTTTCGTAGCCGTTTTCTTCCAGCCAAGTTTTCATCTCGTAGGGGCTACGGAAGGCCGGGGTGGGCTGGGGGCCTTCCATCCAATGGGGCCGGGCCTCGGGTGGGGGGGTTTGGCTCCAGTAAAAGTAGTACAGCGCCCAGTAACCTTGTGGGTCGTGAAAAATTACCGCATCGCCAAAACCATCTTGCAGGTGCCGCGCGGCGCGGGCCTTGGCCTCGGCAAAGGGCATCTCGTCGTACTCGCGAATGGGCATAGGCGCTCCTATTTCGACTCGTTGATGTAGAGCTGGTAGCCGTTTTGCTCGAGCCAGCTCGCTAGGGCATGGGGTGGTGGGAAGCCCTCGAGGCCCTCCTTAGGCCCCTCGACCCAGTCGGGCCGGGCCTCTGGGTCGGGACGTACCCCAAACAGGTAGTACAGCCCGTAGTAGCCGCCCACTCCAGCAAGCACCAGGCCCTCCCCATACCCATCGGCCATGACCCGCTGGGCCTGAGGCTCGGCCTCGGCATAGGGCATCTGGCGGAAGACTTCTGTTCTCATACCTCCTCCAGGGCGTAATCGGTGGTGATGCGGTCGGGGGCCAGGGGCCGGAAGACCTGGTTGGCAAAGGCCTGATGCAATGGGTGGTCGCGGTAAAGGGGAATGACCGCTTCGTTCTCGAAGGTCACCACCAGCAGATAGCGGTAGCGGGCCTCCCGTGCCACCGCCTGACCAAAGGTAAGCCCCTGCACGCCGGGAATCTGGGTCAGCACCTCTCGGGCCTGCCGGGCCATCTGGCGCACCTCGCTAGCCTCGGCCTCAGCGTTGAAGACGATGGTGTGGAGCACCGCTGGCATCAGCCCACCCCCACCTGCAGCCAGGTTTGCAACAGGGCCGGGGTCACCACCACAGGGCCTTTATCGGGGCCCCAGAGCACCTGGGCCGGTTTGTCCGGCTCGCCCAGGTGTTCCACCACCGCCAAAGCCCCCTCGAAACGCTGGTCGTCGGTGTAGAAACTGGGGGTGATGAGCACCGGCAGCCCGGCCCGCTGGGCCGCCACCAAGCCGTTGTGTGAGTCCTCGAAGGCTATGGCCTCCTGGGGGGAAAGCCCCAGGCGGCGCAGGGCCTGTTGGTAGACATCGGGGGCTGGTTTCTTGGCCGCCACCATATCCCCGGCCACGATGACCTCGAACCAGCCCTCGGCCCCTGGCCCGGCCTGGGCCAGCAGGGCCAGCACATTGGGCAGCGAGGTGGTGGTGGCGATACCCAAGCGCAGCCCGGCCTCCCGCGCCTCTTGCCACAGCCGCAGCACCCCTGGGCGGAAGGGAACCCGTCCTTGGGCCACGAGCTGGTTGTAAATCTCGGTCTTGCGCTGGTGAAGCTGGGCGATGCTGGCCTCGAGCAGTTTGGGGCATTCTGGGCAGTGGTAGAGGTAGTGGGCGATACGTTCCTTGCCCCCGGTCACCCACAATAGCCGCCGGTAGAGGGATTGGTTCCACTCGATTTCCAAGCCCGCCTCGGCAAAGGCCAAGTTGAAAGCCTCGCGGTGGGCCTCCTCGGTTTCGGCGATGACCCCGTCTACATCGAAAATAAGCGCTTTCATCAAAATTCTACCGCCCAAAGACCCCTGCCTTCAGGCATGGGGAGGAGGACGGCTTTCCTCCTTTCGTGGGATGGGCTAGGATGTGCTTAGGGGTAGAGCTACCCCAGAGAACCTTTACAGTCGGGGTATGGGGTTCCAGGCACGACACCGCCTTGCCTGGGTAAAACCCTGAGGGCTTGCTTCGAACGCACCTCCAACGGAGGATGGCTTTACACGGAGCATCTACTATGCCCAAAGAGCGGGCTCGATGGGCAGGGGCCGCTGTAAACCGGCCCAGGGTTGCGCTGTAGCAACCCGGATTCTGAGGGTTTCGTCTTTGCATCTTCTTCCCTCGGAAAGCCCCTGGCTTTAGCCATGGGATAGTTTACCTCTCACCCCTCAAAGACCAGGGCCTCGCCCTGGCGCTCCTTCAGACGGGCCACCCGGGAGGAGAGGTTCACCTGGGCGCAGAAGGCCACATCGGCCCCCAAGCCCACCTTCTTTAGGGCCTGGGCGGCCTCCGAGAGGGGCAGCACCCGTTGGGGGTCGAGGTAGTGCCAGCAAAGTTCCAAAGCCAGCCGGGTGGCGTCGCCCACCGGGGTTAGGCCCTCCTGTTGTAACAAGTCGGCCAGCACCCCGGCGGTGTAGAGGTCATCTAGGCCCAAAGCCCCTTCCTTGCCCGCACAGAGAATAGCCACCTCCTTCTGGGCCCGCCGCAGGGCCTCCTGAACCGCTGCCTTGGCATTGAGCAGTGCAGCCAGCAAGACCTCCCGGGCGCTCTGGGTGGCCAGGTGGGCGGTCTTGGTGCCGTTGGTGGTGGACTGAACGACGACCCGGCCTGCTACCGGGGCCTGCCGGGCCTCGAGGGGGCTGTTGCCCAGGTCGAAACCCTCGGGCTTCAGGCCCCCCACCTCGCCCACCAACACCTCGCCGTTTTGCCGCAGGCGGCGGGCTTTGTCCAGGTGATCCGTAAGCCACAAGGCCCGGGCCCCGGCCTCGAGGAGCATGGTGGCCGTGCTGGTGGCCCGGATCACGTCCACCACCAGCACCACATCGTCGAAGCGCAGGCCCGGCTGGGGTAAAGGTTCCACCCGTAGGCGCATCAGCCCTCCATTTGCTCGGCGAGCAGCTGCAGCAAGGCTTGGGCCACGCTGCGGGCACGGAAACCGAGGTTCTCGTAGACCGCTGGATAGGGGGCGCTGGCCCCGAAGTGGTCGAGGCCCAGCACCGCATCGGCGTAGCGCTCCCAGCCCAGGCTAGCCCCGGCCTCCACCGCCAGGGTGGGCAGATGCCGGGGCAAAACCGCCTCACGGTAGGAGGGGGGTTGGGCCTCGAAGGCCTCCCAGCAGGGCAGGCTCACCACCCGCACCGGGATGCCCTCTTGCTCCAGGAGCTTCTGGGCCTCCAGGGCCAGGGCCACCTCGCTGCCGGTAGCCACGATGACCGCTTTGGCATTGGGCCGCTCAGAAAGCACGTAACCACCCTTCAGGCTGCCTTCGGCCCCGGCCAGCGTGTCGCGCTCGAGCACCGGCACCGCCTGCCGGGTCAGCACCAAGGCGGTGGGGCCTTCCTTGCGTTCCAGGGCCAGCCGCCAGGCGTAGGCGGTCTCGAGGGCATCTGCCGGGCGGATCACCCAGAGGTTGGGCATGGCCCGCAGGCTGGCCAGATGCTCGATGGGCTGGTGGGTGGGGCCGTCCTCGCCGATGGCGATGGAGTCGTGGGTGAACACGAAGATACTGGGGGTGCCCATCAGTGCGGCCAGCCGGATGGCCGGGCGCATATAGTCGGAAAAGACGAAAAAGGTGCCGCCATAGGCCCGGTAGCCCCCGTGCAGGTTAAGCCCGTTCAGGATAGCCCCCATGCCGTGCTCCCGCACCCCGTAGTGGAGGTAGCGGCCTGTAGGGTTCTCCGGCGAAAATGAGTGCATCCCCTGGGCTTGGGTGTTGTTGGAAGGGGTCAGGTCGGCGCTACCCCCCAGAAGCTCGGGCAGGGCTGGGGCCAGGGCATCGAGCACCTTGCCGCTGGCGGCACGGGTGGCGATTTTGCCGCTAAAGCCAGGGATGAGCTTTTCCCACTCGAGGGGCGGCAGTTCCCCTTGCAAGCGGCGCTTTAGCTCCCTCGCCTCCTGGGGGTAGGCTTCGGCGTAGCGCGCCATACGGGCCTTCCAGTCGGCCTCGAGGCGCTGCCCCCGGCCAACGGCCTCGCGGAAGTGGGCGTAGATTTCCGTGGGAATCTCAAAGGGGGGGTGGGCCCAGCCCAGGTTCTGCCGGGTGGCCTCGAGGGCCTCTGGGCCTAGGGGCTCGCCGTGCACTTTGTGGCTGCCAGCCTTGGGCGAGCCAGCCCCTATCACCGTTCGCACGGCAATAATCGAGGGCCGGGGATCGGCCTGGGCGGCCCGCAGGGCCTGGACGATAGCCGCTGTGTCCGCCCCATCCACCCGGCTACAGTGCCAGCCGTAGGCCTCGTAGCGCCGCAGCACATCCTCGGTAAAGGCCAGGTGGGTGGGGCCGTCGATGGAGATATGGTTGTCGTCCCACAGCACGATGAGCTTGCCCAGCCGCCAGTGCCCAGCCAGGCTACAGGCCTCGCCTGAAACCCCCTCCATTAAGTCGCCGTCCGAAGCCAACACGTAGGTGTAGTGGTTCACCACGGTGTGGCCAGGCCGGTTGAACTCGGCGGCCAGCTTGTGCTCGGCCAGGGCCAGCCCCACCGCAGTGCTGATGCCCTGGCCCAGCGGCCCGGTGGTGACCTCCACCCCCGGGGTGTGGCCATGCTCGGGGTGGCCGGGGGTGGCCGAGCCCCACTGGCGGAAGCGGCGCAGCTCGTCCAGGGGCAGATCGTAGCCCGAGAGGTGCAGCAAGGCATACAGCAGCATGGAGCCGTGCCCTGCCGAAAGCACAAAGCGGTCGCGGTCGGGCCAGTGGGGGTTGGTGGGGTTGTGGCGCAGGAACTGCGTCCAAAGCACATAAGCAGCCGGGGCCATGCCCAAAGGCATGCCGGGGTGGCCGCTTTTGGCCTGTTCAACCGCATCCGCGGCCAGCATGCGGATGGCGTTGATGGCCTGGGTCTGGGTGTGCAGCAGGGGGGCGGTCTCCATGCGACTCCTTTCACAAGAGGCCCTTGTGGATAGAGTCTAGGCTGGCCTCCCTCCAAAACTCAACGGCAAACAAAAAGCAAGTCAATAAGCTCTGCTTATAGATAAGCCCACCCGGCTGGGGGAAAAGGGCTTGTTTGCTTGGCTACCGCCCAGGTTGAAGGGCAGAGGATGCTCAGGTTTTGGGGGGGCGCAAGGCTTCCAGGCCAACCCAGGCCCGGATGGAGTGGAACAGCACCCAGGCGAAAAATCCTCCCAACAGCCAGAGCAACCCCCAGGACACAACCTCCAGGAAGGCGGATTCCAGGGCTTTAGACAGGGCCAGGGTGGCTAGGGTAAAAGCCCCTAGGGGAAACACAAAACCCCACCAACCCGGAGCAAAGCGAAACTGGCGCCGACGGCATTCCACCAAGAGCGCATCCAAGAGCAGGGCCAGGCTGTAAAAAAGCCACCACAGCCCCAGGCCCCAGATGGCCAGCCCCACCACCGGCCATACCGCCAGCCAGCCCTCGGGGAGTAGACCCACCCTGGCGCCCCCCTCGAGCCAGCGCCAAGGGGCCAACACCAAAAGCCCCACCGGGGCCAGGCCGATGAAGACCGAGGGCAGCAGGTGCGGCTCTAAGCGGCCCAAAGCGTACTGGCGTTGCAGGAAGCTAGGCAGCACGAAAAGAAAGAGGAAAAAGCCGATACCTAAAAAGAGCCCGCTCATCACCCAGATTTCCTTCTGCCAGGCCTCGGGAAAGGTGGAAAGCCACACCCCTCCCGCCATGGGTACCAGCAAAGCCGAGACGGGGGGAATGAACCATGCACCGCTGGCAGCCTCGAGGGGTAGCCTGAGCTGGGTGCTCACGGTGTAGACGACCAGGAGGCCCAGCAAAAGGATGAGCGGCATCCCCAAAAGGAAAAGCCCCTGGCCCAAAGGCTGCGACCAGGCTCCCAAGGGTAGGGCCCGGGTAGCCAGGCTGACCACCAGCAAAGCGATGGGCAAGGTGGGCAGCATCTGTCCCATTAGGGGGTGTTGGAGGTCGGCCAGCACCGCCTTAGGGTAGCGCAGAAGCTTGGCCAGGTAGAGGCCCAGCAGAGCAACCAGCCCCAGGAGGGCCAGCAGGTAAAGGGGCAGGGCCAGCCAGAGCAAACCGGACTGGGCCAGGGCCAAAGCCACCGCGCCGGTGCCCATGACCGAGGCGAACCAGGCGGGGTTCAGGTAGCGCAGGCTGGGCGAAGGGGTCAGCGCAGCTTCCACTTCGGCCCTCCTCAGGTCACCGCTACGCTTTCCCGTTCGGCCAAGTAGCGCTCGGCCATCATGGCTGCGCGGGTGCCCGCGCCCACGCTGGTGGCTAGCTGACGGTAGATGGGGTCGGCTACATCGCCGGCAGCGAAGACCCCCGGCACCGAGGTGAAGATTTCATCCTGCACTTCCACATAGCCGTCCGGGCGAAGGGCTACGAAGCCCTGAAGGAAGGCGGTGTTGGGTTCGTGCCCGATGAAGATAAAGACCCCATCGGTGGGGTAGTCTCGCACCTCCCCGGTCTTGAGGTTCCTAAGCCGTACCCCGGTTACGGTCTCCTGGCCCAGGATTTCCTCCACCACGGTGTCCCAGATGAACTGCATCTTGGGGTTGGCAAAGGCCCGGGCCTGGGCGGTCTTGTTGGCCCGCAGGGTGTCGCGCCGGTGAACCAGGGTTACTTTGGAAGCAAACTTGGTAAGGAAGAGCCCCTCTTCCACCGCAGCATCGCCACCGCCCACCACCACGACCTCCTTACCCCGGTAGAAGAAACCATCGCAGGTGGCGCAGGTCGAGACCCCCCGGCCATAAAACTTCTCCTCCCCCGGAACCCCCAGTTTTTTGGGGTTGGCTCCGGTGGCCAGGATCACCGCGCGGGCTGGGTAGCTGCGCTCGTAGCCTTTGACCAGGAAACCCTCAGGGGTTTTCTCTAGTCTTTGCACTTCGTCCATCACAATCTGGGCCCCGAAGCGCTGGGCCTGCTGCACCATGCGCTGGGAAAGCTCTGGTCCGCTGATGGGTTCGGGAAAGCCAGGGTAGTTCTCCACCTCTTCGGTCTGGGCGATCTGCCCTCCGGGCAGGCCCTTTTCCACAATCAGGGTTTTCAGGTTGGCCCGTCCAGTGTAAATGCCTGCGGTCAGGCCGGCTGGCCCCCCGCCGATGATGACCACATCGTAGACTTCGCTCATCCTTGGCTCCTTTCCCGGCCTACGCCGGGGGCTGTCCACAGTATACTATACCCCCAGGGGATATACTGATTGGGACATCCGTCCCGGTATTATTCTCCAGAATGACCTGAGATGAAGGGAGATCGGTGGGCGCTGCTTTGGCTCCGGGGGGTTCTAGCCCTGCTGGTGGGGCTGGCCTCGAGCCAGTACGCCCTGCGCGACCCCCGCAGCCAGGCCCTGCCGCTGGGGTTTTGGGCCGCTTCCGAGTTATGCCGGGTGCACGACACCCCATCGGCCCCTGCCCAAAACCCCACGCCGCAGCCCCACTGTCCGCTTTGCATAATCGGTGGGTTTAGTGATGGGGCGGGGGCATTGGCCGAGCCTGAGGCCCCAGAGGGGTGCCTTCTGGGCCGGCTGGCCCCGGCCCTTCCCGCCCCGCCGCATCTAGCCCCGCTATACCGCCTCTCCAGCCGAGCACCGCCCCACTGGGCCTAAGTAGCGCCCACCAGGCAAGCCGCCCTTGCCAGGGCTTGCTAGGCTTAGAGAGCCGGTGGTTCCCCCCCAGACCTAAAGGCGCATAGAGCCTCAACTAAGCTGGAGTTGTCGTGTTGTTTGTGGTTCCCCCTGCACCCTTGCCCCCGTTGGCCCCTGGGCAGACGGTGGTGCTCGAGGCGGGTGTACACCGAGGCCCCTGGGTTATCACCACCCCGGGGGTGCGGCTCGTAGCCCGCCCCGGCGCGGTGCTGGATGGTGGCGGGCGGGGCAGCGCCTTGCAGCTAACCGCAGAGGGTATTGTGGTGGAAGGGCTGACCATTCGGAACACCGGCCCTGAGGACGACTTTTACGAACCCGACGCCGCGGTCTGGTTGTGGAAGTGCCAGAACTGCCGCCTCGAGGGTCTAAAGGCCCACGGGGTACCCAGCGCGGTGCGTCTGGAACAATCCAGTGGGGTGCAGATTCGCCACAGCCATTTTTCCGGCACGGGCCAGGCCCCCGGCATCACCGCCTTTCGCAGCGACGACCTGGAAATCGCCCACAACACCCTGGAAGGTTTTTTGGACAACCTCTACGTGGAGTACGGCGAGCGGGTTCGCCTGGAGGGCAACCGCCTGAGCCGGGCCGGGCGCTACGGGCTGCACCTGATGTTTACCTACCAGGCCCACCTACAGGGCAACCACCTCGAGGGCAACCAGGTTGGCTCAGCCCTGATGCACGGAGCCCAAAACCGGCTGGTGGACAACACCTTTACCCAGGAGGTGGGGCCTTTGCGCTACGGCCTGATGCTGCAAGAGGAGTGGCAAAGCGAGCTTTTGGGCAACCGCTTCTGGCGCAACACCATCGGCCTGCTTTCCCTGGATAGCCGCGAGACCCGGCTTTTGAACAACACCTTCCAGCACAACGGCACCGGCCTTCTCTTTGCCCGCGCCAGCGACCGCAACACCCTTTGGGCTAGGGGCAACACCTTTGTGGGCAACCTCTACGACCTGGCGATGGACGACCCTCAGGCCCGACTACACCTAGAGGGCAACGCCTTCGACCGGGCCAGCCCGCTGCCCATCCCCTATCTGCCCTCCTCGAGCTTTGCCCTTCTGGCCGCCCGCCAGCCCGACCTGAGCCTCCTGGCCCTTTCCCCAGGGGTACTGCTGTGGGAGGCTGCCGAGGCCCAGGTGCCAGGGCTGCGGTTGCTCGAGCTGGCCGATTTTCAGGCCCAGCCAGCTCCCAGGTCTGCCTCCGGGATCAACCTTTGGGGGGTGGGCCTGGCCCTACTGGCTTTAGGAGGAAGCCTGTGGTTGAGGTGGTAGACCTGTACAAGAAAGGCCGCCTGAAGGGGGTAAGCCTCTTTCTGGAGGCCGGTAGCCTGGCCCTTTTGGGCCCCAACGGTGCGGGCAAGAGCACCCTGTTGGGCCTTTTGGCTGGGCGGCTCAGGGCCGATGCGGGCCGGGTAGCCCTTTTCGGTTTTGCACCGCGCAGCCTGGAGGCGGCCCGCCGGCGGGCCTACATTCCCCAGCAGGTGGCCTTCCCACCCGCTTTGCGGGTAGGCGAGGTGCTCGAGGCCGCCCGTCGGCTCAAAGGGGCCAGTTTGGAAGAACAGCAGGAAGCCCTCGAGCGCATGGGCCTGGAGCCTTACCTTAGGCGCCCGGTGGGTCAGCTTTCGGGAGGGTGGCGGCAGCGGCTGGCCTTGGCCGCCGGATTGATGGGCTACGCTCCTTTGTGGCTGCTGGACGAGCCAGCTTCGGCTCTGGATGCCGAGGGCCTAGGGCGCTTGCAGGACTGGTTGCTGGCCCATACCGCCACCGGCGGCTTGGTGATTCTGTCGGCCCATCGGAAAGAGGAAGTCTTGCGCCTGGCCGAGCGTTATGTGCGTTTGGAGAACGGCCAGGTGGTGGAAGAAGGAATTCTGGAGAACCCCTATGCCAAAGAACCGTCGTGAGGTGATCAAGCTGCTCTCGGCTTTAGGTCTCTCGAGCACCCTGGGTTCGGCCCTGGCCCAGTCTATGCAGATGCCGGCCTCCTCCGGCGTGGGCCCGGATAGGGTAGTGGCCAAGGCCATTCCCTGGGAGCAGGGCCTTTGCGACTTCTGCGAGATGCCCCTCAAGACCCCGGCCCCCGGGGCTTGGATGGGCCGTACCTTTACCCCTGGCTTCTTCGAGCAGACCTACAGCCAGATCGCGCTCAAAGCGCCGCAGAAAGGCAAGGAAGCCCTGCACTTTGAGTCCATCGCCTGCATGGTCAACTATGCCTATGTCTACGGCCTGAAAGATGGCGAGGGTACCACCTTCTACGTGACCGACCGAGGGGCCTACGACCCGGCCCAAGGCCCCGCTGCGGTGAGCCTGATACCCGCCCGCCAGGCGGTCTACCTGTGGGGCGAGAAGCGCGGCTGGGTGGTGATGGATGCCAAGATAGCGGCCTTCCGCAACGCCGAGGCGGCCATGGCCTTTGCCCGGGCCAACCCTGACCTGGGGCGTACCCGGGTGTTGGACTGGCAGGCCCTTTTGGATCTGGCCCCCCTGCCGGAGATGAACCTGATCAGGCTGCTGGCTAAGCACGCCGGCCTGCTGAACTCAGGCGGCCACGGCCACTAGCCCTTCGCCCCTCGGGGGTGGGTTTCCTGCCCCTGAGGGGCGGCCAATCGGGGGTTTTATGAATAGGAGAAGGTTGCTCAAGGGGCTGCTGGGCTTTTCCCTGCTCGGAGTGGCCCGGGCTGCGCCCCGCCCCTTGCGGGTGGGGGTAGAGGCCTGCCCTTACTGCAATATGACCATTCTGGATGCCCGCTATGCGGCCCAGATGGTGAGCCAAACCGGCAAGGTCTATACCTACGACGACGTGGGCTGCCTACTTGACCATTTGTTGGGCTACGGTGGGCCTAGGGTTAGGCCCAAGGAACTGTACGTGGCTGACTTTGCCGCCTCGAGCCGGCGCGAGGCCCGCTTTCTACCGGTGAACCAGGCGGTTTTCCTCTACAGCGAGCGCATCCGTACCCCCATGGGGGTGGGGCTTCTGGCCTTTGCCCGCCCAGGCGACCTCGAGGCCTACTTGCGTGAGCGGCCCCAGCATCGTGAAGCGGTCTTGGGCTGGAACGACCTTTTAGAGCGAGGCCGGCGCCAGGCCTGGGTGCCGGGGTTTGGACGGTAGGCATGGGGGCTTTGTGGCTGCTGTATGCCCGGGCGGTGTTGCGCAACCCCTGGGCCTTGTCCCCGGCCTTGCTGCTGCCCCTGCTAAGCTTGGCCTTTGCCGGACGGGGGGAGGCGGTGGTGGTGGTTTCGCTGTATGCCAGCCTTTCCCTGCTGCTGCCTCCCCTGGTACTGGCCCTTTCGACCCCCCTTTTGGCCGCCCGGGAGGACTGGGCCTTCTGGGCGGGGATGCCCCGGCTTCCAGGGGGGCTTTACCTGGCTGGGGTGCTGGGGGTGGGGGTGGGGCTTTCCTTGCCCCTGTGGGCCGGCGTGGCCCTGGGGGCGGCCCTGCTGGGTCTGAGTGGTCAAGCCGCTGGGCTACTGGGGCTGGCCGGGTTAGGGCTTTTGTGGCTTTGGGTAGGGTTGGCCGGGTGGGTGGGGGCGGGCCTCGAGCCCGCCCGGGCGCTGGGCCTGGGGCTTTTGTTGTGGGGGCTTTTGGTGGTGGCCTACGACCCTTTGCTGCTGCTACTGGCGGTTGCTTTGCGCCAGTACCCCTTGGAGGGGCTGTTGCTGCCGGCGCTTTTGCTCAACCCCATCGAGCTTATCCGGGTGGAGCTTTTGCGGGCTTTGGAGGCCCCGGTGCTGGTAGGGCCTACCGGCTACCTGCTCAAGGAGTGGCTGGGCCACACCGGCGGGGGGCTCACACTCGGGGTAGGGCTTGTGGCCTTAGGCTTGGCGTTACTGGGTGCGGCCTGGCGCTTTGCTTGGCGCGACCGCTAGGAGGTGGGTATGCGTTGGTTAGGTTTTTTGTTGTTGGGGGGGCTGGCCTGGGCCCAGCCGCTCCTCGAGCTTAAGGAAGGCTGGATTCGCCGGGTACCCGGAAACATCACCGCGGCCTACCTGGTGCTCTACAACCCCGGTCCCAGGCCGGTGCGCATTGTGGAGGCTAGTACCCCCATTGCTACCCGGGTGGAGTTTCACCAGACCACCTCCAGCCGAGGCCATAGCCACGACCACAGCGATGTTTCGGCCATGAAGCGGGTGGCCTTCCTGGAGGTGCCAGCCCGTGGGCGGCTCGAGGTGTTACCGGGTAAGTACCATCTGATGCTGTACGGTCTGCGGGAGAAAAACCCCCAGCCCTTGCAGGAGGGCCAGCGGGTGCCCCTTACCCTACGGCTGGAGGGGGGGGCTACCCTGACCTTTACCCTTCCTGTCCAGATGCGCTGAGGCTCACCCTTGCCCTATATACCCCCTGGGGATATACTGTGGCCTATGCCGAAGCGTGAAATTTTCCCTGACCTGGCCTGCCGCCTGCGCGCTCTTGCCTGGGGCTGGGTAGCTTTGGGGTTCTTGGCCTGGCTGATCTGGAGGCCGCTATGGGGCTGAGTCCAGATGCGCTTTTGTTGGGGCCGCTGGCCCTAAGCTGGCCCAACCTGGCCTTGCTGCTGGGGGTGCTGGTCTTTACCGCTCTAGCCGCCCGGCAGGGCTTGGAGCACCAGGCTGGGTGGCTGGTGCTGGTTACCCTATTGGCCGCCCGGGTGGGGTATGCCCTTGAACACTTTTCCAGTTGGCCTAGCCTGGGAGCGGCCCTATGGGGCGTGGTGGATATCCGCACTGGGGGTTGGAACTGGCCCTGGGGGCTGGCGGTGGGGGTACTGGTAGCTGGGCTATGGCTTAAAGACCAGGCCCGCTCTCTGTTGGGGCCTGTTCTGGCCTCCTTGGTCCTGGCGGCTTTGCCCTTGGGGGTGCAACAAAGCCTGCGCCACGCCCCGGCGCCCGCCCAGCCTGAGGCGGTGCTGGCTTACCTCGAGCCCAGCCAGGTTCATCTGGGGAAGGCCCGCTTCAGCGAGCTGCCCAAGCCCTTGCTACTCAACTTCTGGGCCACCTGGTGTCCTCCCTGCCGGGCCGAGATGCCCTTGCTGGTGGCGTATCAGCAGAAGGGCTACCCCATTGTGCTGCTCAATGCTGGCGAAGACCCCGGCGCCATCCAGGCTTTTTTGCGCCAGACGGGCCTTGCGGCCCGGGTCTTCCTCGACAATGGACTGCAACGGCAGTTTCAGGTTAGTGGGCTGCCCACTACCTTGCTCATTGGGGCCGATGGTACGGTGCGGGCCCGCCACCTGGGGCCGGTGAACCAGGCCCAGCTCGAGCAGCTCCTGCGGGAACTCGAGCGCCAGGACTAAACGGCCTGGCCTGCTGGCTGCACGTACTGCCATCCATAGCGATCAGCAGCTTTGGGTAGGGGACTTGGCTTCGGGGTCGGGGAGTGTACGACCGAGCCCATCACCCCACGCCAACCGTGGGTACCAGGTCGAACGCTTCGGCTTTTCCCTCAAATGCGCAGTTCAGGGTAACCCGTAGGCCGCTGCGCCAACTGGTTGGCTTGCTCGAGGGTGGGCATCCGCGCCACCTCAACCTTTGATGCAGATTAATGGCTCGAGCCGGGCCACCTTGTGTGAAAGCCCGGCCTGGTGAGCAGCTTCCACCACCGCCGAAACATCCTTGTAGGCGCCGGGAGCTTCCTCAGCCACAGGGACTGCGCACGATGATGCCGCGTTGGGCCAGCTCCTTCACTACTGCCCGCCCCTGCCAGCGCTTGAGGGCCTGATGGCGCGAAAGGGCCCGCCCAGCCCCATGGCAAGACGAGCTGAGCGCGCGCTTCGCTCTCGGGGGTGCCCACCAGGATGTAGGAGGTCGTGCCCATGGTGCCACCGATCAGTACGGGCTGGCCTACCGCCCGGTAGGCTGGGGGAAGGGCAGGGTGACCGGGATCCAGGGCACGGGTAGCCCCCTTGCGATGCACGTAAAGCCGCTGGGGCTGGCCTTCAACCCAGTGCTCCTCGAGCTTGGCGGTGTTGTGTGAAACGTCGTAAATCAGGCGTAGCTCGGCCTTGGGCAGCAAATAAGCGAAGGTCTCGCGGGTCAGGTGGGTCAGGATTTGCCGGTTGGCCAGGGCGCAGTTGATGGCTGCCCGCATGGCCCCCAGGTAGGCTTGGCCCTCCTCGGAACGGATGGGGGCACAGGCTAGCTCGAGGTCGGGCAAGTGGAGGCCGTATCGTTCGGCGGCCTGTACCATGCGCCGGCTGTAATCGCTGGCCACCTGGTGCCCTAGGCCGCGCGAACCGGAGTGGATGCTCAATACCACATCGTCGACCGCAATGCCGAAAACCTTGGCCACCGCGGGATTGTAGATTTCGGCTACCCGCTGTACCTCAAGGTAGTGGTTGCCCGAGCCCAGGGTGCCCATCTCATCCTGCTGCCGCCGTTTGGCCTCCAGAGAGACCAGCTCGGGCTGGGCTCCTGCCATGCGCCCGCGCTCCTCGATGTAGTCCAGGTCTTCGGGCAGGCCATAGCCCTGCTCAACGGCCCATTCAGCCCCACCCTGTAGCATAGCCTCGAGCTCGAGGTGAATCCGGCCTGTGCTGCCTACGCCCGCGGGGATGTGGCGGAAAAGTCCCTAAGCCAAGGCCTCCTGGACTGGTTCAATGTCTGCTACGGTTAGCCCGGTGCACAGGGTGCGTACGCCGCAGGAGATGTCGAAGCCTACACCGCCAGCCGAGACCACCCCCTCTTCCTCGCTAAAAGCCGCCACACCCCCGATAGGAAAACCGTAGCCCCAATGGGCATCGGGCATGGCGTAGGAAGCCTGCACGATGCCCGGCAGGCTGGCCACGTTGGCCAACTGCTCCAGCACCTTGTCGTCCATCTCCTTCAGCAGGGCCTCGCTGGCGTATAGGATGCCCGGAACCCGCATGGGGGGCGTGGGCATCAGCCACCACTCATAAGGCGTTTTTTGCTCCAGGCGGCCAAGGTCCATGAGCCCTCCTTCACACATCTACCACGCACTGAGCTACCCAGAGGCCCTGGGGGGTTTGGTAGACCTCGAGCTCGCTGTAACTCGCTGTAAGTAGCTCCCTTAACTTCTACCGCTGGTTGGTGCCGATTCACGTTCACCGCTTCCCTCCAGACAAAAGCGTGCAGGTGCAACGCTCCGCCTAGGTCGGGGGGGCTAGGTGTACCTCAAAACGGCTAAAAAGCATCTTGCGGGTCGACATCTCGAAGACCAGTCGGTTGAGCCAGTCCACCAGCAGCAAGGAGGCCCGGGAAGCCTCGCACTCCAGTTCCACCCGCTGCAGGGGGCGAACCTTGGCCGGATCAGTAATCACGGCGGTTAGAGCTAGGGCGGCCTGTTCGAAAGCTTGGGCCAGGGTAGCCCCCACCCCCGTACCCCTATGTCGGCCTGGTGATGAAAATGCTCCCAGTAAGCGGGCTGAACGGCCATACTACCCCTTTGCATAAAGGCTAGGATAACCCTGTTACCAAGGCATTACTGAGACCACGCAGAACTAGCCCAAGGCCACATCCAGGGCCATCATCGTTACAAAGCCCAGCATGAGGCTCAGGGTGGCCAGGTCAGTATTGCCGCTTCGAGAGACTTCCGGGATCACCTCCTCCACCACCACGAAAACCATAGCCCCAGCGGCAAAGCTCAGAGCATAGGGCAGTACTGGCAGGGCGATGCCCACAAAAGCGGCACCCAGCAGCGCAGCAGGTATTTCTACCGTGGCCGAAAGCTGGCCGAACCAGAAGCTCTTGAAAGGGGATAGGCCCTCGCGCCGCAGCGGGGCTGCCACCGCCAGGCCCTCCGGTAAGTTTTGCAACCCAATGCCTATGGCCAGGGCCACCGCTCCACCCAGGGTGGCCTCGGGAATGCCATAGGCCACCGCACCAAACGCTACCCCTACTGCCAGCCCTTCCGGGATGTTGTGCAAAGTGATGGCTAGAACCAGCAAAATGCTGCGCCTCCAGGAGGTTTTGAGCCCTTCGGCGGCCTCGAGCGGTTCCTTGCGGTGCAGGTGCGGTAGGATTTTGTCGGCTCCCCAGACGAAGGTCCCGCCCAGCAAAAACCCAACCGCGATGGGAAGCCACGCGCCTTGGGTGATTTCCAGCGCTGGGGCCAGCAGCGACCAGTAACTAGCCGCCAGCATCACTCCGGCAGCAAACCCCAGCAAGCCGTCCAGCAGGCGGGGGTTGACTTCCCGCGTAGCGAGGATTGCCCCGGCCCCCAAAGCGGTGAGCCCCCAGGTGAAAAGGGCAGCAGCCAGGGCTTGCTGGATGGGGGATAAGCTTTGCAACCAATCCAACATCGGCTACCTTTGGCGAGGGGGGCCCACTAGGTAAACCGCCCCCCAGGGGCGATAGCGGCTCTCGAGCACGTCCCGGCGAATTTCGCCGCCATGAAGCCGAACTGTGCGATAAACCCGCACCAGAGCCCCCTCGGCGGCAAAGTCGGTTTGTTGGCGGTACCCGGGGGGCAGGCTGGCGTCGTAGATGTAGCGGGTGGGAAGGGGCGGGGTACGGGATAGGATTTCAGGCCCTCGCCAGACCACCTCGCGATCTTTGCTGCCGAAAAAGCGAAAGATCAGTTCGTAGCCTTGGATTGAGACCTGGATCAGGATGTGTGCGGGGGTATCGTTTTTGAAGCGCAGGTCTTTGGGCGGAGCGGTAGTGGCATCGAGCCCGGTGGGCCGATAGTAGCCCACCTGGTAGCTGTGCGCGTGGCGTTCTACAATGGGCAACCCACTAAAGTAGGCGGCCCGGAACAGGGTAGTGGACACTTGGCAGACCCCACCGCCCACGTCCCAAACGGTTTGATTGCCCCGGATCACCCAGGCCTTCTGGTAGCCGGCGGCAGCGGTTACCGGGCCTAGGGTCTGGTTAAAGGAGAAAAGGCTTCCTGGGGGAATCAAAACCCCGTCGAACTTGGACGAGGCCAGGTGGATGTTGTGGATGCGGCTGGGAGGGGAGCCATCGAAGCGGGTGCGCCCCTCACCGATAAGCTCGAGGATGCCCCACTGCTTAAAGTCGTGCACGCTGGGCCGGGGTTGTTCGCTTTCCACCGGTAGCACAAACGTGCTTCTGCCCGCTTGTAGGGCCTCCTGGTAGGCCCGCCGGACGGCCTCGAGGTCGAAGCGGTAGCCCAGCTTTTGTACCGCGATCCAATCTTTTTGCCCATCAAGGACAAACCGGGCTGGGCGCGGTGGGCGGCTGAGCTGCTGAACAAGCTGGCTTAGTTGCTGGGCATTCTGGATGGGGTAGTGCTGGCTTCCGAGGTAGCGCATTACCTGCCCTTTTTCCAAGACTTCCTCCTGGACCACCAGCACCGCGGTTGGTTCGGCTAGGGCAATACAGAGGAAATAGGGGAAGAGCCAAAAAAAGCCGCGCATGGTTTCGTCTTTTCTAGCTTATCTTGTTTGAAGATTTCCGCATCTTCTAGGAGGAGTGCTGGGTTAGTGCCACCCAAAACTCTCAACCGATCCTCATGAAAATCCTCTAAGATTCTTTTAAAGACTGTCTGATAAGCAGCAGACCAATCCGGGACATTCCTCTCTAGGCCAACGAACACCCGTTAGGCTGTAACGCGTTTCACCCATAAGGTTGCTTTTAGCAGCAGGGAGGTGGGTATGCAGACGCTTGAGCGGGAGGTGTCGGCAGTGGAGTATATCCAGTGTGAGTGGGTTCCGGGCACCATGGATCAGGTCAGGCTTCGCCTGTCCGACAACGTCGTACAACTAACCCTCGAGCAGCTGCAGCAGATCGCCGGAATCGATGCGGTGCACGAGCTTTACCTAAAGGGTATGACCGCTCTTCCCTTCAACCAGAAGCTGCGCCGAGCCTTTGAAAAAAGCTAGCTGGCTTGTACAATGCGGGCATGGCTACAGCCCAAGAGAGGCTCGAGCGCTTAGGCGACGCTGTGAGCTGCCTCAGGCACTTAGAGCGCTCGAGGCTCGAGCTGCTGCACTTGCTGGAAAGCCTTTCCGATGAGCAGCTTTTTGCCAGGCCCGAGGCTGAGGTGTGGAGCCCAGCCGAGGTGGCCGAACATATAGCCCTGGTGGAGGCGTCGGCAGGCAAGGTGATACGTCGCTTGCGCAAGGTGGCCTTGGGTGAGGCTGAAATGCCCCCTCCCTTGCCAGATGGGCAGACCCGCCCCGATGGCCGCTTCCTGGCCCCGCCCGCGGTAGAACCCAGAGGGGGGCTATCCCGCAGGGAGCTGCTGGAACGCCTGCAAGCGGAGCGAGCCCGGGTTTTGGCTGAAGTGGCCGAGAGCGGTGAGGCCCTGGCCCACCCGCCCACCTACCGCCATCCTTTTTTCGGTGAGCTGACCGCTTTGGGCTGGCTGCAAACCCTGGCTTATCACGAGCAGCACCATCTGCGGCAAATTCAGATGCGGCTAAAGAAGGGGTAGCCCCTCAAAGCCTGTACTGCTCCTCCGATACCTGCTCCAGCCACTCGGTGCTCACCCCATCCACCGCTGCTTGCATGGCCAGATGTACCATGGCATGGCTGGGGCTGGCCCCGTGCCAGTGTTTTTCACCAGGGGCGAAGTAAATGGTGTCTCCTGCCTTCATCTCCCGTACCGGTTCGCCCCAGCGCTGGAACCAGCCAATTCCAGCTTCCACATGCAACACCTGCCCCCGTGGGTGGGTGTGCCAAGCGGTACGGGCTCCTGGGGCAAACATCACCCGCAGCAGGTGCAGGTGCATGGGGGCAGGGGTTTGCACCAGCTCACTGATGTAGACCGTACCGGTGAACCACTCGGCTGGTCCCAGCCGGGTGGGGGCCTGGGGGACAAAAGTTTTCCAAGGGTTTTCCATGAGCCAAATTGTACTGGAAGCTAGAAAGCCCGCTCGTACTGCACTGGCCAGACCTTAGCACCCAGCACACGGCCTGCCCGATAGGGCCAGTAGGCTTCAGCCAGTAGCGCCCGGCCTAGCAAGATTAGGTCGGCCTGCTGGGCTTGAAGAATGGCCTCGGCTTGTAAGGGCTCGCTAATGAGGCCCACTGCTCCTGTGGATAACCCTGTGGACAAGCGCACCTGGGCCGCAAAGGGCACCTGGTAGCCTGGCCCCAGGGGAATCTTCACCCCAGGGATGGCCCCACCCGAGGAGCAGTCCAGCAAGTCCACACCACGCCGCTGCAACTCGGTTGCAAAAGCCACCGTGTCGGTGATATCCCATCCTCCCTCCACCCAGTCGCTGGCCGAGACCCGAACCAGCAGGGGCAGCTCAGCCGGCCAGACCCCCCGCACCGCCTCCACCACCGTTAAGGGAAAGCGCATGCGGTTTTCCCGGCTACCCCCGTAGGCATCGCTGCGGTGGTTGGTTAGGGGCGAGAGGAAGGAGTGCAGCAAGTAGCCGTGGGCCATGTGGATTTCCAGCACCTCGAAGCCTGCCGCTAAAGCCCGTCGGGCCGCCTGCTGGAAGGCCTCGCATACCTCCTCCAGCCCCGCCTGATCCAGCTCCTGTGGCACCGGCCAGCCCTCGTGGAAGGCCAGGGGGCTGGGGGCTACCGGGGTCCAGCGGTGCAGGGGCTTGCCGCCCTCCCAGGGCCGGCTGGTTCCGGCTTTGCGCCCCGCGTGGGCAATCTGGATGCCCGGCACCCCACCGGCGGCCTTGATGCGCCGGGCCAGTTCCCGCAGACCCGGCAGGTGCTCATCCGACCAGATGCCCAGGTCTTCGGGGCTAATCCGCCCTCGAGCCTCCACCGCAGTAGCCTCCACAATCACCAGACCTACTCCGCCCACCGCCCGGGTGGGGTAATGCAGCAGGTGCCAGTCGGTTACGTGCCCTTCCTGGGCCGAGTACTGACACATGGGCGACATAGCAATACGGTTTTTGAGGGTAACCGAGCGGATAGAAAAGGGGCTAAACAAAAGGCTCATAGCGCGGATTCTACGTGCTGGTATAGGGGAATTTGTATATCCCCATACATAACGGTTTTTCCCCACCCGAGCCGTGATACGCTAGACGCGCGGGAATAAAAAGTTATACTAAGTACAAGAATTGGTTGCGGAAGGGGGGAGAGCAGGGAATAGCCAAGTGGGATAGCAAAATAGCGGCAAAGCTATTGGCTCCACGTTTGGTTACCGGTTTGCCTTATGCCGATCGACTTCAGTCTAACGGATGAACAAAAAGAGCTGCAAAAGCTGGCCCGGCGTTTTGCCAAGGAGCAGATCGCGCCCATAGCTGCCGAGTACGACGCCAAGGAAGAAGTGCCCTGGCCGGTGGTGGAAAAGCTCCACGAGGTGGGCCTGCTCAACGCCATCATCCCCGAGGCGTACGGTGGGCTGGGGCTGGGGATGTTGGAAGAGGTGATTATCGGTGAGGAGCTGGCCTGGGGCTGCATGGGCATCTATACCATTCCCATGGCCTCCGACCTGGGTATCACTCCGGTTTTGCTGGCGGGCTCGCATGAGCAGAAGCAGCGCTTTTTCAAAAAACTGACCGAAAAGCCCGCGCTGGCAGCTTTTGCTCTCTCCGAACCGGGCAATGGTTCTGATGCCGCAGCGTTGCGCACCCGGGCGGTGCGCGACGGCGACTACTATGTGCTGAATGGTACCAAGACCTGGATTTCTAACGGGGGCGAGGCCGAATGGGTGGTGGTTTTCGCCACAGTGAACCCCGAGCTGCGCCACAAAGGGGTGGTGGCCTTGGTGGTGGAGAAGGGTACCCCCGGTTTTAAAGCCCACAAGCTCCACGGCAAGATGGGCCAGCGGGCCAGTGGCACCTATGAGCTGGTTTTTGAGGACTGCCGGGTACCCGTCGAGAACCGGCTGGGCCAGGAAGGGGAGGGCTTTAGAATCGCCATGAACACCCTGGACAAAACCCGCATTCCGGTGGCAGCGGGCAGCTTAGGGGTGGCCCGGCGGGCTTTGGAAGAGGCCACTCGCTACGCTAAGGAACGTCAGGCCTTTGGCCGGCCTATTGCTGATTTCCAGGCCATTCAGTTCAAGCTGGCCGAGATGCTGATGGGCCTCGAGACCGCCCGCGCTTACACCTACTACGCCGCCTGGCTGACCGATACCGGCCAGCCCCAGGCCCATGCTGCGGCCATCGCCAAAGCCTATGCCTCAGAAATAGCCTTCGAAGCGGCCAACCAAGCCATTCAGATTCATGGCGGCTACGGCTACATGCGCGAGTACCCGGTGGAAAAGCTGCTGCGCGATGTGAAGCTGAACCAGATTTACGAGGGCACCAACGAGATACAGCGGCTCATCATCGCGCGGCACATCCTGAACCAGTAACCGGGGGAAGTTCCCCCTGAAGGCACAGACGGTAAGCTTAACCCGCAAAAAGCCCCGACCCCAGCTTTTCTCGGGGCACTAATCCAACCCGGAGGCAAGCATGAAATTCCTGGCAGTGATACGGCAAGTTCCAGACGGCGAGTCCCGCCTCAAGATTGAGGGAGGCAGGGTAGACCTTTCCGGTGCAACCCTGATCCTCGACCAGATGGACGAGTGGGCGGTGGAAGAGGTCATCCGACTACAGGAGAAGCACGGTGGGGAGAGCGTGGTGGTGGCCTTGGGCCCCGAGCGGGCAGAAGAGGCCCTGCGGACGGCGCTGGCTATGGGCATCGACCGGGCTGTTCATCTGGTGGCTGAAGGCTACCTCGACCCCATCACCCAGGCCGAGGCTTTGGCCGAGGTGATCCGGGCCGAGGCCCCCACCCTGGTGTTCACCGGCGGCCAGCAGGCCGACTGGGACTCCCAGGCCCTGGGGCCAGCCCTGGCCGAGGCCCTGGGCTGGCCGGTGGTAAGCTGGACCACCCAGATTGAACTCGAGAGCGAGACCCAGGCCAAAGCCCTGCACGACCTCGACGAAGGGGCCGAGCGGGTGCGGGTGGCCCTGCCCGCGGTCTTCACCAGCCAGCAGGGCCTTAACGAGCCGCGCTACCCCACCCTGCCGGGCATCATGAAGGCCAAGCGCAAGGAGCTGAAAAAACTGCCCCTGAGCGCGGCCAGCAAGGCGGAGGTGCTGGAGCAGACCATCCAGGAGCGCACCCGGCTGAACAAGCTGATCGACGGCAAGGACCCAGTGAGCGCGGCCCACGAGCTGGTGCGGCTACTGCACGAGGAAGCCAAGGTTATCTGACGCGGAGGTAAGCGATGATTCTGGTAGTTCTTGAACACGATGGCCAGCGCCTGCGCAAAAGCGCCCTCGAGGCCATTGGCCGCGCCCGTCAGCTCGAGGCTTTAGGCCCGCTCGCGGGTGTGGTCATCGGCGAAAATACCCAGGCTGTGGCCCAGGAGGCCAGCCAGTACCTGCCCACCGTCTATGTGGCCGAGGTAGGGGGCTATACCGCGGAGAAATGGGCCGAGGCGGCCTATGCTGCTGTGCAAAAAAGCGGGGCCCAGGTGGTGATTGCCAGCGGAGGCCGGCAAGGCCGTACCTGGACTGCCCGGCTGGCCTACAGGATGAAGGCCGGGCTGCTGGAGGATACCCTCGAGACCCGCGCCGAGGGTAACCACATTGTGGCCACCCGCTACAGCTTTTTGAACCGGGTTACCGAACGCCAGCGGGCTGCTTTGCCGGTGGTGCTCACCGCCAAGCCCAACACCACCCCCCCGGCCGAACCCCAGGGCAGCGGTGGGGTGGAGGTTTTGAATGTGGCCCTTCCCACCGGGGTGGAGGTGTTGGAGCGGCTGAGCGAACAAAAGAAAGGGGTCTCGCTGACCGAGGCCACCATCGTGGTGACCGGTGGGCGTGGGCTGGGCAGCCCCGAAGCCTTCGCCAAAGTGGAGGAGCTGGCCAGTGTGCTAGGGGCCGCAGTAGGGGCTACCCGGGCAGTGGTGGATGCGGGCTGGCGTCCTTACAGCGAACAGGTGGGCCAGACCGGCAAGACCGTGCAGCCCAATGCCTACATCGCCCTGGCGGTCTCGGGGGCGGTGCAGCACCAGGCCGGTATGAACAAAAGTAAGTACATCGTGGCGGTGAATAAGGACGCCGAAGCTCCCATCTTCAAAATTGCTGACTACGGCATCGTGGGTGATGTGCACCAGGTGCTGCCTGCGCTGATTGAGGCGGCCAAAAAGCTCAAGGATTAGCACAGCGGGCAGGCTCCAAGAAAACCCACCCCAACGGGGGGTGGGTTCAACATTTAGCCCTACCCTACTTCACAAAGTTGAAGTTGGCCCGGTAGGTGGTGCCGTCGGTATAGCGTACCACCACCTGGCGGCAGCTACCGGCCCAGCTCTTCTCGGTTTTCCAGGGGTAGGTGTAGCGGTCTTGCAGCCGTAGGCAGCTTTCCGGAGACAAAGTTTGGGGATTCATCACGTGCTATACACCTTCCCTACCCCGCCGCAAAGCAAAGCCCCGGCCAGAAAGCCGGGGCGGGAAAGGAGTGCGCTCAAGACGCTTTGCCCCTGGTGTTGATCTTTAGCGCTGCCCAGATGGGGCAGAAATTGAGGGTGGCGGTTACGACCATAATCACCCCCAGCAGCCCAAACACCCAGGCCCAGATACCGCTACTGCCAAAAAAGGCGATCAGAAAGAACACTGCCGCCAGAACGTAGCGAACCAGCCGGTCTGTGCTGCCTACATTGGGAACCATAACCCCTCCTTGTTGGAATCAAGCCTAACAACCTGAGCCAGGGACAAATGACCTATATCCAGTCTAAGGCATACAAGCTTACCTAGGCAAAGAAGTGGCCAGATGGACGACTTGTTGTGTATACAATCGGTGCATGTCGGTTGACCTTGAGCACATCTATGCGGCTCGCGAAAGGCTTAGGGGCATTATTGCCGAAACCCCGACGCTGCCCGACCCTTGGGCTTCGGCGGAATTGGGAATACAGCTTTTTGTGAAGGCGGAGTGCTTGCAGCGCAGCGGCTCTTTTAAGCTGCGCGGGGCCTATCACAAAATTGCCGCGCTTACACCGGAGGAAAAGGCTCGAGGGGTCATTGCCCCTTCCGCGGGCAACCATGCGCAGGGGGTGGCCCTGGCGGCCTCACTCCAGGGTATCCGATCGGTCATCGTGATGCCTCAGCACGCGCCCCTGACCAAGGTGACGGCCACCCGCCGCTATGGGGCCGAGGTAGTGCTGCATGGGGCCAGCTTTGACGATGCCGAGGCCTATGCCCGGCATCTTCAGCAGCAGTACGGTTATACCTACGTACACGCCTTCAACGACGAAAAAATCATTGCTGGCCAGGGTACCATTGGCCTCGAGCTGCTGGAGGCACTGCCCAACCTGGATGTGCTGGTGGTGCCCATTGGCGGAGGTGGACTGATTGGGGGGATTGCCACCGCTATTAAGGCTTTGCGTCCGCAGGTGCACATCCTGGGGGTGCAGGCTGCGGGCTGCGCTCCGGTTAACCCTTCGCTTCAGGCGGGGCATCCGGTGAGTGTCCCGGTAGCCCAGACTATTGCCGATGGCATCGCGGTCAAGCGCCCGGGTGACCTAACCTTGCCCTTGATCCAGCGCTACGTCGATGGTGTGGTGGAGGTATCCGACGACGAGATCGCTCGCGGCATCGCCCACTGCGTGCAAAACCTCAAGCTGGTGGTGGAGGGGGCCGGGGCCGCGGGGATGGGAGCGATTTTGGCGGGCAAGGTGCCTCTTGAGCCGGGTCAGACCGTGGCTACCGTGCTGTGCGGGGGCAACATCGATGGCAACCTGCTTTCGCGGGTGATTGAGCAGGTGATGGTGCGGCAAGGCCGCTACCTGTTGCTCAAGCTCTCGATTGTGGATCGCCCCGGGGCTTTGGCGCGGGTCATCGATCTGGTGGCCGATGTTGGGGCCAACATCGTGGACGTATTCCACCGCCGAGCCCTCTGGCTGGCGCCATTGGGCAAGGTGGGGGTAGAGCTGGTGCTGGAGGTGCGGGATGCCCAGCACGGCCAGGAGGTGGTGGCCTGCCTCGAGCGGGCGGGCTACGCGGTGGAGCGTGAGCAGGTAGGGGTCTGGCCCGACTGAGCCTCAGGGAGCCAGTCGCTGGATTTTCCAGGTACCATCGAGCTGTAGGCGGTAGAGCAGTCGGTCGTGAAGCCGGCTGGGACGGCCCTGCCAGAATTCGAAAGCATCAGGCCGCAGGCGGTAGCCACCCCAGTAGGCTGGGCGGGGAACACGCTCAGGATAGCGGGCCCTGAGCTCGGCAATGCGCGCCTCGAGTTCTTCCCGGCTGGCAATTACCTGGCTCTGTGGGCTGGCCACTGCGCCGAGCTGGCTTTCGTAGGGGCGGCTAGCGAAGTACTCGTCGGATAGTTCGGCCTCGAGCCGCTCGACCTGGCCTTCCACCCGCACCTGCCGTTCGAGGGGAGGCCACCAGAAATTCAGGCAGGCCCAGGGGTTGACGGCTAGTTCCCGCCCTTTGCGGCTTTGGTAATTGCTGAAGAATACCAGACCCCCCTCGTCCAACCCCCGCAACAGCACCACCCGGCTGCTGGGTCGTCCGTTCTCGCCCACGGTGGAGAGGGTCATGCCGTGGGGTTCATAAAGGTGGGCCTCTATGGCCTCGCGCAACCAGCGCTCGAGCTGACGAAAGGGGTTGGGGTCGGCCTCTTGCTCGAGCAGGGTGCCGTAGGTGTAGTCGCTGCGAAGATCGCGAAGCATGGTTCCATTATGGCCGGGGTGCGGGTGACCACCATTGCCCAACCCACCCTTGAGGGGACAAGTGGCCCTTGTGTTCTGGGCTACCCTGAGGAGGGCTAGTTGGTTGGGAGAGGGAGAAGATGTTCTACTGGAAGTTCAGCGATGGCACCGTGATCCATAGCCATGCCTGGGTGGAAGGGCATAGCCCCTTTGCCCAGCACCTGCGGCAGGAGCTGCTTAGCCTGGTTTATGGCTGCGGGCCTTTGGTGTGGCTAAGCCCCGGTGTACACGCAATAAAGCTCGAGCCCCTTTCCGATGAGCTGCTGGCCTTGTGGCTCGAACAGGAGGCCAGGTGCTATGACCTTAGCCTTGTTGAGACCGATTTTGTGGCCAACCAACCCCTGCTCGAGGGGACAGCCTCCTAGCCTCAAGGAGACCAGCGCCCCTGGGCAGCCGAAGGGTTGGGGACTATGCTACAGGTGTTTAAGGGCTGTATTTTCCAGCGGCCTTTGGAACAGGGAAGGAGGGGGGTGTGTACCAACGAATCTTGCTTCCCATCGATGGCTCTACTCCCAGTGAGCAGGCCGCGGCGGTAGGGCTAGCCTTGGCCCGACGGCTGGGGGCTAGGGTGGTGCTGGTGCACGTGGTGGAGCCTCAGCGCTACCGCGAGTTGGGCAACTATACAGAAGCCCTGGAACAGGCCCGTACGGTAGGCCAGGCTTTGCTCGAGCAGTGGGCCCATAGGGCCAAGCGCCAGAAGGTGGCCTGGGCCACGCAGCGCACCAGTACCCAGCCAGAAAGCCGCCCTGGGGTGGCGGAAGCCCTGATAGACGCCGGTGTCGCCCACGGCTGCGACCTGGTGGTGATGGGGACGCATGGGCGCACGGGTCTGCCCAGGCTGTTGTTGGGCAGTGTGGCCGAGCGCATGGCCCGCCTGGCGCCCACCCCCCTCTTGCTGGTGCGGCCAGGCCGCGAGAAACCCACCCTATTCAAGCGTATTCTGCTGGCCTACGACGGCAGTGCCTACAGCGAGCGGGCGCTGCAGCATGCCGATGCCCTGGCCGAGGCGTTAGGGGCCCAACTCTGGATAGTGCATGTGGTGCCCGACCTGGCCCAGCTCTACCTGAGCGCCGGGCGGGCCTGGAGGTTCGATCCGCAGCAGCTCGAGGCCCAGCTAGCCCAGGAGCAGCAGCGTTTGCGCGAGCAAGGGGCGTTCATTCTGCAGGAGGCCCTAAAGCAGTGCAGGCAGCGCAAGAAGGCCCAGACCCTACTGCGGGAGGCCAGTCGGCACCTCATAGGGGAACGCATCCGCGAGGCTGCAGAGGAGGTAAAGGCCGAGCTGATCGTGATGGGCACCCACGGGCACACGGGGTTGCGTAAGTTCCTCCTGGGCAGTGTGGCTGAGGATGTGGTCCAGCAGGCCATGCGGCCTGTGTTGCTGGTACGCAACCCGGCTACCTTGGCCCATCCCGACGAGACCCACCTACCCCCACCGGGGGAGCGTTGAAAGGAGGCTAAGATGTACAAGCGTATTCTGATACCAACCGATGGGAGCGCTCCTAGCGAGGCGGCGGTCAAGGCTGGCCTCGAGCTGGCCAAAAGCTTGCAGGCGGAGGCCACCCTACTTTATGTGGTCGAGCCGGTGCTCACCCGGATTATGATCGGCCCCGAGACGGTGCCCTACTATGCCGACCTCAGCCGCGACCTCGAGGCTGCCGGCAAGGAGGCCTTGGAGCGGGCTGAAGGCTTTGCCCAGTACCTGGGGGTGCCCGTCCGGCGCGAACTCAAGCAGGGCAGCGCGCCTCAGGTCATTGTGGAGGAGGCCGCGGCGCACGACCTGGTGGTCATGGGCACCCATGGGCGCACCGGATTGGATCGGCTCTTGCTGGGCTCAGTGACCCAGAAGGTCTTGCAGAAGTGCCCCAAACCCGTGCTAGTGGTGCGGATGCCGGGTTGATGACTCCGAAGCGCTGCCTGCCTACGAAAGGGGCTTTCGATGAAGGCCAAAGAGATCATGGCCAGGCCAGTTGTTACCGTCTTGCCCAAGACCCCGCTGGGTGAGGTGGCCCAGACGATGCTCGAGCACCGCATCCCGCTACGACCTGCTCAAGGTGATGCAGCAGGAGCAAGGTTCATGAGAAGCCACCCTGGCCCATCCCCAAACCCAAAGGCTTCCCCCTGGCGCTGGATGGCCCTCGGCCTGGGGCCGCTGGCCTGTGGGCTGGTGCTGCTCTTTCCGCCACCCTCGGGGCTGGGCCTCGAGGCCTGGCGCCTGGTGGGCCTGGCGGCCTGGATGGTGCTGTGGTGGACGGCGGAGGCAGTTCCCCTGCCGGTCACCGCCTTGCTGCCCATTCCCTTGATGCCCCTGTTGGGCATCGCCCCGGAGGTTTCGCTGGCGGCCCAGTATGGCCACCCCCTGATCTTCTTGTTCCTGGGCGGCTTTCTGATTGGACAGGGGTTGCAGCGCTGGGGCGTACACCGGCGCATCGCGCTCTTCATCGTGCTGCGGTTGGGCGGAGGCCCGGGCGGTCTTCTGGGCGGCTTTATGCTGGCCACGGCCTTTCTCTCCATGTGGATCTCCAATACCGCTACCGCAGTGATGATGTTTGCGGTGGGGTTGGCGGTGATCCAGTCCCTGAGCAGCGTGGCTTCGGCGGCCCAGACCCAGCGCTTTGGGGTGGCCTTGATGCTGACCATCGCCTATTCGGCCTCGATAGGTGGGGTGGGTACCCTGATCGGCACCCCACCCAACGCCCTGCTGGCAGCCTACCTGAGGGAGCAGGGCCATACCCTGGATATGCAACGCTGGTTCTGGATTGGGCTGCCCTTCGTGGCCCTGATGCTGCCGCTGGCCTGGCTCTGGCTCAGCCAGGTGCAGTTTCCCTTGCGGGGGCTGCCCTGGGCCGACCTGCGCGGGGCCATCCGCCAGGAGTACGCCGCCATCGGCCCGATGGGCCAGGCCGAGCGCTGGGTGCTGGGGGTCTTTGGACTGGCCGTGCTGGGCTGGGTGCTGCGCCCGCAGCTAGCCGCCTGGCTGGGCCTGCCCCTTTCCGACTCCGCTGTGGCCTTGCTGGCGGCTTTGCTGCTGTTTGTGCTGCCGGCTCCGGGGGGGCGGCTTCTGGACTGGGAGAGCGCCCTGAAGCTGCCCTGGGGCGTGCTGCTGCTGTTTGGCGGTGGGCTGGCCCTGGCCGCGGCCTTCGAGGCCACTGGGCTTTCAGCCTGGATTGGGAAGGCCCTAGCGGGGCTGGGGGGGCTACCGCTGTGGGCGGTGGTGTTGGTGGTGGCGGCGGTGGTGCTCTTCCTGACCGAGCTGACCTCCAATACCGCGGTGGCGGCCACTTTTCTGCCGGTGATGGGGGCTTTGGCGGTGGGGCTGGGGGTGGATGTGCGGCTCCTGACCATCCCGGTGGCACTGGCAGCCTCGGCGGCCTTCATGCTGCCGGTGGCCACACCGCCCAACGCCATCGTTTTCGCCTACGAAGGGCTGCGCATCCCCCACATGGTGCGGGCCGGACTGGCCCTCAACCTGGCGACCATTCTGGTGGTGGGGCTGATTCTCTTTACCTTTGGCCGCTGGGGCCTGGGCATTGGGTTTTAATGGAAGGAGGCTTTATGCTGAACAAAGCGCAGATCACCTACATGAAGCAAAACATCGCCGCGCATCCGGCCCCGGTGTTGTCGCTGTACCTGAGCGTCAACCCGGCCAACCCCGACAACAGCGGTAAAGCCTACGTGCTGCGGGCCAAGGAGGCCCTGGAGCGCCTCGAGGTGCCCCCAGCCTTGAGCAAGAAGGTGGTGGAGCAACTCCAGCACTACATTCCCCAGGGCCGCACGCGGGCGCTTTTTGTGGCCGAGGATATGTTCGAGGACTACCACCTGCAGGTCGAGCTGCCCCTGCTCGAGCCCCGCAGCGGGGTGGAGGCCCACTGGGGCCCGCCCTACCTGGCCCCCCTGCTCTTCGCCCTCGACGAGTACCAGCGCTACGGCGTGGTGTACATGAACCAGGAACGCCTGCGCTTCTTCGAGGTTTTTCTGGGCGAGATTGAGGAGTTGGCCGATGCTCTTCGCCCGCTCGACACCCACAACTGGCGCTATTTGGGCGAGGACCGCACCGGCACTCCAGGCCGCAGCGCCTCGCCGGCCCTTGGCAATGGCGGTATTCCGGCCCGGGGCGGCTCGGGCAAGGACAAGTTCCAGCGGCGGGTGGACGAGTGGAGCCAGCGCTTCTTCCGCGAGGCCGGGGCCATTTTGCAGCAGCAGATGGCCGAACGGGGCCAGCAACGCCTGATTCTGCTAGGAGCCCCCGAGGAGGCCCAGGCCCTTTTGCCAGGGCCGGTGGCGGAGAAGGTGGTGGCGGTGCTGCCGCCGTTGCATACCCCGGTGCCCAGCCCGGCGGAGGTACTCAAGGCGGTCTCTCCGACGATTGAGCAGGTGGAGCGCCGGGAGGAGGAGGCCTTGCTGGATGCGGTGCGGGAGAAAGGGGTGGGCGGCCTCGAGCAGGTGCTGGCTTTGCTACAGGAAGGGCGTTTGCAGTACGTGCTGGTACCCTGGAGCCTCTCGGAAAAGGCCTGGCGCTGTGGGGATGGCTGGGTGGGTAGCAGCCCCCAGGCTGCCCAGGCCCACTGCCCGAACCAGCCGGTGGAAGAGGTTGAACTCAAGCGGGTGCTGCCCGAGCTGGCGGCCCGCTACGGTACCAAGCTGGAGTTCGTGCGAGGCGAAGCCGAACAGCGTTTACGCCACGACCTGGGCCACCTGGCTGGTATGCCCCGCTGGTAGCCCCCGAGAAGGCCCACTCATTCATCTTGTGGTTCATGCGCTAAGGTAGAGCTGTGGCAAGAGCCTTGGCCTTTTTAGCCTTTTTGTTGCTTCCGGCCCTGGCCCAGGTGCCGGTCTGGGGGTTCCGGGTGGTCAACACCTACCCCCACGATCCCACCGCCTTTACCCAGGGCCTGGTCTACCACAACGGCTACCTTTATGAAGGTACCGGCCTATACGGCCAGTCCAGCCTGCGCAAGGTGGATCTGAAGACCGGGCAGGTTTTGCAGCGCCGGATGCTGCCCAGCCAGTACTTCGGCGAGGGGATCACCATCTTCCAAAACCGCCTCTACCAGCTCACCTGGCAGAACCGGGAGGGCTTTATCTACGACCTCAGTTTCAACCCACTGGGCCGTTTTACCTACGATACCGAGGGCTGGGGCCTGACCCACGACGGCCAGCGCCTAATCATGTCGGATGGCTCGGCCCGCTTGTTCTTCCTGAACCCCCGAACCTTACGGCCCGAACGCACCTTGGTGGTGCGGGCAGACGGCCAGCCGGTGGAACGGCTCAACGAGCTGGAGTATATCCAGGGCCGCATCTGGGCCAACGTTTGGATGACCCGCCGCATTGCCATCATTCACCCTGCGAGCGGCCAGGTGGAAGCCTGGCTCGACCTGACCGGCCTGGTACTTTTGGCCCAGGCCCGCAACCCCAACCCCGATGCGGTGCTCAATGGCATTGCCTACGATGCCCAGAACAACCGCCTGTTTGTCACCGGTAAACTCTGGCCCTTTTTGTTCGAGATAGAAGTGGTGCGCAACCCATGAACCGTGGTCGTCTGCGCGTTTTTGGCCTGGGTCTGTTGGCTTTGGCGGTAGCGGTGGCTACCGGGGGGTATTTCTGGGCTGGGCAGCTTTTACGGGCTCGAGCCCCTCGGCCCGATACCCTCTCCCCTCGGAGCGTCGTCGTGGTGGGGGGAGAAGAACTGATGGTCTACCGTTTTACCAGCCCCTTGCAGCAGCCGGGGTTGGCCCGGCGCAGCCTAAAGCCAGGCCAGGGCATCTTGTACACCTTCGCCCAGGCTCAGGACGAGGCCTGGAGCGCTCGAGGTCTGCACATTCCAGTCTCGGTGGCCTTTCTCGACCGCCAGGGTACCATCCTGACCATCCTGGACCTCGAGCCCTGTCCCCAAGGGCCCGCCTGCCCGAGCTACAACCCTGGGGTGGTCTACCGGCAGGTGCTGGAGGTTCCCCGGGGCTGGTTCGCTGCCCATGGCCTAGGCCCTGGTGGGGTGGTGCGGCTGCAAGCCCCTTAGCGCTCTGGGGCGGGGGCCGGCTGGGGTTGGGAGAGGTTTTGCAGGCTGCGCAGATCGAGCAGAAAGTTGCCGGTGCTGGGAATCAGGATGGTGTTGATGTTGGGGGCTAGCTTTTCCGCCACGGTGAGCTGGATCACCTGAGGGCTTTGCCGCAGGGCCTCACCGCGCAGCCGGATGGCCTGGGCCTCGCCCTCGGCCCGCAGGATGGCCGCATCGCGCTCGCCCTTAGCCTGAACCACCGCCCGCTGGGCGGCGATCTCGGCCTGCTGACGCCGGTTAATCTCGACCTGTACTTGCTGTTCGGCGGTCTGCTTTTCCTCGATCACCTTGGCCACCGAGGGGGGGATGTCGATGCGACGCAGCAACACTGAGATTAGCTCGATGTGCTGTTCTTCCAAGGCTTCCCGCAGTTCCTTGGTTACGGCAGCCTCGAGCTGGGTACGTTGGGTGCTGATGAGCTCGGCAGCGTTGAACAGACCCACCGCATCGCGCACCTTGCTGCGAATCTGGGGCACAATCAGGGTCTCGAGGTAACCTGGCCCCAGGTTGCGGTGCAGCGCAGGGGCCTCGCTGCGCTTAATGCGATACTGCACCGTTACATCTACCCCGATGTCCAGCCCTTCCTTGCTGCGGGCGGTAATGGCGTCCTCACCTGGGGTAGAGGTGCCCGTAGGGGCTGGCCCTTTGGCCAGGGTCACTTCCTTGAGCCTGGCGTCGTAGAGCACCACGCTTTGGATGCCAGGGATGATGATGCGGAAGCCCTCGCCTAAAGGGGTGGGCTGTACCCCACCAAACACGTTGAACACCACCCCTACATGCCCCGCGGGAACCACCACAAAGCTTTGCGAGATAGCCGCCAGGGCCAGCCCCCCCAGCAGAAGGGGTATCCCTAAGGCACGGCGGGCCCCACCCTGGGCCAGCAACACAATGCCCAGAACCGCTGCCGCGATGCCAAAAAGCAAAATCATGCCCATCTACCTCCTTCGGTCAACGCCTACAGTATCGGGGAAGAAGGGCGATAGGGGTAGATGGGCCTAGGACTAGTCGGCAGCCTCGCTGCTGCTTTCCTTAGACGGTTTGCTGCTCTGTTTGGAGTCTTTGATGTACCAGCCCGAACCCTTGAAGACCACCGCCGGGGCAAAGATGAGCCGTTTGATGGGGGCCCCGGTCTCGGGGTGGTGGGTGTAGGCCGGCTCATGGAAGCTTTGCTCGAACTCGTACTGTTCACCGGTCTCGAGGTTCTGGTAGACGTACCTGGGCATAACCGACTCCTAGAAGAAAGCCTCGAGGGGACACCCCTCGTAGCAGGTATTTTGACAGAGAAAGGCTCAGAGCGTCAATAGATATCCTGGGGGGATATGCTCCTCTCCCCATCGTCGGGTAGAGTCAGAACTGTGCAAACCCCCATGGGCAAACCCGAGCTTCGGCGCTGGGCCAAGGCGGTGCGCAGCAGCCTACCCATACCGGTCCTCTCAGCCCAACTCAACCGACATCTAGCCGCCTTTTTGGCCGCGCGGGGGATACGGCACATTTTGCTTTACAGCGCTTTTGGCTCCGAACTCGACCCTGCCGGGCTACAGCAGCTCTACCCCGCGACCTACTACCTACCCCGGGCCCAGGCTTATCAGCTCGAGGTTCACCCGTTGCCCTGCCGCCTGGTGCAGCACCGCTATGGCTTCTGGGAGCCGGCCCCAGACACCCCTATGGTGCCTCCCGCTCGCCTCGAGGCGGTGTTGGTGCCGGGGCTGGCCTTCGACCGGGAGGGACACCGCCTGGGCTACGGCCAGGGCTTCTACGATCGCTTTTTGCGGCAGCTCGAGGCCCGGATACTCACTGTGGGCCTCACCGCTGAGGCCCTGCTCCTGCCCAGGCTGCCCCACGACCCCTGGGACGTGCCAGTGCGCTTCCTGGCCACCGAACAGGGGGTGCGGGAAGCCCTAGTAGTCTAGGGGGCCTCGAGGTACCAGGGGGCGGGGTTGGTGGGCACCCCGTGTACCCGAATTTCAAAGTGCAGGTGGGGTCCATTGGAAAGGCCGGTGTTGCCGGAGTAGCCCAGTAGCTCGCCGGGGCGAACCCGTTGCCCAGGCTCTACGGCCAGGCGCGAGAGGTGCCAGTAGCCGCTGCACACCCCCAGGCCATGGTTCAGCACCACAGCCCCACCGCGCACCTCCAGTTTCTCGGCCAGGGCCACCACCCCCGGGGCCGGGGCGTAGACTGGGGTACCCTCCGGTACGCCGTAGTCGATGCCCTCGTGGTAGCCGTAGCTAGCCCCCCCATCGTAGCTGCGGCGGGTGCCGAAGGGGTCGGTGATGCGCTGGCTCTGGACGGGCCTGCGGAAGGGGCCTTGCCAGTGCTGGGGTTCCTGCGGGTTACAAGCCGCCAGTACCCGCTGCCGCTCGGCCCGCAGCCGCTCGGGTACCAGCAGGGCCTGGCGCTCGGGGGGGAGTTGCAAAACGTAGCGCCCGTAGTTGCCCGCAACCACCCGAACCTCGAGCCTAAGGCGCTGGCCTTCAAGTTGCAGCAAGGCGGGGTAGACCCCCGGGGCCTGTAAGGCTGGCACCGGCAGTAGCACTCGGTTCTGCTGAATAGGGTAGCGGCTTCCCCAAAAGTGCACACTGCCCTCCACGGCTTGCGGGGCCTGGAGGCGCAGCACGGCCAGGTGGCCCTGGAGGGTCTGGCGGGGCCACTCCAGGGCCTCCAGGGGGGGTAAAGGCCGGACGAGGCGGTGTCGGGCAACCTCGGGCGATCCCCCCAGGCGCAGAACCTGCCCTACCTGCAGCCGGGTGGGGTCAGAGATGTTGTTCAACACTTGCAGGGCCTCTACCGTGGTGTTGTAGCGCTGGGCGATGCGGTAAAGCGTCTCGCCGGGCTGGACGGTGTGGGTGTTCTGGGCCAGGGCAAGGGCCAGCAGAAGAAAAAGCAGGAAAGGCCAGCGATGCATGAACCCAGTCTAGCCCCTTGGTCCAAGAGCATGAACCTGGACAAACACATGTGAGACTCTAAGCTGGGATAAAAAGAGGGGAACCAACCAAGAAAGGAGGTTCCCCAGGTGCAGTTTACCACCGTTGGCCGAGAGATATGGCAAGGCGCTAGACAAGCACAGAGGCTGGCCGAGGCCAAAGCAGGCGACCCAGAGGTCAAGGAACGTCTGCGCAAGCTCCGACTGGTCAAAGCCCTGCGTGAAAGTAAAAAGAGCTGGAAGGAGATCCAGGACCTGGTCGGGATCAGCCGGGCCACCTACCACCGCTGGAAAAAAGCCCTAAAAGAAAAGGGCCTGGCCGGACTCAAACC
>NZ_AUHY01000006.1 GCF_000423425.1 Meiothermus rufus DSM 22234 | reverse complement strand
CATGGCCGAGTTTGAGGAGGCCTGCTGTGCTCTGGGGATTGCCTTGTTTGTGCTGCCGCCGAGGAGTCCTAAACTCAATGGTCACGTGGAGCGGGTGCAACGGACCTTTAGGGAGGAGCTCTATACCCGGCCTCTGCCCCCCCGGCTCAGCGAGCTACAGGCAGAGCTGGATGCCTACCTGGACCACTACAACCGCCGAAGGCCTCACATGGCCCTGGGGGGTCTTGCTCCCTTGGAGTATTTAGCTATGATGCAGGAGGAGTCGGTTCCCCAGTCTCACATGTGTTGACCGATTACAAGGGCTGTTGCTTCGAGGGGGAGCTGTGCTATCCTTGAGGTCGCGTCCTCGGTCTGACGCGGCGTACCAGCGTGAACCGGGTCAGGGCCGGAAGGCAGCAGCCCTAAGCGCCACGGAACGGGTGCCGTCAGGAAGCCGGGGGCGCTTTTGTTTTTTGGCTACACCCCCCGCAAAGGCCACCTGGAGCGATTCCCTTCCGCGCTTTTTTCTGCAGGGAAAGCGGGGCCTTTACAAAGGCCCCACCGTGGCAGGTTCATGGTGGTATTAGTCCTCCGAGGCCACCACAAACGCCGAGGCCAGTTCGTCATTTTCCGCTAGGTTCATAATCTTGACCCCGCTGGTGGCCCGCCCATACTGGGAAATCTGGGCCACCTTGGTGCGGATGGCGATGCCCCGTTTGGAGAGTACCAATAGGTCTTCATCGCCCTTGACCCGCAAAAGCGCGGCGAGCTGCCCTACCTTGGGGTTCGTGTTGAAGGTGATAACCCCCATCCCACCGCGCCCTTGCAAGGGATACTCCGAGACCGGGGTGCGCTTGCCGTAGCCTAGGGTACCCACGGCCAACACCTCGCCTTCCTCGCCTTTGGGCAGCACCACCAAAGAGACCACCTCGTCGGCACGACCCGGCTTGAAACGAATGCCGGTCACCCCCTGACTGGCCCTTCCGGTAGCCCGCACCTCGGCTAGGTCGAAGCGGATAGCCTGGCCACTGCGCGTAGCCAACATCACCTGGTCGCCCTCCTGGGCGATGGCCACCCCCACCAAGGCGTCGTTTTCCACCAGGTTGATGGCAATCAGCCCGGCGCTGCTCAGGTTTTGGTACTCTCTAATCTCGGTTTTCTTGACTAGGCCACCCCGGGTGGCAAAGACGAAATAACCCGGCTGGGTCAGGTCGCGCACGCTGAGCAAAGCCGCCACCTCTTCGCCCTCGGCCAAGGGGAGCAGGCTCACCACATGGGTTCCCCTAGCCTGACGGCTGGCCTCAGGCAGCTCGTGCACCTTCTCGGCATAGACCCGACCCCGGTTGGTAAAGAGAAGCAGGGTATCGTGCATCGAGGCCACAAACACCGAGATGGCCTCGTCCTCTTCCTTGGGTTTGCCAGCCTGGGCCCCCACCCCGCCGCGACCCTGGGCGCGGTAGGCCTCGAGGGGGGTGCGCTTCAAAAAGCCCTGACTGGTAAGGGTAATGACCATCTCCTCGTCTTCGATAAGGTCCTCGAGGCTGAAACCTTCCTCAAACTCGGTAATCTGGGTACGGCGAGCATCCCCGTACTTGCGCTTGATTTCCAGCAGTTCGTCTTTGACCACCTGCCACAGGCGCTTTTCGTCCCCCAGAATAGCCTCGAGGCGGCCAATCTCCTCCATCAGCTCGCGGTACTCCTGCTGTAGCTTCTCCCGCTCGAGGCCCACCAGCCGTTGCAGTCGCATGTCCAGGATGGCCTGGGCCTGCACCTCGGTCAGGTTAAAGCGGCTCATCAGCCCTAAGCGGGCCTCGGCAGCCTCCTGCGAAGCGCGGATTAGGGCGATGACCTCGTCGATGTGGTCAAGGGCAATCAAGAGCCCTTCCAAGATATGGGCCCGCTCCCGGGCCTTGCGCAGGTCATACTCCGTGCGCTTGCGCACCACCTCGCCCCGGTGGTCGAGGTAGTAGCGCATCATCTGGGGCAGGGAAAGCACCTTGGGCTCACCATGCACAATAGCCAGGAGGTTCACCGTAAAGCTGGTCTGCAAACGCGAGTGCTTGTAGAGCTTGTTGAGCACCACCTGGGGATTGGCCCCCCGCTTGAGCTCCACCACAATGCGCATCCCCTGGCGGTCAGACTCGTCGCGCAGGGCAGCCACTTCCTCAATGACCTTGTTGCGCACCAGGGAAGCTATCTGGGCAATCAGGTCGGCCTTGTTCACCTGGAAAGGAATCTCGGTGAAAACCAACATGGCCCGCCCATTTTTCTCCTCGTTGCGTACTCGGGCCCGCACCTTGAGGCTGCCCCGCCCGGTGGCGTAAGCCTCCCGGATACCTCGGCGGGAAAGCTTGGCCCCGGTGGGAAAGTCCGGCCCCGGGAGCACCTTCATAATCTCGTCTAAGGTAACCTCGGGGTTGTCGATCATGAGGGCCAGAGCGTCGACCACCTCGCTCAGGTTGTGCGGTGGCAGACTGGTGGCCATACCCACCGCAATGCCTGCTGCCCCGTTGACCAGCATGTTGGGCAAGGCCGAGGGCAGCACCTCAGGTTGCAGGTGGGTGCCATCGTAGTTGGGCACCATCGGCACGGTCTCTTTGTCGAGGTCCTGGAGCATCTCGTAGCCTAGGCTGGAAAGCCGGGCCTCGGTATAGCGCGGGGCGGCGGGAGGATCGTTGTCAATGGAGCCAAAGTTCCCCTGGCCGTCTATAAGGGGGTACCGCAGGCTCCACTCCTGGGCCATGCGCACCATAGTGTCGTAAATGGCCGCATCGCCGTGAGGGTGGAATTTACCCATTACCTCGCCCACAATTTTGGCGCTTTTGACGTGCTTGCGGTTGGGCAGCACCCCGTCTTGGTAAGCCGCATAGAGGATGCGTCGCTGCACGGGTTTTAGGCCGTCGCGCACATCGGGCAGAGCCCGATCCACTATGACCGACATGGCGTAGTTGATGAAACTTTGCTTGACCTCGTCGGTAATCTCAATGGGCAAAACCTGGGACATCTGGTATCTCCTGTCCTTTCAGAACAAAAAAAGCGCTTGGGTCGCGCTCTATTTCCAACGGCTTATTATACTCCAACCGGTGGTTTACGTCAAAAACAGAAACCTGGTACAGCCACCGAACCGGGCCGCCCCCGGCCCTTCCAAGCCGCACGGCTCTGGTCTAAAAGAGACGCAACGGCTGGAATGTATCTCCCAGCACCACCTTAGGGTCGGCCGCAATCCACTCTAAAGCGGCGGCATAGACATTACGAAAATCGGTCTGGTACTTTAGCGCGTTGAGTTCCAGGTCCTCGAGGTTAGGCTCATCCCCGTACACTCCCCCTTTCACCCCTCCTCCCAGTACCAGCATCAACCCTCCTTCCCCATGGTCGGTACCGAAGGAAGCGTTTTCCGCCACCTGCCGGCCAAACTCGCTGAAGACCAACAGCATCACATCCCTATCCCGACCGATGGCCTTCATATCAGCCCGAAAAGCAGCCAAGGCCTGCGCCAAGTAACCGAGCAGCTCAGCCTGGCGGGGGGGTTGTCCGGCATGGGTATCCCACCCCCCCAGGGTAGTGTAGTACACGCTGCTGCCCAGCCCCCCGGCTATCATACGGGCGATATCGGCCATGCTTTTGCCAAAGGCATTGTCGGGGTACTGCGCCTGGTTGCGAACCGCACGCAACGCCCCTACCCGGTCCAGCGCGCTACGTAGAGCCAACATAGCCTGGCGCACTTCCTCGGCAGGGCCACGGCGGGGTTGGCGGATTTCTTGCGCCAAAGCCTGCTCGAAAGACCGGGGTAGGCGGATACTGAAAGCATCGATGCTCTGGATAGCCGGTGCGGTGCGCTTATCCCCTACCAGGGCCTGGGGGGAGGCTCCACCCAAAAAAGTGTCGCAAAAAGGATCCTCCTGCAAATCACCCCAACGGCCCAGCCAACCGGTTTTCTCCTTGCGACTGGGATCAGCCGTGTGCCAGATAGACGTCGAAATAAAATGGCTGCGGTTGGGGTTAGGGTAGCCCACCTGAGGGATCAGGGCTAGGTCGCCTTGCTCCCACATGGACATAAGCGGTCTGAGGGCTGGGTGAAGACCCAGTTGTTGCCCGTTGAAGCCCAAGTCCAAAATTTCTTCGCGTTTGATGGCGATATTGGGCCGCAGCCGGTAGTACAGCTCGTTGCGGTAGGGCACCAGGGTATTAAGCTGGTCGTTGCCGCCAAAAAGGTTAACCACCAACAGGACTTTGTCCTTGGCCTGAGCAGCCAGAGCCGTTTTGGAAAGCAACGAGGGGGCACCCTGGCCCAGGGCCAAAGCCAGGAGGGATCGTTTGATAAAATCACGTCTATCCATGAAAGGCTCCCTACAGTAGTTGCGCTTCCGGCTTCACCAACGCCAGGGGGCTACTGGCCCCATCCATAAACACAGCCAGATCGAGAGAACTCTCGCGGCCCGCAAACCCAGCCAGCAGGTTCAAGCGAGTCAATAATAGCGACTCGGCCAGCCAGGCCCGCCCCCCCTCCCAGCCCGCCACGCTAGGGGGATCAAAGGGCACCTGACCCATGGCTGCTAGGGCCTGGTAAAGCACTCGACCCGAGCGCCCTGCGAAATCTATGCTTTCCACACCAGCAGCGTATAAAAGCCCCACCAGGTACTCCAGCGGGCTTTTGATGAGGGCATTGCGGTATTGGGGCTGATAGAAGACCTCCCGGGTAAACAGCCAGCGCAAGAACTCTCTGGTTTCCATGGTGCGCAAAATCTTAGCCCCCTCCTGCACCAAGGCCTCGGGTGGCTCAGGACTTAGGTAGAAGCGCAGCAATTTTCGTGCAAGGAAGAGATAGGTCTGGGGGTGTTCAATCAGGATTTGCAGCACCTCCTCGCCGGTGCGTACCCGCTGGCCTAGGAAGGTTTTTTCCCTAGGGTCGTGCCAGGCGCGGTTGAACACAAATTCAAAGGGCACGTTGGCTCTGGCCTCACGGGGGCGCTGCCCGCCAGAAAGCCGCACTGTCCAGCCTGTGAAGGCTCGAGCCGCCTCAAGGATGTCCTGCTCGGTGTAGTGACCCGGGCCTATGGTGAAAAGCTCGAGCAGCTCGCGGGCCCAGTTCTGGTTGGGATGCTCCTTTCGGCTCTGGGCATTGTTGAGGTAAAGCAGCATCACCGGATCCTTAGCCATGGCCTTGAGCAATTCGCCATAAGGCCCGTAGCCTAACCGGCGGAACGTGGCAAACTGGTTCCAAAAGTCAATCCCCTGGGCTCCCATGGTCTCGCGAAACTCAGAGGTGAGGTGACCGTGCCAAAACAGCACCATTCGTTCCGCGGCAGGAGTGGGAGTGCGGAGCCAGTGGTTAATCCAAAGCTGGCTGATCTCGAGGTGCTGCTGGAGACGCTCGGCACGGGTGGCACTGGTAGTGTAGGGAGGAGCAGGTCTAGGCGGTTGCAACAGGTGATCGACCGCCGCCTCCAAGCCCATTTCAGCCAGCCCTTGGGCCTCTTCTCGGCGCCCACGGGCCGCCATCCGCCGTAGAAGGTGCACGGCGTTGGTGTAGGTGAGTGTTGACATTGCTTTTCCTTGCATGGGTTTACTTGTTTCTAGAATATAGCCCCGCAAGGTGAGTTTGCGCTATGTAACGCCCCAACCCCTTACTCCCGCAAGCGAACCGCAGCCCGGGTAAGCGCCGTGTGCTGCGGTGTAGCCGCTAAGTCAAGCTCGAGGCCCACCACCTCGGGCAGTTCCTCTACCAAGCGAGACACCCGCAAAAGAAGGTCCTGCAGACTCTCGAGGTGGGCTTTCCCGCTTAGGGGCGTGAGCATCTGCCAAGCTTCGATATCGGTCAGCGGGGTAATACGAATACCCAACACCTGCTCCCCCAAAGGCAGGCCGGTGAGGGCTAAGGTTAGCACCGGGCCAAACAAGGGGTCATGTACAATGCGCAAGGCTAGGGCAATGCCCTCCTGGGGTGGGGAGGAAAGCCTAAGGCCGAAATAGCCCAGCAGTTGTGCGGCCAGCTTCGGCGTCAAGAGGCCCCGGGCCCGACCCACCAAGGCCCGGGCCTGGTCTTCTTGTACATCGTGGTCGGGAATCTCCCCAGGGGGGCTTTCCCGCCAGCGGGCATACGCGTAGGCCGCCGCCAAGGCCCGCCCTGCCGACTCGGGGAAACGGTAGGAGGGCACCTGTTCCCTTTGCAAGCGCACCCGGGGCTGCCCTGCAGCCATAAAGCAGGTTAGGACAGGAATGCCCACCCCCTGGGCTCGGGCCTCTTGCAGGGCCTCCCGCAAAGCCCCGGCCACCTCCTCTATGCTAGCGTAGCCTAGGGGTACAAAAAGGGCGATAGCAGCGTGACAACCACTGGTTAGCAGCACCTTGGCCGAACTCCGGTAGTCTTCTGCCGAGGCCCTCGAGCCCAGGTCGTGTACCTCAGCCACCAGCCCCTCGGCCCGCAAGGCCTCGGCAGCCAAGGCGGCTGGCCCAGAGGCATTGGTTAGAAGGGCCACCCGTGGGCCTTCGGGCAAGGGCTGATGGGCCAGCAAAGCGGCAATGTCAAACATCTCTTCTAGATTTTCCGCCCGCACCACCCCGGTCTGCTTAAACAAGGCCTCCACCACCACGTCCCTTCCAGGCCGCACGGCTAGGATGGGCTTTTTACGCCCTACCCGCCGGGCTAGCCGGGCAAAGCGCCGGGGATTGCCGAACGACTCTACATACAAGAGGATCAGACCCGTATCGGGGTCTTCCTCCCAGTACTGGATCAGGTCGTTGGAGGATATATCGGCCTTGGCCCCCAGCGAAACGAAGTTAGAGAACCCCAGGCCCATCTCCCGGGCATACTCCAGCACCGCCAGCCCCACTGCTCCGCTTTGGCTGGACATGGCGATGCGGCCCCTTAAAGGAAGGGCCGGGGCCAGACCAGCACAAAGCTGCACCTCAGGGCTGGTGCTCATCAAAGCCAGCGAACCCGGCCCCAACAAGCGCATCCCATACTGTTGGCAGGTTTGCAACAAAGCTTGAATCTGGGGGGGGTTCATATCGGTGGTAATCACCATCAAAGCCCGTACCCCACGCTGCCCACAGGCTTCGGCGACCTCGAGAACCTTGTCGCGAGGGGTGGTAATGACCGCTAGATCCACCGGCCCAGGCACGGCTTTGATGGAGGGATAGGCCAGCATGGAGCCCACCACCGGCACCTCCCCCGGAGCCAAGGCCGCCGCCGGGTTGACCGGGTAGACCGGGCCCTGAAAACGGTTGAGCACTAGATGCTCCAACACCCGGTAGCCCACGCTGTTGGGGTCGCGCGAGGCCCCCACCACCGCCACCCCTCGAGGACGCAGCACCGGCAAAAGCGAGGCCACTGTGGCTACCCGCTCGCGCAGCTCAAAACGGGCCACCATCTCTGGGCTGGGTTCGATATCGAAGCTAACCTCCACCTCGCCTGATTCGGTGTGGGCCTCCACCTTGAACCCACTGGCCTTGAACACATCCAGCATCTGTTTGTTTTCGGCCAAGGTGTAGGCGTGGAAGCGGCGGATGCCCCGCCGCACCCCAATCAGGGCCAATCGCTCCAACAGGAGTGAGCCAAGCCCCCGACCCTGGTACCAGTCGTCCACCAAAAAGGCCACCTCTGCCGTGATGGCCCCTGGCCCCTCCTGCACGTACTCCCCTGTAGCGATGATGCGCTCGGGATCGCCGGTAAGCACCACCAGGGTTACTTTGTCCTCCCCCTCCGGCTTGCGCAAAAGCAAGTCCGCAGCAACCTCGGGTTGGATTTCCGAAAAGAAGCGGTATGTGCGGGCCTGAGGGGAAAGGCGTTTGAGGAACTCGATGAATAGCTCGCGATCCTCGGGCCGGGCCGGGCGCAAAGTAGCGGTGCGACCATCCTTAAGCAGGATGGGGCCGGACTCGAGGGCATACTGTGGGGTAGGCGGGGGAATGTAGCGTTCGGGCATAACAGCGTCCTATTACCAGGATAACGGCAAAATATAAGGTAAACTGTCGTTCCAGGGTAGTGCGCAACAAACGTAAGCTGACCCAAAACTCGACGGGCCTCAAGATCAAAGGAGGGTGGATTTATTACACGTATGAAACTACAGGATCATATTATGCGACTGGGCAAGCCTATCCTCATTGAATGGCCTGCCCGGGGAAAGAAGCTCTATGAGTTCAAAGCCGACTTTCTTGAGACCCTCGAGCCCATCAAAGAGCGTATTTTGAAGGCCCGAAACCCCCAGGCAGAAGAAATTACCCGGCACATCATCGGCATTGAGCGTTGGGGCCAGCGCCGATTGTCGGTGGCCTGGGGTCAGCCATTGGTAATGACGAGCACCATCCGTATAAGCCCCCTCAAGGGCTCAGCCAGGAAGCCCTGGCGACTGAGTTTCACAACACCCGATGGCACACCCTCTGGGTCGTCGAAAGGCTATACAGCACCGTTGACCCCGAGTACATTCCCCACAATGCGATGGGCCCTCTTTCCATCCGTGGCTGGTTGTACTACCTTTACCTGCACGCCAATTGGGAAAGCCGTAAGTTGCGCTAAGCTGTCGGCATGGCCGTGCGGCTTCGAGTAAAGTTTTGGCTCGAGTCTGAGTCTGGTCGCTTTTTGCTGGGCCCCGGCACCCTAAGGCTGCTGCTGGCGGTGGCCGAGGAGGGTAGCCTCAAAGCTGGCGCAGGGCGCATTGGCCTGAGCTACCGGGCGGCCTGGGAGCGGCTGCGCAAAGCTGAGGCGGGCCTAGGCTTCCCCCTGCTCGAGCGCTACTCCGGTGGAGAGGGTGGGGGTGGAAGCCACCTGACCCCCGAGGCCTTGGAACTGGTACAGCGCTATCGCAGCTTCCTGCAAGAAGCAGAAGGCCTGCTCGAGGATCGCTTTAACAAAGCCTTTGCCAATTGGCCGTTGCCAGATGTATCAAAAAAATAAAACGTTTGCTCGCTTTACACGGAGCGTTCTGCAAAAAAGTGGCCACTCTTAGGAAAAATGTTGACACAAAATATGCCATATGTTATATTTCTTATTGCCAGACGCTTCATGTACACCCCCCCGGTAGCCAGGCCGGGGGGCCTCCTCTTCTGGCCCACAATCCAAAGATGGCTGCTCGGTTGGGCAGCCATCCAAGGCAAGGCCCCAGAAAGGGGCTTTAGGCTTCGGGGTTAAAGGCGGTGGGAGCCACAGCTTCAGGCTTCTGGGTCTGGGCAATGATCTCCCTTACCCGCTCACCCTGCACAATCTCCGACTCGAGAAGCTCCTCAGCTAGCCGGTGGACGGCCTCAGCGTGCCGAGAAAGCACCTCTTTGGCTTTTTCATAGGCCCGATCCAGAATGGTCCGGATATCGGCATCAATCAGACGGCTGGTCTCCTCAGAGTGATCCTGCTTTTTGGCAATCTCCTCACCCAAGAAGATGGGGCCGGTGTTGGAACCCCAGGCCACGTTTTTGAAGTGGTCGCCCATCCCCCAGTCCAGCACCATCTGCTTGGCCAGGCTGGTGGCCTGCTTGAAATCGTTAGCCGCCCCGGTAGTGATGGTACCTACGAATAGCTCCTCCGCAGCCCGGCCCGCCAGGGTCATAGCCAGGGTGTCCTCGAGGTGCTCCTTACTCATCAGGATGCGCTCTTCGGGCTTGCTCCAGCGCACCCCCAGGGCCATTCCGCGCGGCACAATGGAGACCTTCTCGGTCTTGTCGGCGTAGGGCAGCACCTCGCCGGCAATAGCGTGGCCCGCCTCGTGGTAGGCTACGGCCCGCTTTTCCTGCTCGCTCAGCTTGAGCGTACCGCGCTCGAGGCCCAGCATAATCTTGTCCAAAGCAGCTTGGAAGTGCGCCTGGCTGATCTCGCTGGCGTTCTCCCGGGCCGCTTGTAGCGCAGCCTCGTTGACCAGGTTTTTCAGATCGGCCCCGCTGAACTGAGGGGTTAGACGAGCCAGCGCATGCACATCCACATCAGAAGCGAACTTCTTACCCCGCATGTGCACCTGCAGAATCTCCTTGCGCTCTTCCAGGGTAGGCAGGCCAATCACCACCTGCCGGTCGAAGCGCCCCGGGCGCAAGAGGGCGGGGTCGAGGATGTCAGGGCGGTTGGTTGCAGCCAGCACAATGACGCTGGTATCCTTCTCGAAACCGTCCATCTCCGAGAGGATCTGGTTGAGGGTCTGCTCCCGTTCGTCGTGCCCCCCACCAATGCCAGCGCCGCGCTTGCGTCCGATGGAGTCCAGCTCGTCGATGAAGATAATGGCCGGAGCGTTGCGGCGAGCCTCCTCGAAAAGGGTGCGCACCCGGCTGGCCCCCACCCCCACGAACATCTCCATGAACTCCGAGGCCGAGACCGAGAAGAAGGGCACCCCAGCCTCGCCCGCCACCGCCCGGGTGAGCAGGGTCTTGCCCGTTCCGGGCGGCCCCACCAGCAGCACCCCCTTGGGAATCTCGGCCCCAATGGTGATGTATTTTTGCGGGTTCTTAAGAAAGTCCACCACCTCCATCAGCTCGCGCTTGGCCTCAGTATGCCCGGCCACATCCTTAAAGGTGGTGTTGACCCGCCGCTCCTTACCGTACTGCCGGGCCCGGCTCTGGCCAAACTGCATGACCTGCCCCGCCCCACCCTGGGCCCGCATGAAGAAGAACCACCAGAAGGCAATCAGGGCTGCAATGGGTAGGAGGCTATACAGCAAGGGCCCCCAGATGCTGGGCGGGCGGTTGGTGATCTCAACCCCGTTTTTGCGCAGCAGTTGGATGAGCTCGAGGTCGGTGTAGCCGGAGGGCAGGGCTACCACCGTGAAGCGGTCGGTGGTCTCGGTGGTGTTGCCAACGGAGATGCGCTGCGGGGCTTTGAAGTAGGCGGTAATGCGGCCTTCTTGCAAGACCACCCGCGCTATCTTTCCCTCCTCCACATAGGCGATGAAATCGGTGTACGACACGCTAGTGCGGGTGTTGTTGCCCCCCAGCAGGGTAAAAAGCCAGTAGGCCAGGATGACCACCAGAATCAGGCTCCAAGGATTGATACGTGTAGGCAAATCAAAACCTCCATCAGGTGCCCAGGCACGGGCAGGACATAGGATTCGCCGATTATATACCGGCGAACGGGCGTACCCCTGCAGTATATGCTACGCAATCTCTGGATGAGGAATGGGTCCTGGGGCCTAAACCTCCCAAGGCAGCCCAGCCAAATCCCTTAAACCCGCTAGGTGCCATACATCGTCACCTAGTGCTCATCCCTTCTAATCCCGGGCGATATGATGTGAACAATGCAAGTAGTGCTCGAGGCCCTCCATCAAGGCGACTACGATACCGCGTTCGAGGTGCTGATACGCACCCTGGCTTTGGCTCAGGGCGAGAAGGCTGCGGAGGTGGCCTTGCTGCTGGCCGAAGCCTATTCCTTGTACGGTGAGGGGGGCGTCGAGGGCGCCCATCGCGCTTTGGAAGAAGGCTTGGCCAGCCTCCCTACCCTCGAGGCCCACCCCCGCTACCGCTCGATACTGGGCGAACTGCGCGCTTTGGAAGGAGCCTCCGAGGATGAGGTGCGCCAGATTCTACCCAAGACCAACGACCCCCAGGCCCTCTACCACCAAGCGCAAGCGCTGATGTACCTGGGCCTGCCGGAAGAAGCCCTGGAAATCCTAAACCGCCCCCTGCCCCTGCCGGCCTTCCTAAGCTGGCGGGCCCATACCCTGCGGGGCAAGGCCCACGAGCGGCTAGGCCAGGCCAGCGAGGCGGCCACAGCCTACCGCGAGGCCGCTCAGATGGCCTTGGGCATGGAACGCTACTGGAACCTGATTGATGCTGCGGCTATGTATGTGGAGGCTGGAATGGGACAGGAGGCGCTAGAGGCCTTACGAGAAGCCCAGCCTTCCATCCCTGAACTGGAAGACCCCGAGGACGCCGCCACACGCCACTACCTCGAGGCCCGCGGCCAGCTCTTGCTGGGTAATCCCAGCCTGGCCCTGGAAGCCATCCAGCAGGCCCTGGAGAAGGAGCGCGAGGGGGCCGAGCCTGCCCACGGCACCCCTCTGGTGCATGGGCAGGCCCTGATGCAGCTAGGCCAAACCCAGGAGGCCATCGAGGCCTTCAAAGAGGCGGTTCGGCGGGCCGAAAACTCCGATAAGAGCCACGCCCTACACGAGCTGGCGGTGGCCTACCTCGAGGCTGGCAAGCTGGCTGAAGCCGAGGCCACCTTGCGTGAGGTGCTGCGCGATCCCGAGTATAGCTACCTCGGGGAGGCCTACGGCGACCTAGCCGAGACCCTCTATCGGCTGGGTCAGTACGAGGAGGCGGAAAAAGCAGCCCAAGAAGCTATCCGGCAGGGCAGTTTAAGCGCGGGCCACCTCATCCTAGGCAACCTGGCCTACGACCTTTTGCACCTGGAGGAGGCCCTCGCGCACTACAGCATTGCCGTACAAGAAGCGCCTGAGGGCAGCCGCGACTGGGTGACCGCTCAGGAGATGGTGGTGGACACCTTAGCCCAGCTCGGTTTCCGCCATCCTGACGAGATTATCTCGCGCAGCGAGGCCGTGCTGCCCTACTTACACCCTTCCGACGAGTGGCACCAAACCCTGAGCCACTACGCCCAGCGGGCCCGGGGCCTGATGGGGGGCAACCGCACACTCAACTAGGCTCAGCCGACCTCGAGGCGCAGAAGCTCGCCGGTAGAAAGGGGATTCTGAGCGTAAAGGGCTAGCCAGCGAACGATGTGTTCCACATCGTCCAGGTCTATCATCTCCGAGGGGCTGTGCATGTAGCGGTTGGGCACCGAAAGGATGGCGGTGGGAATGCCTTCCCGCACCAAAGCAATCTCGTCGGCATCGGTACCAGAATAGCCCGCATGGGCCTCGAGGGTGTGGGGAATGCCGTGGGTCTGGGCGATCTGCCGCAGGCGTGCCACCACCTTAGGGTGGGCAAAAGGACCGATATCCAGCACCCCTCCCTTGCCCAAAGCCCCCTCCCCCACCAGCTTCTTGTCCATCTCGGGGGCCGCCGAGCAGTGGGTGACATCCACCACCAAGGCGGTGTCGGGCTCGAGGCGGAAAGCCGCCGTGCGGGCCCCATAGGCCCCGATCTCCTCCTGCACCGTGGCCACCGCGGTCACCTGGGCCTCCACCCCGAGTGCTTTGGCCTGGTGAAGGGCCTCCAGCACAATAAAGGCCCCTATACGGTTATCAATGGCTTTGGAGACCAGGCGGCGGCCCAACAAGTAGCGGAAGGGCTGGTCGATAACCCCAATGGAGCCCACCTCGAGCCACTCCCGGGCCTCTTGGCCATCCTTGGCCCCAATGTCAGCCCAAAGGGTTTTGAGCTTCACCGCTTTTTCTCGCTCCTCGGGCTCGAGTAGGTGGATGGCTTTGCGCCCCACCACCCCGCATACCTCTCCCCGGGGCCCTTTGAAGCGCAGGCGCTGCCCTACCAACACCTGGGGGTCCCAGCCGCCCAGGGCCTTGAACCAGATAAAACCGTTATCGTCGATATGCGAGACGATCACCCCTATCTCGTCCATGTGGCCGGCCAGCATCAGACGAGGGGAACCCCCGGGGTTTATAGTGGCGTAGACGTTGCCGTGGCGGTCGGCATCCACCTGCTCAGCAAAGGTGCGGGCTTGGGCAAGCCACAAAGCGGCCACCTCTTGCTCGAAGCCGGTAGGGCCTAGGGACTGCAGGAGCTGTTCGAGGAAATCGAGGTTCATAGGTATCTCCCCACTAGGGATTGTACCGCCCACATAGAATAGGGCCATGAAGGCACTGGCCCTCATCGCTCACGACGGCAAGAAGACCGACATGATCTCCTTTGCCAAAGACCATAAAGACCTGCTGGCGCAGTTTCCCCTGGTCGCTACCGGCACCACCGGACGGCTTTTGCAGGAGAAAGCAGGTCTAAAAGTAACCCGCCTGCTCTCGGGCCCACTCGGAGGCGATCAGCAGATCGGGGCTATGGTAGCCGAGGATAAGGTACTGGCGGTCATTTTTCTACGCGACCCTCTCCAGGCTCAACCCCACGAGCCCGACGTACAGGCCCTGATGCGGGTCTGCGACGTGCATAATGTACCGCTGGCCACCAACCTAACCGCTGCCGAGGCGGTGCTGGCCTGGCTGGAAAGCAAACGTTCCCTAAATGAGCTCAGTTAAACGTACAATCCGACCCGGTCTACTTTCGCCCAAGCCAGGAGCGAAAAATGCTACCGGTATCCCGGCCAAAACCGCTCAAGGCCAGCCCCACCCGGCGAATTAATAGGCGGCCAGCCCCCGGGTAGATGTCGCGCAAGGCCCGGTAGAGTACGGGCTCGCCCTCCAGATAAACCTGAAACCGCTCCCCGTCGCAAACCACCCGCAAACGAACCGGCACGCCATGGTAGAGCAGATCGGGTACCCGGCTAAACACGGCATCGTAGGGGTCTTCATAGCCAGCAAAGCGCAGGGCCGCCGTCACTAGGCTCACCTGGTCGTCTAGGTGCAGGGCCACCACCAAATAGTGCTGAGCGTCCTGCCAAAGACAAAGCCCCGCGCAACTCTGGTGTCCTTCTTTGGGATGGGTGCCTGGGGGAAGAATTTCCGCCTCCAAATCCACCAGAGCCCCCTCTTCCCAGGGTACGGTGTAGAAGCTGCGCACCCCTTCCACCGCCTCAATGCACAGCCCACCCTCAGCAGGCGATAGCCTACCTTGGCCTAGGGTGGGTTCCCAGAAAACCAGCGAGTCCTCAGCCGGATGGCTTAGATGAGGAACAAGCACCGTCTGGTGTCCCTGGGCCTGCCAGGGCCCGCCCAACTCCAGCGCTGCCGGCAGCGACACCTCGCGCGGGTGTACCTCGAGGTCGGTGACCTGCCCCACCACCCCTACCCCAGTTGCCTGGGCCAGGCGGGGCTCGAGGAGGGGGACCTCGGAAAAAAGCGGGCGGCCATCCAGGGTAAGGGTTAGGGCAAGCCCATCGTCAAGTACCTGCAGCCAGTGGGGCTGCCCGGGTGGTGCGCTATAAGGCTCGGACGCCAGCACCGCTTGCCGCCGACCATATTGCAGCTTCAAGCGAATCTCATGGGCGTTCAGTTCCAGAGCTAGGTAGTGCTGGGGATCGTGGTAGCGCCAAATCAGGCTGGCTGGTGCACTTAGGCACAGGTGGAAAAGACCACCGGGCACGGGCGGGTGTAGCAGCATACCCGGACCCTGTAACTGCCACACCTCCCCCAAAGGGGCTTTGCGCCCAAGCTGTGGCTGGGGGTCGAATAGTAGGGCGGTACCGTAGCCCTGCCACTCGGGCACATCGGCTACCCGAACTCCATAGACCCGGGTATCGGCCCGGTACCCTTGCTCCCCCAGGATGGACTGATAGATCCCCGCATACAGGTTTGGCCCGGGCTGGTTGTAGGGGTCTATGGCTAGGGGCCGTAGCTTAGGCAGGGCCGGTAGGTGGCGGCTACCCTCGAGGGAGGCCCCATAATAAACCACCCCCCGCTCCCGCAGCAGGGAAATCAGGTAAAGGGGATTGTTTTGTACGCCCAGCAGTAAGTGGTGGAGGCCCCGCTGCTTGGCCACACAAAGCCGACCATTGTAGTGGGAATGCCCCTGCATGACCAGGGCCTGCCCAGAGTCTAGGGGCTGGCTCGGAACGGGATGGTCGAACCAACCCACAGCCAAGTTTTCCCGCATGGGCTGGGCGGTGTAGTGGACTTTGAACGGCAGGGGTGTACCCCTGCTGGACTGACCTCCCAAAAGCCGTCCCGGCAGCGCACCTGGCTCAGCGGTTTGAGAGTTATTGTGCCCGTTGAGCAAAAAAACCGCCAGGGCCAGACCGGCCCTGCGGGCAAAAGGGCCATAGGCCACCCCCTGACGGCCCCACCCTGGGGTGTCTAGGGGAGCAAAACGCAAAGCCCCGTCTTCTATGGAAATTTTGGCCTCTTCATCCACCCCAAGGCGCACCACCCCCTCTTCGGTAGTACTGCCAATCACCTCACCTGGACGCAACTCTTGGGAAAAGCTATCGCGGATTTCCATTGGGGCGGAGGGCGAGGGTTTCATGGTATCCCTTGCTTATACCGGCTTACTTTACTGTGATGGACATAACCCTGGCGTAAAAGAAAGAAAAAACCACCACGGAAGCGAAAGAGGCGGCCGTACCATGCCCCCCCATTGCCGGAGTGTTGCGTTAGAAACGAAAACATAACACCCCGGCATAACGGCTTTTGCCGGGAGAAAAGCCCTTGGCCTAGGGCCCAGGGTCTGGCCTCGCCCCGAGCGTCTTTAGGCCTGAATCCGGACAGGGGGGGTCACGGCTACCCCCTCGCTGCGGGCCCCCTGCTGGACGCCGATGAGAAAGCTCATCTTCATCATGGCGATGATCTGCTCCGTCTGACCGGTCTTGACCAGCTCCTCCACATACTCCGCCAAACCCGGCGGGAAGGGTATCTGCCGAAGGGCTTCGCGGTTGGCTTCGACCATTTGTCGGATCCACTCAACGGGCGTCATATCTACTTGCTAATATAGCACTCAACTTTTCTTACAATAGGTCTTTTGACACTATCGGCCCAAAGCCCAAGGTTTCCTCCGCTGGGCCAGGGGGCTGAGAATGTCTGGATAGGGCAAGGCCACGATGCGCTTTCCCTGGTACGCGGGGCAGATTTGCTCTACCTCCGCAGGCGAATGGCTCAGCAATAGCAGGTAGTCGGGCTCTGCCTCCAGCAACTTTTGCGCCCCGTAGATGGGAATGTGCACACCGGCGATAAACCTCCCCACTGCGCCGGGCTCTTCCCCGACCACAAAGTCGATGATCTCCCGGCCTAGGCCCACATAGTTGAGCAGAATGGCTGCCTGTGCCTCACTGCCAACAGCCGCGATGCTTCGCCCTCGAGCCCGCAGCTCACTGAGCAGCACCAGCAAAGCCTCCCGCACTGCGGCCACCTGGGCCGCGAACTCGAGGTAGTAGCTCGCCTCCCCCAAACCCCATCGCTCCTCCTCCTCTAGATACCACTCCACCGAGGGATCCACTTGTCCCGTCTGGCCAAGGTAGCCGCGCAGATAACCGTAGGGCAACGGCTCGAGCTGCTGCAGCCACAGCCCATGCCGCCGGGCTAAGTGCTGTAGGGCGGCCACGGAGAAATAGTTGAGCTGTTGAAAGGTAAAACGGTTGAACTGCCGGGCCTCGAGCTGGGCCCGAAAGTAAGGCAACTCGAGCACTACCCAACCTTGCTCCTTGAGCAGCAGTCTCAGGCTTTCCATCAGCCCGTTCGGGTCAGGGTGGTAGGCCAAGCCTTGGTTTACCAGCACCATATCGGCCTGTAGGCCCTCCTCCTGTAGGCGCTTAGCCTGGGCCCGATCCAAAGCTAGGGCACGGGTGGGAATGCCTTTGTTGGAGGCCAGCCTGGCTCGCTCCGCTTGGGGTTCAAAGTAGATTAGCCGCAAGCCAGCCTGCATGAGCTGCCGCAGCACTTCCAGGCTGCTCCCCGCCAAGGCCAACACCAACCCCTGGGTGCCTGGCAAGAGATGCTCGGATAATCCCATCTGCGCAGGCGTAAGGGGTATATAGGCTTCCTCACCCAGCCTGCCCATCTGCTGCACCAACCCACAGCGCTTGCAGAAGGCAACCTCGAGGCTGCGCCGCTCCTCCGGCTGCCCGAGTTGCTCGAGGCCCACCACACTGTCAAGAGGCAGCCTGCCCAGGTTCAGGAAATTAACCAGCTCCCCCGAACCGCACGAACGACACAGCTTGACCCTTCTCATCCACACCCTCTGGCCCGAAGCTCTGCGGAGATGTTGTCAGCAAGGCCGCTTCGGTTTCCCCGCCTTTCCATGAAGGGAAGGCAATACCCCAGGATGCTTAGGCCTGAAGAGGTAGCAAAAAAGGCGGGGCAAAACGGCATAGCTACGATGAAACTACGACAAAGTACGTAATCCCCGCGTTATCAGGGCATTTCGCTCAGGTAGGGGGTTTTCGCCCTACGTTAAGGGTCGCCGCGAGGCTCTTTAGAGGGCCAACGTGGTTGTAACGAGGAACTTAACGAGCAGGTCACGGGGAAGCTTTCCGCCTGGCCAGAGGAAATGCACCTTCCCTCCTAAACCTTGCCGACCACATAGGCTACCCTAGGAGCATGACCTTAGCTACCCTCGAGCAAATCCGCCAGGATTTTCCCCTCCTGGCTCGGCATCCCCACCTGGTCTACCTCAACTCGGCGGCCACCAGCCAGAAACCCCAGAGCGTCATCGAGGCCATATCCCGCTACTATCAGGAACAAAACGCCAGCATACACCGTGGGGCCTACACCCTATCGGCCCAGGCCAGCGAGGCCTACGAGCAGGCCCGCCGCACCCTGGCCCGCTTTATTGGGGCCGACGAACGTGAGATCATCTTCGTGCGCAACACCACCGAGGCCCTCAACCTGGTGGCCTATGCTTGGGGGCTGCGCAACCTGCGGCCCGGCGACGAAATTCTTCTGAGCGAGATGGAGCATCACGCCAACCTGGTGCCCTGGCACCTGGTTGGCGCGCAGACCGGGGCCCGCATCAAGGCCATCCCCCTGGGGCCTGACGGGCGGCTCGAGCTGGAGGCCCTCCCCTCCCTACTGAACGAGCGGGTTCGGCTGGTGAGCATCACCCATGTTTCCAACGTGCTGGGTACGGTTAATCCGGTGGCCCAGATCGCCCAGGCAGCCCGGGCGGTAGGGGCACGGGTGGTGGTGGACGGGGCCCAGGCAGCCCCTCATATGCCCGTAGATGTAAAGGCGCTAGGGGCGGACTTCTATGCCTTCTCCGGGCACAAGATGCTGGGGCCTACCGGCGTGGGTGTGCTGTGGGGGCGCTATGAGGTGCTGGAAAGCCTGGCCCCTTTTCTGGGAGGAGGCAGCATGATCCGGGAGGTCTATCTAGACCACTCCACCTACGCCCCACCCCCCCAGCGCTTCGAGGCCGGAACCCCTGCGGTGGCCGAGGCCATCGGGCTGGCAGCAGCCGCGGAGTACCTAATGAACCTGGGCATAGATAGGGTCTGGCAGCACGAGCTCGAGCTCACCGCTTATGCCCTGCAACGTCTGGAAGAAGAACTCCCAGAGGTGCGCACCTTTGGACCCCGGGGCCCCGAGCGTAGCGGGGTAATTCCTTTCGTGCTGGGCAGCCTTCACCCCCACGATGTGGCCACCGCCCTCGACCAACACGGTATCGCCATACGGGCTGGCCACCACTGCGCCCAGCCCCTGCACCGCAAGCTAGGGGTGGCCGCAACGGCCCGGGCCAGCTTTTACCTCTACACCACCCGAGAGGAAGTAGACCGCTTCATCGAGGCTTTGAAAAAGGTGCGGGACTTCTTCCGCGGCTGGCTGTAGACGGGCCTCCTCTCAAAGCTCTAGGCCCCAGATGGCCGCCGGGGCCAACTCGACCAGGTTGCCCGCGGGGTCGTGCACATACAGACTCCGCCCCGCCTTCCACTCGGCCCAGGTCACGCGGTAGCCGTGGGCCTCGAGCCGCTCAGCCCAGCTTGGCAGCTCCTGAGCGGCTACCCGGAAGCAGACGTGCCCGCTGCCCTGAGCCCCATGGGGCGGGAGCTGGGTTTCCTGAAGGGTGGCCTGGGGGTTGAACACCAGAAACACCCCCGGCCCTGTGCGGAAAAACAAGTGCCGCCCCGGTTGTTCAGCAAAAAGCTCCAAGCCCAAAACCCCTTGGTAAAAGGCCCGCGCCGCCTCCAGATCAGAGGCATACAAGCAGGTCTCGAGCACCCCAAGAATGCGCATATACCGTTATACCCTGGCCAAAAACGGCGCTACAAGCGCTGGTGGGCCTTGGCCAAGGCCCGCAGGCTTTGGGCCAGGCCGGGCTCGAGGTCGCCTTCACGGTAGCGCCAGGCCCAGTTGCCCCCCAGACGGCCCGGGTAGTTCATGCGGGCCTCCGGCCCCAGGCCGAGCACATCTTGCAGCGGCACCACTGCCAGCTTAGCCCGGCTTTGGAAGGCCAGCTCGATTAGGGCCCCTGCCGCCTCGTACTCGGAAAGGCAGCGGATGCCCTGGCGGGCCAGGTAGGCCCGCATAAAGGCCCGCTCAGATTCTGGGGCGGTACGGAACCAGCCCAGGGTGGTGTCGTTGTCGTGGGTGCCGCTGTAGACCACCACGTGGCCATGCTCGGGGTAGTGGTGGGGCAGAAAGGGGTTGCTCTCATCGGAAAAGGCAAACTGCAAAATCTTCATCCCGGGAAAGCCAAAGGCATCCCGCAAGGCCTCCACCTCGGGGGTAATCACCCCCAGGTCTTCGGCGATGATGGGCGCATCACCCAAGGCCTGGCGCACGGCTTGGAAGAGCTTTTCGCCAGGAGCCTTGACCCAACGCCCCTCCACCGCATCGGGCCGACCAAAAGGAATCTCCCAATAGGCCTCGAAGCCGCGGAAGTGGTCGATACGCACCAGATGGGCTTGCTTTAGGGCCTGACGAATACGGGCCACCCACCAGGAAAACCCATCCGCCTCCATCACTTCCCAGCGATACAGTGGGTTGCCCCAAAGCTGCCCGGTCTCGGAAAAGTAATCTGGCGGCACCCCCGCTACCACGGTGGGCTGGCCGCTTTCATCCAGGTAGAAATACTCAGGGTGGGCCCAGACATCCGCAGAGTCGAAGGCCACAAAGATGGGCATATCCCCAATGATCTGGATACCCCGGGCCTCGGCGTAAGCCTTAATCCGGCCCCACTCAGTGTAAAACTGCCACTGCACCCACTCGTGCAGGGCCACCTCGTAGGCCAGCTCCTCACGGGCTTTGGCCAGAGCGGCAGGCTCGCGGTCGCGCAGTTCGGGGCTCCACTGGTTCCAGGGTCGTCCACCAAAACGGTTTTTTAGGGCCATGAATAGGGCGTAGTCCTCGAGCCAGGCCCGCTCGGCCTGGACGAAAGCTGCCAGCGCCTCCCGCTCGGATCGGCTGGCCCTAGCCTCGAAACCGGCAAAGGCCCGCCGCAAAAGGGGCCAGCGGGTCTGGTAAAGCTGGCCGTAATCCACAAAGTCCGGGGGGTAGTTGGGGGGGGCTTCCTCCTCCAGCCAGCCCTGGGCAAAAAGCCGCTCGGGGTCAATCAGGTAGGGGTTGCCGGCAAAAGCCGAAAAGGACTGATAAGGCGAGTCGCCGTAGCTGGTCGGCCCCAAAGGCAGGACCTGCCACCAGCGGGCCCCTGCCTGAGCCAGCCAGTCTAGGAAACGTTCGGCCTCGAGGCCCAAGGCCCCTATCCCCCACCGGCCGGGAAAGCTGGTGGGGTGCAGCAGTACCCCAAAGGAACGTCGGATTTGCATAACACGGCTAGTCTATCCCAGCCGAGGCCAGTACGGAAGCGCTTCTACAAAAACCCACCTTGCCAAAGCGGCAAAGCGGGAGTACAACCCATACGTGCGCTAATCGGCGGCGGCGGGTGCTACCCCCAGGGCCTTGTCCACCAGGGCCAGGCCCTCCTCAATGATGTCCAGGCCGTATTGCAGCTCCTCGCGGGTAATGACCAAGGGCGGGCAGACCCACAGCATGTTGAAACGGCTAAAGGCGTAGAGATATCTGGAGCGGAGGAAGGCCGCCAGCTTCTGCATCTCGGGTGAGGTGCCGTTGAAGGGGGCCAAAGGTTCTTTGCTGGCCTTGTCGCGCACCAGTTCGATGACGCTGAACAGCCCAATGTAGCGCACGTCGCCCACGCAGGCATACTTGCGCTTCATGGCCTCGAGGCGCTCGCCTAGGTAGCGGCCCTGCTCTAAAGTATTCTCGAACAGGCGCTCCTCCTCGTAGACCTGCAGGTTGGCGACGGCCGCCGCGCAGGAAACCGGGTGGCCGGAGTAGGTCAGCCCACCCCAGAGCATGTGCTCCTCGAAAAACTCGGCGATGGGCTGGGATACGATCACCGCCCCTAAGGGCATATAGCCGCTGGTTAGACCCTTGGCACAGGTTACGATGTCCGGTTTGATACCGTAGTGCTGCGTGGAAAGCCACTTACCGGTACGGCCAAAACCCGACATCACCTCGTCAGTGATGAGCAGGATGCCATACTTGTCGCATAGCGCCCGCAGTTTGGGGTAGTAGTCCTCGGGCGGCACCAACAGCCCGTTCGAGCCGGTGATGCCCTCCACCATGATGGCCGCGATGGTGTGGGGGCCCTCCAGCTGAATGACCTCTTCGATGTGGCTCACGCATTCCCGCCCGCAGGTCTCGCGGGTCTTACCGAAAGGGCAACGATAGCAGTAGGGGTCAAAAACCCGCACGATGCCGGGAATACCCGGCTCCACCGGCCAGCGGCGAGGGTCGCCGGAAGCGGTCATAGCCCCCATGGTAGCCCCGTGGTAGGAGCGGTAGCGGGTGATGATCTTATCGCGCCCGGTGTACAGACGCGCGATTTTCATCGCGTTCTCGTTGGCCTCGGCCCCACCCAAGGTGAAAAAGCTCTTGGCGAGGCCGGTCACCTCGGCCAGCTTCTTGCCCAAAGCACCCCGCGGTTCAGTAGCAAAGCTAGGCCCGGCAAAACAAAGCTCGTCTACCTGCTTTTTGATAGCCTCGAGAACCTTAGGGTGCTGATGGCCAACATTGATGTTGATGAGCTGGCTGCTAAAATCCAACCACTTGTGGCCCTCCCCGTCCCAGAACCACACCCCTTGGGCTTTAGCCATGTGGATAGGATGGGCACTTTTCTGTACGGACCAGGAAAACAAGGTGTAGTCGCGGTTCTCCTGAATGACTTGCTGGGATGAAGGTTTCATCGCTCGGCCTCCTGGGCAGTTTTGTTTGTCAATGGTAGACCCAAGGGTCAGCCGGGCGCAATGGACACAGTGTAAAGAGAAGTAATCCGAGCTTATATAGAGAGTTCAGAACAGGGCAAAGCTCAGCAGCGCAAAAAGAATGCCCAAGGTTGCCCCCACGGCCACCTCGAGGTAGGTGTGGCCCAGCAACTCCTTGAGCGGTTCGGGTTGGGGCCCCTGCTGCACTAGGGCTCGAAACTCCTCGATGAGGTCGTTGAGGCGTTGGGCATGTAACCCTGCCGCCCGGCGGATGCCGGTAGCATCGTACATTACGATGATGGCCAACACCACCGCAATAGCAAAAAAAGCGCTGTCCCAGCCTTCGGTAATGCCTACTCCAGTAGCCAGAGCAGCCACCGTGGCCGAGTGCGAGGAGGGCATTCCGCCGGTCTCGGCCAGGCGCTCCCACTCCCAGCGGCGCTCCACCATGTAGTAGATGAAAAGCTTGAGCATCTGGGCCACAACACTGGCCAAAATAGCCGTCCACAGCACCTGGTTGGAGAAGAGCTCAGCCACTGTGCACTATCTTACCATCGGCTGAGGCTGGGTTACCCCTCGCCGGCGCATGGCCGCCCACACGGTATTGCGCAGGAGCATCGCTACCGTCATAGGGCCTACCCCGCCCGGCACCGGGGTTAGGGCCGAGGCTACTTGGGCCACCTCGGGTGCCACGTCGCCCACCAGGATGTCGCGGCCCTTCTCGTTCTGGCCCACCCGGTTGATGCCGACGTCGACCACCACCGCGCCCGGGCGCACCATCTCGGGGGTAATCAGGCCCGGTTTACCCACTGCCGCCACCAGTATGTCGGCCCGGCGGCAGACCTCGACTAGGTTCTGGGTGCGGGAATGGGCCAGGGTTACCGTGGCGTGGGCCCGCAGCATCATGGCCGCCAGGGGCTTGCCCACCAGGTTGCTGCGCCCCACAATCACTACCTCTTTGCCGGCTAGGGGAATCTGGTAGTGGGCCAGCAAGCGCATGACCCCCGCCGGCGTGCAAGACTCTAGGGCCTCTAGTCCCATCCACAAGCGCCCCGCATTGGTAGGGGTCAGACCGTCCACATCCTTCCGGGGGTCTATGGCCTCGAGTACGGCGTTGAAGTCGATGTGCTGGGGCACTGGGGACTGCACTAGAATACCATCTACCCCAGGGTCGGCATTGAGCTGGGCAATGTGGTGTAAAAGCGCCTCCTGGCTCAGGGTTTCCGGGAAAACGTCCACCTGGCTCAAAAGCCCCAGTTTTCTGGCCTGGCGATCTTTTAACCGCACATAGGCCACCGAGGCTGGGTCTTCCCCTAGGCGTACCACCCGCAGGTGAGGCACAAAGGGTAGTTGGGCCAGCTGGGCTTTGAGTTCCTGATAAACTGTCTCAGCAACCGGAGGACCGGCAAGTTCCAGCATGCGCACCTCAAAAAAATAGCCTAGTCGCTGTCCTGAACCGCGGGGGGAAGCTCACCGGCCTCGATGCGCTTGTGCAGCCGGGCCAACACGCCGTTGACGAAGCGGCCCGAGTCCTCCCCCCCATAGCGCCGGGCAATCCTGACCGCCACCTCGATTAGAGGAGCGTGGGGCGTCGGCTCAAAGAGCATCTCGTAGGTAGCCAGGCGCAGCACCGCCAGGTCGGTCTTGGCCATTTGGGCAAAACTCCAGCCCTGGATGGTGCTGGCCAGGGCCTGGTTGACCACCTCCTGTTGGGCCTGGTAGCCCTGCACCAGGCGTTGGGCAAAGGCGAGGCCCTCGGGGTCGAGGGTATCCCAGTCTGGCTCGGAATCGTCGGGCTCGAGCTCCTGGGTGGCGTGCTGCCAGGCCACCTCGAGGGGAACCCCGCCTACCGCGTGCTCGAAGAGCACCTTAAAGGCCAGTTCACGGGCCTTACGCCGCATACACCCTCCCCAACCGAGCCTCAGGCCGCATGGGGCTCCTTGTACTCTACGCCCACTACCGTCACATTGACCGCCCGAACCTTGAGTCCAGTAGAGGCTGTAAGCACCTCAGCCACGGTTCGCTGGGCTTCCCTGGCTACTTCCATGACCGGCCGGCCATAGTCCACGCTTACGTTGAGGTCCACGGTGAGGCTATCCCCCTCACGCTCGAGGCGTACTGGGCGGGAGCGGCGGCCCGAGAGGACATCGCCCACACTACGGGCCCCGGTCTGCGCCAGGCGCAGCCCCTTTTGCTCCTCGAGGGCCAGCACCACCAGGCTGACCAGGGCCGATTCAGATAGGTCGTAATCCACCATGCCCGTAGTTTACCTGTTTAGCGCCAAAGCGCCCACCTGTCCCACGAGCACGGCCACGCCTCCGCCTTCAGTAAGGTAGAGGCCAGGTGCGGAAGTAGTCCCGGATACGGCCCCACAACCCTACCAGCCCCCTGGGCTCTAGAATCAGGAACATCAGGATCAGCACCCCAAAGGCCACACTGCGCCAGGCCGAAAGCTGGGCCACGTACTGCGGGCCAAAGGCCCCCGCGATCACGCTCAAGGTCTCGGGAATCAAAACGATGAAGAAAGAGCCCAACACAGCACCCAGCACAGTTCCTGCACCACCCACGATAACGATGGCTAGGTACTGGATGCTAAAGGCCAGGACAAAGTTGTCGGGCGTCACTGCCCCAATAAGGTGCATCAAAATCCCCCCAGCGATGCCCCCATAAAAGGCTGAAAGGGCAAATGCGGTGAGTTTGGCTCGCACCAAATCCACCCCAGAAAGCTGGGCCGAGAGGTCGTTGTCGCGCACGGCAAACCAAGTCCGGCCTGCCCGGGTGGAAAGCAGCCGCTTGGCGTAGAAGAACATGGGGATGGCAAAGGCTAAACCGATGTAGAAGACCACCCGGTCGTCGGCCAGCGGGAGACCCCAAAAGGTAGCCTCGGCGGGAATCCGGCGCCCTGCCACACCCCCGGTAAAGTCGGTCCAGCGCTTGAAGATATAGTCGGCTAAGAACTGGAAGGCCAGGGTGGCGATGGCCAGGTAGGCCCCCTTAATGCGCAAGGAGGGAATACCCAACACTACCCCAATGGCTGCGGCCACTAGCCCCCCTAGCAAGATACCCAGCGGGGCCAAGTCGCCGCTAAGGTGGCTGGAAACATAGGCCCCTACGCCCACAAACGCCGCCTGGCCCAGGGAAATCTGGCCCGCTCCACCCACCAGCAAGTGCAGGCCCAGCCCAGCCAGGGCGGCAATCAGAATCTGGGTGGCCACAAACATGGGGTACTGCGGCAGCAAAAGGGGCAAAACCAGCAAACCCACCAAGGCCACAGCCAACCAAAAGCGCCCCTGGGGGGTGCTGGCGTAGGCCTCGTCCTGGCGGTAGTCTTCCCGTACGGTGCGGGAAAAGCGGCGGCTGAATGCATCGGTCAGCGACTGGCTCAAGCGGTACACAACCCACCCCCCCTCATGCCCCCACCTTTTCTTTTGGCAAGGAGCGGCCCACCTCGGCAATCCGCACCTCGGCCTCGAGCCTTCCTTCCCCCTCGAGGTATTTAATGGGCAGGGTCAGCCGAACCAGGCTCGAGCCGTCGTATAGCCCGGCAATCAGGACGGCATAGCGGCCTTCCACCGTACCCCGCTTAACCTTGCGGGTACGGGTAATCTCCTCATCGTCGGCGTGCAACTCTTTGGGCAGGATGGCGAAGCGGCGCACCCTAAGCTCCTCGGGTAGGCTCTCGCAAGCCATGCGTAGTTCCTGGGCAATCAGCTCGTAGACCTGGGGGTTAGCGGTCAGGCTTTGGTAGGTGGTGAAGATGATGCCCCGTTTGCGGGCCCAGTTCTGGGTGTTCTCAGGGTCCAGCTCGATGAGTGCGGTGACAAAAGGCTTCCCGTGACCAATTACTACCGCTTCACGGATATATGGGGAGTATTTGAGGCGGTTCTCCAAAAACTGGGGCGCAAAGCGCGTCCCATCGGCTAAGGCCCCCACCTCCTTGAGCCGGCCCAGAAGCACCAGATGACCGTTTTCATTGAAGAAGCCGGCATCGCCCGTGCGGAACCAACCATCCTCAGTGAAGCTCTCCCGGGTAGCCGCCTCGTTCTTGAAATAACCGCTGAAGACCTGCGCACCTTTAACCTGGATTTCCCCGTCCTCGGCGATGCGCACCTGGGTATGGGATAGCGGCTTCCCTACCGTCTCCGGGGGGGTATCGCCGGGCAGGTGGGCCACGCTGGTGGCCGCGGTCTCGGACTGCCCATAGACCTGGCGGATGTCTACCCCTAAAGCACGGAAGAAGGTAAAAACCTCCGGCCCCAAAGGAGCCCCACCCGTCGCCGCGATGCGGCAGGCCGCCAACCCCAGCCGGGCCCGGATGGGGCGGGCCACCAAGGGGTAGGCCAAAGCCCGGGCCAGCTCCAGGCCAAACCCGATGGGCTCGCGGCGGAACTCCCGCTGGGCACACTCCAGCAGCACCCCCATGCCCCAGCGGTAAACGGCTTTTTTCAGACCGTCGGCGTCCTCCATCCGGCTACGCACAATGGCGGCCATATCCTCCCAAAGGCGGGCCGGGGCCAGGTAAAAGTCGGGCTGTACCTCCTTCACATCCTCACGCACGGTCATCATGTCCTCGGGGAAGTGCACCACCGTGCCATCGGTCAGGCTACGCACCACTGTGAGCATCTGCTCCCCAATCCAGGGCAGGGGTAGATAGGAGAACACCCACTCCCCCCCACCGATGGCAATAGCGTCCTGGCCGGCCTTGGCCCCTGCGATAAGCTGGCGGTGGGACAGCATAGCTAGCTTGCTACGGGCTGTGGTTCCAGAAGTGGGGGCCAGCAAGGCGATGGTCTCGGGCCGAAGCTGAGCCTTGGCCGCCTCCACCGCCGAGCGGTTTCGCTCCGAGCGGCCCTGCTCCAGCACGGCGCTGAAGGGGCGCACCTTAGGACTCCAGTACTTGCTCATCCCGGCCTCTTCCCAGACCAGTACGAAGCGGAGCCTGTCCAGGTGGGGCAGCACCTTATCGAGCTGCTCCTCATCCGAGAGCACGATTCCCGCACACTGGGAAAACTCGATGAAGTAGCCCACCTCCTCTGGCATGGCATCGGCGTAGATGCCCATGGGCATGGCCCCCACGGTCTGGGCCGCCAGCTCGGCCATAACCCACTCCGGGGCATTCTGGCCCAGAATGGCCAGCACATCCCCTGGGGCCAGGCCCAGCTCGAGCAGCCCCCCCGCCAGGTGGATTACCTGTTCTTGTAAAGCAGCCCAGGTAGTGGTCTGCCACACCCCCAGGCGCTTGACCCGCAGCGCAGGGGTGTGGGGTTTGGAACGGGCGTGTTGGGCCAGGAGTTCCACAAGGGTCTCGCTCATGCGCTCCTCCCCAGATAGGCCTCTGCCACACGGGGGTTGTCCCGCACCCCCGCCGGGGCTCCCTGGTACAGCACCTCGCCATAGGACATCACCAGCACCCCAGTCGAAAGCTCCAGCACAGCCTTCAGGTCGTGCTCCACCAGCACCAGCGTCACCCCCCACTCCCGCCGGGCATCCAGCAGAAAGCGGGCCAGGTCCTGCTTTTCCTCCAGGCTAAGCCCCGCCATGGGCTCGTCGAGCAAAAGGAGTTTGGGCCGTCCGGCCAGCGCCCGCGCCACTTCCACGCGTTTTTGCAGGCCGTAAGGCAGGGCACCTGCCGGAGCATGGCGGTAGGGGGAAAGGTGTAGGTAGTCCAGCACTTCCTCGGCATGGCGGCGAATTTCCCACTCGAGCCTCGCCTTGGGCAGCAGGTCGGTGTAGGCCCCTACGGCCAGTTCCGCACCCAGCTTGGCGTTTTCCAAGACGGTCATGCCGCGGAAGAGCTCGAGGTTTTGGAAGGTACGACCCAGCCCTTTGCGCACCCGCTGCTGAGGGCTCAATCCAGCCAGATCCTCGCCCAAAAAGGTGACCCGCCCCTGCTGGGGCTTGTACAGCCCCGAGAGCACGTTGAGCAGGCTGGTTTTGCCCGCCCCATTGGGGCCGATAACCGCAAAAAGGTCGCCCTGCGAAACACGGAAGCTCACCCCCACCAGGGCTTTGACCCCGCGGAAGGAGAGGTGCAGGTCGTGGGCCTCGAGCAATACCCTAGACATGCTTCACCCCACAGAAAACCTCGAGCCGTTCTCCACTGCGACAAACAGGCCCTAGACCCATCGCTTCCTCCTACGGTAGCGCTTGGCCTCGGAAAAACCCCCGGCCACCGCCCCACCCAGGTAAAACTCCATCACATCGGCGTCGGCCTGCGCCTGCTGGGCGGTACCTTCGAAGACCACCCGGCCCTGCTCCATCACATACACCCGCTCTACAATAGAGAAGGCCGCGCGGGCGTTCTGCTCCACCAAAACCAAGGTGAGGTCCTTATCGCGGCGCAGCGCATCCAGCACCTGCATCACCTCCTCGGTGAGCTTGGGGGAAAGCCCTAGGCTGGGCTCATCCACCACCAGGATGCGAGGCTCGGTGAGCAAGGCCATCCCCAGTAGCAGCATCTGCTGCTCCCCTCCGGAAAGATACCCCCCCTGCTCGAACCGGCGCTCGTAGAGACGGGGGAAGCGAGTGAAAATTTCCTCGGTGATTTCCTTCTGACGCTGGGGAGAGAGCTTGTGGCCTGCAGCCCGGAGGTTCTCTAGCACGGTCAGGTAGCGGAAGATGGGGCGGCCCTCCAAAATGGCCGTCAGACCCAACGAGGCCACCTTGAGCGCCGGTAGGTGATGGGCCTCCTGACCATTGAGGACTATCCTTCCGTCCAGCACCCGCCCGTCGTACTGTGGCAGCAGACCCGCCATGGCCCGCACCAGGGTGCTCTTACCCGCCCCGTTCGGCCCTAAGAGGGCAATGGCCTCGCCCCTCCCCGCGCGAAGGCTCACCCCCTGCAACGCCAGGATGACCCCCCGGTAAACCACCTTCAGGTTCTCCACGTTGATCTCAGCCATGCAAAGCTCCTACAGGGGTTTCAAACCCGCTCGATGCGATGCTGCCCAAAAAGGCCATAGGGCCGAACCAGCAGCACCAGCAGCACGATCACAAAGGGGATGGCTTGGGTAATGCCGGGCAGCAAGGACTCGAGATAAAGCTGGGAAAAGGCCTCGATCAAGCCAATCAGCAACCCCGCCACCACAGCACCCGGCACCGAGTCGAATCCCCCTAGGATGGCGATGGGGAAAACAATCAAACCCAACAGAACCAGGTGATGACCTGGGCCACCGCCCCCTGCGGCACCCGCCAGAAAAGCCCCACCAATGGTAGCCATTACCGCGGAAACCCCCCAGGCCACCGCCACCACCCGCGGGGCATTTATGCCCATGGCCAAGGCTGCCGTCTCACTTTCGGAAACAGCCCGCAACAAGACCCCGTAGCGGCTGTATTTGAGCAAAACCACTAGTAGAATCGCCAGTGGCAGGGCCAAAATCAGGCTCCAAACCGCCTTGGAGGAAAGGAAAACGCCCCCTATGCTGAAAGCCAGGTTGGGCACCTCCTTAGGGAGCTGGGCGATGCTGGCCGCCCCCATGGCCTTCTGGTCGGGCCCCCAAACAATCAGGGCGGCCCCATCCAGGGCCGAGGCCAGCCCGATCGTGGCCATGATGACAGCCACCACGTTGCGCCCCAAAAGCGGGCGCACAAAACCCCGCTCCACCAGCACCCCAAAGGCAAAAGCCAGGGGCAAAGCCAGAAAAATGGCTGGCAGCATGGGTAGGAAAAGCGAAAGGGTATAGGTCAGGTAAGCGCCGATAAGCAAAAACTCCGCGATAGCGAAGTTGACCACGCTGGTAGCACGGTACACCAGCACGAAGCCAGCGGTGATCACCGCATACAAGGCCCCATTGGCTAGACCGTTGAAAACGGTTTGCAGAACCAGTGCAAAATCCATGTTCTCCTCGAGACAAAGCCCAACCCAAGGCAGCGGGGCCTGCGCAAGGGGCCGGGGCCGAGCCAGGCCCGCCCCCGGCCACCCAGACCTGGCTAAAGCTTAGAGCCGTCCACCCAGTCGGTCATGGCGTCGAAGCGGCCATCGCGCACGTTGGCCCGGTAGAGCTTGGTGAAGGGCAGCCGCCGGTTGACCCAGCGCAGGTTGCGCACCTGCCCACCGGCGTTGTAGTCGCCTAGGGTGTCCAAGGCCTGAATCATCCCCGGTCGGGTCAGGTTACCGGCAGCGTGGGCCCGGCGCATGGCCTCAGCAATCACGTCCATGGCCATCCAAGAGCCCATGTAGTAGGTGGTGCGGTAGGAGAGGTCGCGCCCTTTGGAACGGCGCAAGGCACGGATCTGCTCCACGGCGGGCACAGTGGCGTCGTAGTAATAGGCGTTGTGGTAGGTCACGATGAAGCCGTCGGCAGCAGCCCCGGCCCGCTGCATCAGAGCCAGCTCGGCGGAGTAGTAGGTGCCCATGAAGGTCGCACGGATGCCCTGCTCCCGCGCCGCCCGCACCAGGAGGGGCTCCACGGTGAGCACATAGCCCTGCAGAATCACGAAGTCGGGCTGGGCCTGGCGCAGCTTGGTCACAATGGGGGTGGCGTCGGCAATAGCCAGGGGGGTTACCTCCTCACCCACGATCTGGAAGCCCAGCCGGGCTGACTGCTCCTTGATGAAGGGGATGGGGTCGCGGCCAAACTCGGAGTTGGAATAGCAGAGGAAAATCTTAGCCCCGCGCCCCTTCTGCCGGCGAATCTGCTGCAGCAAGGCCCCCGCCATGTCGTTGTAGGTGGGACCAAAGACGAAAATGGTGGGGTAGGTCTGGGGATCGGCCAGCTCGTTGGAGAAGGAGGTGGCCGTGTAGGGTAGCTGCAAGCGGGTGATTTCCGGGGCTAGGGCTTTGGAAAGCCCGGTGGAGTTGCCGTATACAAACACCAGTTCGTCTGGGCGTTCGCGCTGCACAATGCGGTTGAACACCGCCGTACCCCGGGCCACGTCGTAGCCGTCGTCCTCCACCACCAGCTCGAAACGCCGTCCGCCGATGCCACCCCTATCGTTGATGAGGTCTGCCGCATCGCGGAAGGCCTCGAGGGCCGCGTTACCCGCAAAAGCAAAGGACCCGGTGAGGGGTAGAATGGCCGCAAGCTTGACCGGGCGGGCCTGGGCCCGGGCAATCATCCAGGGGCTGTAGACCGTAGAAGCCGCTAAACCAGCTTTGAGAACCTGCCGACGCGTTAGTTTCATGTTAACCCTCCTCAGCAACAAGCTTTGGTTTTGTTGTGGTCTTAGGATACTAACCCCTTTGCATTTTTGGAAGGCTTACGGGGCAAGTTTGAACTCTACGTCTAAATTTCGCTAAACCCGAAACCCCGTAGAAAAGGCCCCCAAAAGCCTCTATCCTGAACCCCAAGGAGGCCCTTTCGATGAACCCCAACCTGACCCAGCCCATCACCCTCGAGGGTCGCCTGGTTCGCCTCGAGCCTCTTACGCTCGAGCATCTGCCGGTACTGCTGAAGCTGGCGCGCCTCGAGGAATACCCCTACACCCAGGTTCCCAAGACCGAAGAGGGCATGCGCCGCTACATCCAGGCTGCCCTGGAGGAACAGGCCCGGGGCCAGGCCCTGCCCTTTCTAACGGTAGACCGGCGGAGCGGCCAGGCCGTGGGCAGCACCCGCTTTGGCGCGTTTGAGTACTGGCCCTGGGAAACGAACAGCCCCTACCGCCGAGCGGGCCTGCCCGATGCGGTGGAAATTGGCTGGACCTGGCTGGCCCCCCAGGCCCAGCGTACCGGCCTCAACACCGAGGCCAAGCTGCTGATGCTCACCCACGCCTTCGAGGTCTATAGGGTCTACCGGGTTACCCTCAAAACCGATGCCCGAAACCTACGCTCGCGCCAGGCCATCGCCCGGCTGGGGGCCAGGCTGGACGGCATTCTGCGGGCCCACCGGCCCGCTGCCGATGGGGGCATCCGCGACAGCGCGGTCTACAGCATCCTGGCCCAGGAGTGGCCTGAAGTGAAGGCCCGGCTGCAAGGATTGCTAGCCGCTTATCGGCCCTCGCAGCCCACCTAGCCCGCCTCGACGTAGCCGGCGATGTACTCCAGTTCCTTGAGGTGGCGCAGGTCGTGGCCTGCCAGCATCTTCACGATGAAGGCGATGGTCTCGGGGCCGCGCTGGGGATGGTAGGCCACCTTTTCCCAGTCCTGGGGCTTTAGGTTGCGCAGCAGCTCGAGGTTCCACCGACGCAGGCCGCAAAAGGCATCCAGCGCCAGCTTGGCCGAGTAGCTCTCGTAGTTGCGGTAGCGGATGCCCCAGCGGTCGTGGTCGAAGGCCTGGGCCTGCTCTGCCCCGGCCAGGGCCTGGCGGATGCGGAAACCGTAGCCGATCTCGAGGTCGGCCAGGTGGCAGTAAATCTCCCCTGCGGTCCAGTGGGTCAGCTCGCAGCCCCGGCGCATGTCCAGGCGAGGGAACAGCTCTTCCAGGGCCTCAGGGGTCTGCCGCAGCACTTCCAGGCGGTCGCGCTCGCCCAGGGCCTCGAGGTTCTTCCGAACGTACTCGAGTTGTTCCATAGCCCCATCCTAGAACCAAGACCCCGGTACAAAAATACCCAAACGCGCCCGGCTCAAGCCCCGGCAAACGACAGCTCGGCCACCTCCACCATCGGCGACCCTACGATGCCCATCATGGGGTTCCACTCCAGCTCGGTGCCCAGCGCGGTAATGTGGGCAAGAAGCTCCAGGAAGTTCCCCGCCACGGTGAAGTTTTCCACCGGATAGGCCACCTCGCCCCCTTCCACCTTGAGGCCCAGGGCTTGTAGGCTGAACTCACCCGAGATGGGGTTGGCCCCGGCGTGCAGGCCCATCAGGTCGGTGACCACGATGCCCTCGTCCATCTGGATACCCTGACCCGGCGCCACAAAAAGGTTGGAAGGCCCCACCCCCAGCACCCCCTTGTAGCCCCGCCAGGCGTGGCCGGTGTTGGGCACCCCCATTTTGCGGGCAGTCTCGGCATTGTGCAGGAAGGTCTTGAGCACCCCCTGCTCGATAAGCACCGTGCGCTGGGCCGGGGTTCCCTCGGCATCAAAAGGGCGCGAGGCCAGCCCGCCCGGCAGGGTGGGGTCGTCGACCAGGGTGAAGGTTTCCGAGGCGATCTTCTGGCCTATCTTGCCCGCCAGCAGGCTCTTGCCCTCGAGCACATTTTTGGCCGAAAGCATGAACATCCCCATCACCGCCAGCAGTTGGCCAAAGGCTCTGGGCTCAAAGTAGGCTCTGTAGCGCCCGGTCTTGAGGGGCCGGGCCTCCAGCAAACGGCCCGTTTTCCGAATGAACTCCTGCGCGGTGCGGCCCGGGTCGAGGGCGTGAAACTCCTTAGAAACCTCCAGCTCAAAGGACTGCTTGAGGCTTTGGCCCTGGCCCATCACTGCGTAGGCCATCAGGGCACCGTAGCCATTGCGGAAAGCCCCCGAGACCCCCTGGGTCGAACCTAGGAAAGCCTGGGTCTCGTGCTCGGCATAGCGGGTCATCTGCACCTGGCGCGTCCTTGGGTCGGCCCGCAAGCCCAACTCCACATCTAGCGCAGCCCGACGTTTCTGCTCCAAGGGTGCCGAAAGCCCCTCGCCCAAGAGATCGTGGCGGCCCAGCTCACCGCCAGCAGGCAAGAATCCGCCCGTCTCCGACTGCAACAAAGCGTTCTCGTGGGCTTCGGCCAGCACCCAGTCCAGGGCTTCGGGTGTACGTTCCTCGGTATAGGCATACCCGGTCTTGCCTTCCACCACCACCCGCACCCCCACCCCGCCCTGGGTGGCCTGGGTGATGTTCTCTACCCTACCGCCGTGGGCCTGTACGGTCAGCTCACGGTTTTCTATGGCCAGCACCTCGGCCTCGAGGCCCAGCGCCCTGGCTTTTTGCAAAAGGTAATCCCTGGCTTCTTCAAAGGTCATACACACGCCTCGCTTCTGCAAGGGGCTAGGCCTGCCCCCCGACCACAATCTCCGAGATGAGCAAATGGGGCTGGCCCACCTCCACCGGCAGGCTGCCCGACAGCGAGCCACACATGCCGGGGCCGGTCTCTAAGTCGTCGGAAACCGCCACGATTTTCTGGATGCTCTCGGGACCCTTGCCTACCAGCATGGCTCCCCGCACCGGCTCTTCGATGCGGCCTTTGCGGATGATGTAGCCCTCCTTGACGGCAAAGTTGTACTCCCCCGAGCCGGGCCGCACCTGCCCTCCGCCCATATCGGCGGCATAAAGGCCAAACTCGATGCCCTCAAAGAGCTTCTCCTTGGGCGTGGTGCCGGGGGCAATAAAGGTGTTGCGCATGCGGCTGGTAGGAGCAAAGGTATAGTCCTGGCGGCGGCCCGAGCCGGTGGGGCGGTAGCCGGTCAGGAGGCTGCCCAGCCGGTCGACCATGTAACTCTTGAGTACCCCGTTTTCAATCAGCACGGTGCGCTCGGTGGGGTGTCCTTCGTCGTCGAACTCCTGCGAGCCCCAGCCGTGGGGGGTGGTGCCGTCGTCGATGTAGGTCACCACCTCGGAGGCCACCTTCTCCCCTAACTTATCGGAGAGCACACTGGCCTTCTTGGCCACCGAGGTGGTCTCCAGGAGGTGCCCCAGGGCTTCGTGGAAGATCACCCCGCCAAAGCCATTGCCAATCACCACCGGCATGGTGCCGGCGGGTGCGGGTTTGGCCCGCAGGTTGGTAAGGGCTTGCAGCCCGGCCCTGCGCCCCACCTCGGCGGGAGGGTAGCGGTCGAAGAGCTCGAGGCCCAGCGAAAGCCCCGGCCCCATCACCCCGGTCTGCATCCCCGAGGCGTCCTGGGCGATGGCGGTGACGTAAAAACGGGTGCGCACCCGGCGATCCTCGGCCCAGACGCCCTCGCTAGTAGCCACCAGCACCTCTTGCTCCCACTCGTTTAGTTGGGTCTGCACCTGCTTGATCTGGGGCCCCACCATGGCCCCGGCCTCGGCCTCGCGGATGCGCTCCAGGCGGTAGCGCTTGTCGCGGGCGGTGAAGGGAATCTCGGGGGCGTGCAAGCCCTGGGCCACAGCCCTGCGGAAGTCCAGCCCGCCCTGGCCACGGGCATCGACCTGGCCCGCGCTACCCCTAAGCTTGACCAGGGTTTCGGCCACCTCGAAGAGGCCCTGGGGACTTAGGTCGTTGGTATAGGCATAGACCACCTCGGTACCATAAAAAAGCCGCAGCCCAGCCCCATACTCGATGCCGCTGGTAGCCTCCTTGACCTGGCCCGAGAGCACCCGCAAGGCCCGCCGCCGCCAGCGCTCCACATACAACTCGGCAAAGTCCGCCCCGCCCGCACGGGCACGCTGTAACACCTCTTCTACCAAGGCTTCTGCCAACACGTGACCTCCTCCTAACACCTCTAGGCTAGCAGGGTTTAGCTCAACGCTTTCCGGCGCTAGCTTCCATTTTGAACAAAAAACGGGTCAAGGTATGGGCCCGCGGCTTTTATGAAGGCTGGGGAAGCCACAACTCACCTCTTACCACCACGAACTCACATAGACTAAGACCGCCTTGAGGAGGCTCTTTTTCTTGCTGCTACTCGCCCTAGGGCCATTTGCCCTAAGCCAGGTGCTGCCCCCACCGCGCATTGGCGACCAACCCGGTTTCACCCGGGTGGTGCTGGATCTGCCTAAGGAGGCTACCTACCAGCTCGAGCCCTTGGGGGCTGCGCTAAAGGTCACCCTGCCCGGGCAGAAGGTCAACCCTGGAGTGCATTTTGTGAGCCAACCGGAACTGGCCGGCTATGTGCTGGAGCAGTTTGAAGACCGCGCCACGCTGATTTTGCTCACCCCCCAGGGAGCCACGCCCCGCTCTGGCTTTCGCAGCATGGTATTACCGGCCTTGGAAGGGGAGGGCCAGCGTCTGGTGCTTGACCTTTCGGGAGCCTTTGTGGATACCAGCCCGCTGTCACCCCTTCCGGGCTTTCGCTTTGTTAAGGCTAACGGAAGACGCTTTGCCGTAGTGCTGGACCCCGGGCATGGCGGCCCCGACCCCGGCGCCATGGGGCCGGTAGCGGAGAAGGTGGTGAACCTCGAGGTGGCCCTGCGGGTGCGCCGTCTGCTGGAGGAAGCCGGGGTGGCCGTCACCTTGACCCGCGAGGACGATAACACCTTTTCCCCCGACAAGCGCACCGACCTAAGCCAGCGGGTGGCCTTGGCCGAGGGCAAGGATCTGTTCGTTTCCATTCATGCCAACGCCATTGCTCCCCCCCGGGCTGATGGCTGGTGCGGCCTCGAGGTCTACTACTTTGGCCCCGGCAACGCCCGCCCCTTTTTCCCAGCCCCCGCCCCACTCCAGCCCCCTCCACTGGCCATCGCCCCCAGCCCCTTAGAAACCCTCCCCACCCCACCCGACCTGGCCCAGCCCAGCCCCGAGGACGTCAACCCCATCCCGCCGCAGAGCCTGCCCACCCCCACGCCCCTTATGAACTCACTGCGCCGCATGGAGCTTTCCCGCACCCTGGCCACCCGCGTTATGGCCCATCTGTTGGGGGCCACGGCGGCTTTCAACCGGGGAGTACGCAGCGCCGATTTCTATGTCATCCGCTACAACAGCGTGCCGGCCATCTTGGTGGAAATGGGCTACCTGAGCCACCCCCTCGAGGGGCAGAATCTGCGCCAACCGAACTATCTCGACCGGCTGGCCTATGGGATTGCTCGAGGGGTGCTGGAATACCTGGAAAACGACCATCCTGTGGAGTAACCGGCTATCCTATGGGGCATGGAGCTGCTTCTGAATCTCTTGCTTATCGCAGGTGGTGTGGTGCTCTTGTACTTTGGCGGCGAGGTGCTGGTCAAAAACGCGGTGGTTCTGGCCCGTAGCTGGGGCATCAACACCATGGTGGTAGGCCTGACCGTGGTGGCCTTTGGTACCAGCAGCCCCGAACTGGCCGCCAGTCTGGCTGCAGCCCTTTCCGGCAGCCCCAGCATTGCTATAGGCAACGTAGTGGGCTCGAACATCCTAAACATCCTGCTGATTCTGGGCCTGACCGCCCTAATCCAACCCATACGGGCCCAGGCCCAGTTCATCCGCCGCGAGGTGCCCTTTATGATTGGCACCGCCCTGCTGCTCTGGGCCTTTCTCTACTTGGGCCAGCAGGTAGGCCGCTGGGAAGGGCTTTTTTCGCTGATTTTGCTGGGGCTATACATCGGCTTCCTTTACAAAAGCAGCAGCGGCGAGAACCCAGAGGTAGCCCAGGAATTCGAACAGGAGTACGGCCAGCCCGCCCAGATAAGTTGGCGCAACTACCTCGGGTTGGCTCTGGGGCTAGTCCTGCTGGGGCTGGGGGCCCGCATCCTAACCCTAGGCGCGGTAGCGCTGGCTCGAGGCTTCGGCGTATCCGAGCTGGTGATCGGCCTGACCGTCGTGGCCTTGGGCACCAGCCTACCCGAGTTGGCCGCCTCGGTGGTCGCGGCCCTGCGGCGTGAGCCGGACATTGCCTTGGGCAACATCGTGGGTTCCAATATCTTCAACATCCTGGGCATTTTGGGCCTCACCGCCCTGGTACAACCCATTGACCTACCCTGGGCCAGTATCCAACGGGACATGGCGGTTATGCTGGGAGCCAGCCTGCTGCTGTGGCCCTTTCTGGTCACCGGAGCCCGGCTGGGCCGGCGGGAAGGCGCGGTTTTTCTAGCCCTGTACGCCGCCTATACCTTCTGGCTGCTGCAGGGCTAGGCCGGAGCGTGTAGGGCTGCCAGCCCCACCATGGCCCGCTCTAAGGCCAGGCGCATATCCCTTCCGGTTTTGGCCGCCTCCTCAGCCTCCATAAGAATCTCCAAGGCCCGCACCACCTTCTCCCCTGGCATCCTTTTGGCCAACAGCAAAACCTGCTTGGCGGCATAAGGGTGCATACCCAGGGCGCTGGCCGCAGCCCCCTCACCCAACAAGGGGTCTTGCTGCAACAAAGCCCAGGCCCGGGCTACCCGCACGTACTGCCAGGAAAGCGCGCCCAAAATGCGCAAGGGGTCCTCGCCGCGCTGTAAAAGCTCTTTGGCGTATTTGAAGGCCTGAAGAGGCTTACCCTCGGCAATCGAGCGCACCAGGTCGAAGCCCGAAATGGGCGTCTCCAAGGCAACGAGGGCCTGAACCTTTTCCAAGGTGAGGGGGGGCGTGGCCCATTGCAACTTCTGTAGTTCCTGATCGAGGGCCTCGAGGCCCACGGTGGGGTTCTCCGCGCTTCCTTTTGCGCCCACCAAGCCCGCCAGATACGCGGCCACCGCCCCGGGGAGCTTCAGGCCGTAGTGGCGGGCACGGTTGTGTACCCACTGGGTCATCTCCTTGGGGCTGGGCACAGGATAATCGCGCCGTTGGGCATTGTCGGCATACCACCGGCTGCGTGTGGCACTGGGCTTAGGATCGAGCAGCAGCACTACGGCCCCCTGCGGCAGATGTTGCAACACCTCCCGCAGGGGTTTCCACTCGGCCTCGCCAAGGTCACGCAAATCCACCAGAGCCCCACTGGGGCCGAAAAGCCCACCGCTGACCTCCTGCACCAGCAAAGCCGGCTCGGGAGGCATCAGGCGGGGGGGCAGCCCCTGCAAGCTGGCCTCCTGCAATAAAGCCTCGCGAGCCAGGAAGCTATCCCCGGTGAAAACCTGAATCATGGGTCAACCCGGCTAGGCCGCAGGGTCTGCGTTGGCCTCGGCCGCCTGGGGGGAAGGGGCGGGCTTGGGCGCTTGCCGCTCCTCTTTTTCAGGCCGAACCCCCTGGCTCCTGGCATACTCCCCCCATACCTGCAAAAGCTGGGGCTCGAGGTCGGTCACCATACCCTGTAGGCGGGTCAGCTCGGTACGGCTAAAGCCGTTGTTCATCTCCACGCTCACTGGGTTCAGGCTGAACTTGGCCCAAGACTGGCCGTCGCGAGTCACGTAGATGTGCGGCTTTTCCTGGGCACTCCCCGATTTGACGTAAAAGCGGAAGCCGGCACGGCGCATTAGGGTCAACATGCCTTAAGTCTAATCGCCCGGCTGGCCTATGGTAGTGCTTCTGACCCTCAGTCCGCCGCCTGGGGGGCCGAGTCCTTTTCTTTGCGCAGGAAGAAAAGCAAGCCCAGACCAAAGGGAATGAAGGCCATCCACAGGTTGGGATAGGGGTAAAACAGGGCCAAAGCCAGTAGGCCCATCACCCAGCTCTCCCAGCGCCTCAAAGGCCGGCGGGTATAGCCCACTGTGGCCGCAGCCAGGAAAAGGATGGCCACCCCTGTGAAGAAGAAGCGCTCTAGGATGATGAGCCAGCCCTCGAGGCCCGGCAGGCTCTGCAGCACCGGCAAAATCAAAAGCCCTGTTCCGGTGAAGGAGAGTAGGAAGAAAAAGCCAATGATGTACTTGGCCAAGGCCACCCGTGCGGCATAGACACCGGTCAGGATGGGGTTGGTCTTGAAAACCGAGGCTGCGGCATAGCCAGAAAGGGCCACCGGGGGCGTCACATCGGCCAGCACCGCATAGTAGAAGAGGAACATATGGGTAGCCAGGGTAGCCGCCAACAGGGCCTGCTGGGGCTCGAGGCCATAGCCCTGGAAGTTGGCCGCAGCAATCTTGATAATGGCCGGGGCGGTGAGGGATGCGGTGAGCACATAGGTGGCGGTAGGCGGAACCCCCATCCCCAGAATCAGGCTAAACACTGCGGTAACCAAGGTGGCCAAGAGTAGGCTCTCCCCCGAGACCTGGCCTAAAAAGATAGAGAACTTGGCCGGTAGCCCGGTAATCACCATCATGCCGAAGATCATGTTGGCGGCCACAATGGCCGAGCCAATGGGAATAAGCTGGCGAAAACCTTCCACCAAGCCCTGGGCAATGGGCCGCAACACCCCCCGTAGCTGCCCACTGGCCGCCGCGGGATAGAAAAAGGTACCCACCCACAACCCCACCACCGCCAACGTTACCGGCAGCACAGGTATCTTGCCCAGGTTCCAGCCCAAAAGCACGGGCAGGAAGGCCCCCAGGAGCATCAACCCGATCCCCAAAGGCAGGCCCACCCGGTAGGCCGGGCTTTGCATGGCCTCCTGCAAGGCCGCAGGCCTCAGGGTAGGGTCGAGGTAGGCAATGAGCACAAAAGCCAGCGAGGCCAGATAGACCGCAGTGGCCACCTCGGTTCCCAAAAACAACATGACCACGATGAGCAGAATCGGCAGAAAAATGGTGCTGTAGCGTAGAGCATAGTTACGGCCCAGATGCCCTTCGGCCCCTACCGGCGGCAGCTTGGCCTTGCGGGTATAAAACTCGTTGTAGGCCAGGATACCCATCAAATAGAGCAACATGGGCCCCAGAGCCATAATCACCACCCACAGGTAGCTGATCTGCAGAATCTCAACCATCACAAACGCGATGGAGCCCAGCACCGGTGGGGTAATCAGGGCAATGGTGCCGGCAGTGGCCACCAAACCCGCAGCGGTCATGCGGTCGTAGTTGGCCCGCTCGTATAAGGGCTTGGTCAGCGCAGCCACAAACTGGGTATCGGCAGCCCCCGAGCCGCTGAACATGCCCATAAAGACCGAGGCGATACCGGTCACCCGGCCCGGGGTCTGGGGGGTACGGCCCACCATGGACAGCGCGATATTGGCCACCACCTTGCCCAGGCCCAGCGTGCCAATCAAACCCGAGAGAATGGTGAAATAGACGATGTACTTTGCCGAAACCCCGGTGATGAGGCCATAGATGCCGGCCTCGGTCTCGTTGTAGGACTTGCCCAGGATCAGGTCGATGCCGTTTTTAGCGCCCTGGAAGGTGCCGGGCACCAGATGGCCGTACATGTTGTAGGTGAGAAAAACCAACACCAACGAGGGCATGATGGGGCCCAGCAACCTCGAGACCAACCCCAGCACCAGAATCATAACGGTGAAGGACATGCTCATGTCCCAGTCGGTGGGAATAACCGCCCGGTTCACCAGCTCCTCGTAGTAGCGCACCTGGTAGACCCAGGGCAGAACAGCCAACAAAGCTGCAGCCAGGTCAGCGTAGCGCCGAACCCTGGGCCAGAGGCCTGGCAGCACCGCCAGGGCCCAGGCCAGCGTACCCATGGCCCGCCCCAGGGGCGAGATTTCCACCCCTGGCACATTGGGCACCCAGAAGGTGTAGAGAAAGGGCAGGCTCAAGAGGGCAAAAACCCACGTGCCCAAAGTGGGGCGGGCCGGCGGGAGCTGTGCGGTAATCAAATAGCCCGCCAGCAAAAGCAAAAGCACGTGGGTGGCCCGTCTGAGCTGCACCTGGTCGAGAACGCTTAGGTCGAAGCGACTCAGAGGGGTAAAGGGATGCAGCACCAGGTAGAGGCTGAACAAAGCCCCCACCAGCAAAATCATCCAGGTCAGCCGCCCCAACCGGCCTTGGCCCGTACTGGCATCTTGCGCTATTTCCATGTAAAACCTCCAGAAAGGCTACGTATTGCGCGGGATTATACCCTCAAAAACCCTTCAAAGGGTCGGGAAAAAGCCCCCCCAGGCTGGGGGGGGCTTAGGCTTACTCAGCTTCAGCGAATGGCCCCCGCCTCCCGCAGGTAGCGCACCGCCCCAGGGTGGAAAGGAATGACCACCTTCTGGTTGTACAGGTCGGCGGTGTTCTTGAGAGTGGTGTCCCGCGCTGCCGGAGTGGCAGTCGTGAGGGTCTGCAGGTTGGTAAAGACCGCCTTCATGATGGCCGCCGCCAGTTCCTCGGGCATGGACTCCGGGCAGAGGAAAACATTGCCGGTGTAGAGCACGGGCACGCTGGTCGCCGTACCGTAGGCGCTGCTGGGCAGGGTGCCGGTAGTTACGATGCCAGGGAAGCGCCGGGTCAGAAGCTGGGCGGTGGTGCTCTGTGGAGGTACCGGAACAATAGCGATGCGATCGCCTTTACGGGCTAGGCTCTGGGCCAGCTCCACCACGCTGGCAGTAGGCACCCCCCCTACCCAGAAGTAGGCGTCGATGGTGCCCTCGGAAAGGGCTTTGGCCGACTCCGCAGCAGGAAGGCGCTCCCGCTTGGCAAAGTCGGTGGGCTTGAGGTTGGCCCCTTGCAACACCAGCAGAGCCAGGTTCTCGGTGGAAGAGCCCGGCTGGCCAGTGGAAACCCGCTTGCCCTTGAGGTCCTGTACCACCCGGATGCCGCTTTTCTCGCTGGTGATGATGTGGATCAGGCTGGGGTACATGTAGAACATGATGCGCTGCATGTCGGCCTTGCGCTGGGCAAAGCGGGGCTCCTGACCGGTGTAGGTGACCAGGGCTGAATCGGTGGTGGCCAAGGCGCAGTAGTAGGTGTTGGAGCGAGGATCGGTGCGGTCGCGCAGAAGCAGCAGGTTGTCGTAAGACCCCCCGGTCTGCTGGGAGGTGGCCTCAGCCACGCCCGACTCGGTCAGGATTTTGGCGATGGCCTGACCGTAGAAGAAGAACACCCCTCCGGTACTGCCGGTAGGGATCACCACTCGAGGGCGCTGCTGGGCCAGCGCGGTGCCCAGAACCAAAACCAACACAGCCACCATCAGTCTCCCCAACTTCATGGTCTACCTCCAAAAAGCGCGGGTTTTGCAACCCTCAAACATCCTAGGATGCCGATTCAGTATCCGCTTTCGGCTGTGGTCAGTCTACAAATTACCCCGCGCTTGTCAAGGGACAGACGTCTAGCTGACTGGCTGGTCAGTTTGGGCGTATGATGGAAGGGTGCTGGCCTTGGCTTTGTTGCGGGATCGTCGGTATCGGATCTACTGGATCGCCCTCTTTCTCTCCCAACTTGGCACCTGGATGCAGGCGGCCACCCAAGGCTGGCTGGTGCTCGAGCTTACCGGAAGCGCCGAGCGGCTGGGCTTGGTGGTCGCCTTGCAGTTCCTGCCCTCGCTGCTGTTCTCCCTACCAGCAGGGGTGCTCTCCGACCGGTACAACCGGCGCAACCTGTTGCTTTTAACCCAAGGCGGCATGGGCCTTTTGGCCTTCGGCATGTTTACTCTGATCGCTACCGGGTGGGTGCGCTACGAACAGGTACTGGTTTTTGCCTTTCTCTATGGGCTCTTCAACGCGATGGACCTACCGGTGCGCCAGGCTTTCACCGTGGAACTGGCCGGCAAAGAGCGCTACCCGGGGGCCATTGCCCTAAACTCCTTTGGCTTCAACACCTCCCGCCTGGTGGGGCCAGCCTTGGCTGGGCTGCTGATGGCTGGCTTCGGTCTTTCCTGGAGCTACCTAGCCAACGCTCTATCCTTTATGCCCCTGATCGCCGTGCTGCTGGGCATTCCTGGGCAAAGCCCGCAAACCAGCGCCAATGGGGCAGTGCGGGATGCCCTCGAGGGTCTGCGCTTTGCCTTTGGTCACCCGCTGGTGCGGCAGGTGGTGCTGTTGGTGGGCCTGACCAGCCTGCTAGGGATGAACTTCCAAACCATCGTGCCAGCCTACGCCCGGCTCGAGCTGGGCCTGGATGCCCAGGGCTTTGGGCTGTTGATGTCGGCCGTGGGGCTAGGCTCGATTATGGCCGCTTTGATCCAGGCTGCCGCGGCCAAGGCCCGGCCCAAGCGGGCAGTATGGGGCAGCCTGCTGTTGGGCTGCGCCCTGTTGAGCCTGGCCCTACCCCTACCCACCCTATGGGCAGCGGTGGCCTTGGGGGTGGGCGGACTGGGCATGATCACCACCCTCATCAACAGCAACACCACCGTGCAGCTGGTCACCCCCGACCGCATCCGAGGACGGGTGATGTCCATCTACTCTATGGTGTTGCTGGGCTCGGGCCCCCTGGGGGCCTACCTTTCGGGCTGGTTTATGGATCACCTGGGGGTGCGCTGGGGGGTAGCTGTGCTGGGCATAGGCACTGCTATAGCCTCGCTGGCCCTCCTGCGCTGGGCCTGGCCTAGAAGCCTAAGCAGCGGGGAACCTGTGGCTCCTACCCCACGGGTGGCCTCAGATTGAGGTGTTCGTCCGATGGAGTCTGGGGCGAAAGACCCTGGCCAGCGTCTGGCCAGGGAGGCAGAGCCCCAGGCCGCCCGAAGGCGGCTCTACCCTTCCCTCCTTTCGCAGGACGAGTTAGGATGGGCTTAGGGGTAAAGCTACCCCGGCCAACCTTGATAGCCAAGGTATGGGGTTCCCAGTACGAAGACGCCTTGCTGGGGTAAAACCCTGGAGGCTTGCTCCGAACGCACCCCCGTTGGAGGATGGCTTTGCATGGAGCGTGTGTTATGCCCAAAGAGCTGGCTCGATGGGCAGGGGCCGCAAGGACAGGCCAAAAGGGTCTGTCCCGTGTAAACCGGCCCAGGGTCGTTTTACCACGGCCCGGATTCTGAGGGTGTCGTCTTGGCATCGTCCTCCCTCGGAAAGCCCTAACCAGAGGGCGTTAGCACTCGGTTAGGGCAGTTTACCGGGTATCCTGGTTCCAGTGGAGATTCTGCCGGCCCTCGAGGCCCACTACCAGATGCACCTCACCCCCCTTACCGGCGGGGCTGAGGCCCGCACCTTTGCAGGCGACGGGCTGGTGTTCAAGATTTATCCCCCGGGAAACCAAAAGCCACCTGGGGGCATCTATGCCGCCCGCCTCGAGGCCCTGAACATGACCAAAGCGGGGCTGGGCGATTGGGTGGTCGAGGCCCTATGCCTAGAGCAACACGGGGTGCTGGTCACCCGGCGCTACCCCGGCCACACCTTCACCCCCGAAGGCTTTAGCCCGGCAGCCCTGGAGTATCTGGCCAGCTTTTTCACCCGGCTGCACGCCATCGCCGAACCCGGTGTGGTCAGCCGTAAGCGGCTAGAAGAACGGCTTGGACAGTTCGGCCGAACCCTTTTCGACCTGCCCTCGGCCCAACGGCTGGTTGGGCTACTGGCCCAACACCTCGAGGAGGTGGCGGGCACCCCCCAGGCCTTCTGCCACCGCGACCCCCACGCGGGCAACATCCTGCTCAAGGACCCCCAGGCCGTCGGGGTACCCGAGGCTTTGGTGGTGGACTGGGTACGGGCCCAGCCCGACGACCCGGCCCGCGACCTGGCCATCCTGACCACCGGTACCCTGGTGCTCTTGGGCGAGGAGGCCGCCCTAAAAGCCTTGCAAACCATCATAGCTGGCTACCCTGAGCCACAGGAGGTCTGGCGACGGCTGCGCTTTTGGGTACCCCTCACCTACCTTCACGACATGCACTGGTTCCGCACCAAACAACCCGCGCAGTTCGAGGCCGCCGTAGCCGACAAAATGCCCAAAGCCCTAGCCTTTTACCAAGCGTGGCAGGCGTGGTAAACCGCGTTTGCTCCCGGCCCGGAAGCGGTGTTAGCATGCAGGCAGCATGAAACCGACCCCAGTAGAGCACCCGCTCATTCAACATAAACTGGCCATTCTGCGCGATAAACACACCGGCAACAAGGAGTTCCGCGAGCTGATGGAAGAGGTCACCATGCTGATGGCCTACGAGGCCATGCGCGACCTCGAGCTAGCCCCCGTCACCATCGAGACTCCTCTCGCCCCCATGACCGCTCGGATGCTCTCGGGCAAAAAACTGGCTGTGGTAGCCATCCTGCGGGCTGGGCTGGTCATGGTAGACGGCATCCTCAAGCTGGTACCCGCAGCCAAGGTGGGCCACATCGGCTTATACCGCGACCCCCAGACCCTAAAACCGGTGGAGTACTACTGCAAACTGCCCCCCGATATCGCCGAACGCCGGGTCTTCCTCACCGACCCCATGCTGGCCACCGCTGGTAGTGCCGTCCATGCGCTTTCCATTCTGAAGGAAAAAGGAGCCCAGCAGATCAAGCTCATGAGCATCATCGCCGCCCCGGAGGGCATCCAGCGGGTGCAGGAGGCCCATCCCGATGTGGAAATTGTGGTAGCCGCGGTAGATAGCCACCTCAATGACCACGGCTACATTGTGCCCGGCCTAGGCGACGCCGGCGACCGCATCTACGGGACCAAGTAAGGCTGGCGGAAACCTCGAGGGAGCTAGAATCTGGTCTTAACAAAAGACACTTAAAGTGTCTAACTGTGAATACGGAGAACACTATAAACGTAAGCCAGGCGTTAGTGTATAGTAATGCGGTGGCTGGCAACCGTAACTGCCCTACCCGAGGCGAGTCCGACCGGTAACGGCGGCGCTGTGCCAGAGACGCCCTCTGTCGCAGTCGGGAAAGTCACGCCTGTCAGATACGATTCCGGCAAGGGATCGGGGCAGGAAGAAAACGTGCTCACGATTGCGCACGTTTTCGAGAGTTAGGTTTAGGCTGGATAGCGCCAAGGTGCAGACCCCAGGGGTCGGGGCTGCACAGAGTGTTTATGACCGAGTTTCTCAAAGCCATCGGCATCGCCAACCCCGCGGGAACCGGCTGGCTGGCGGTGGCGTTTACCTTTGTGGTGGCCTGGGTGGTTACCTGGCGCTTCATACCCCGGGTGCGCCAGTTCGCCCTTAAGGTCGGCTGGGCCGACCAGCCCAACGCCCGGCGGCTCAACAAGGAGCCCCTACCCAACGCGGGAGGACTGGCCATCTTCGCCGGGGTGGTGGCGGCTTTGGTGATTGCCACCAGTCTGCGGCCCATCCTGATTCAGGAGGTACAGGTGCAGGTGCTGGCCATCCTCCTAGGGGGGGCCATCCTGGTATTGGTGGGCTTTGTGGACGACCAGTTCGGCTTGCCCCCCTTGTTCCGGCTGTTGGTGCAGTTTTTGTGCGCCTTGCTGCTGGTGGCGGTGGACATCCGCTTTCAAGCCGCCTTCGGCACCGCCTTGGATCCCTTCTGGGGGGTGGTGTTAACCATCTTCTGGGTCATGGGCATCACCAACGCCATCAACCTGATGGACGGAGTAGACGGCCTGGCGGGTGGCATCGCCTTTATTACCGCCATGAGCCTCCTGGCCGTCTCAGCCCAAAACCCCCAGTGGGCCGCAGCCACCCTGGTGCTCTCGGCTTTGGCTGGCGCTGCGCTGGGCTTCCTAAGGCACAACTTCCACCCTTCCAAAATCATCATGGGCGATGCGGGGGCCTATTTTTTTGGCTACGTACTAGCCGCCACCGCCTTTCTGGGCAACCTCAAACTAACCACGGTCTTTGCCCTCGTACCTACCGCATTGTTTCTGCTTTTGCCCATCCTAGACACCACCCAGGTCTTTGTGCGCCGTATCCTGCGGCGACAAAACCCCATGTCTACCCCAGGCAAGGACCACATTCACCATCGGCTACTGGCTCGGGGCTTCTCCCAGCGCCGCACCACGCTCACCCTGTGGGGCGTTACCCTGGCGGCTAACCTGCTGGCTATGGCGGTGCAGGGGCTGAGCCCTCTGGTGATTCTGGTCAGTGCCTCCGGCACCACCTTGCTGCTGGGCTTTACCGTCTGGCGCAGGCTAAGCGCCGCGTGGAAGGAGTCGGCGGCCTAGCTCGAGGCCGAAGTGTAGCTGCGCAAGGCCAGACGCCAGAAAAAGCGGGTAAAGAGCAAAAGCCCTCCGGCCAGCCAAAGGGCCTGGCCCAACCCGGCCCCACTCAGCCGGCCCAAGGCCGCCTCGGCGGGCACGGTGGTCAGAAAGGCTACCGGCACCACAAAGGTAAACACAAAGCGATAGGCCGAAGGAAAGGCCTGCACGGGAAAGCGCCCGGCCTCCAACAAAGCCCGCAGTACCTCGGTGGCGTTGGCTACCTTGACAAACCAGATGCTGCTACTGCCGATTACAAACCACAGGCTATAGAGAATCAGCAAAGCCACCGCCAGCAGGGCAAACCCCAGCAGGTAGTCGGCCAAGCCCAGGCCCAGCTTGGCCCCGGCGTAGAACCACAAGGCCAAGCCCATGGTCAGGTCGGTCAAGCCCCAGGGAGAAAAGCTGCGAAAAGACAGCCAGAACTGGCTGTCCACCGGCTTGAGCAGCACGAAGTCTAAGGTACCTTTTTGCACCTGTTCCACGATGCGGCTAAGGTTAGGGGTAAGCAAGATGAAAACAAAGCCGTCCAGCATCAAGAAGGCAGCCAGCACCAGCAAAGCCTCCTCGAAGCGCCACCCTCCCGGCTGGTAGCCCCCTTGGTAGAGCAGGGATATGCCAAACAGACTCCCGGCTGCCGCCCCTAGGGCCGAGAGGGTGGCCAGAATAAAGTTGCCGCGGTACTCGAGCTCCGCCGCCAGGGAGGTACCCCAGAAGTGGCGCAGCAAGCGAACGTAGCGCATGGCCTCAGTCTAGCGAAAAAAGCGCGGTAGCATACGGGCGTGGAACTTGGTTACTCCTTCTGCCCCAACGACACCTTCATCTTCTACGCTTTGGTCCACGGCAAGGTACCCAACCCCTTCCCCATCCGGGAGGTACTGGAGGACGTCGAAACGCTCAACCGCTGGGCCCTGGAAGGCCGGCTCCCCCTCACAAAAATCAGCTACGCGGCCTACGGCCATCTGCGCGAGGGCTATGTGGCCCTGCGCGCGGGTGGCGCGCTGGGCCGGGGGGTGGGGCCGCTGTTGGTGGCCCGTCAGGCCATCGCCGCAGATAACCTCTCGGGCCGGCGCATTGCCGTTCCCGGGCGGAACACCACCGCTTTCTTGCTGCTGTCTTTACATAGCCCTGGTTTTATTCCGGTAGAGATGCGCTACGACCAGATTATGCCCAGCGTAGCCGAAGGCCAGGTAGACGCTGGCTTAATCATCCACGAGTCGCGCTTCACCTACCCCCGGCATGGGCTCACCAAGGTGCTGGATTTAGGGGAATGGTGGGAGGCGCGCACCGGGCTGCCCCTGCCCCTGGGGGCCATCCTGGCCCGGCGCGACCTGGGCACAGAAACCCTGCAAGCCCTGAACCAAGCGGTGCGGCAAAGCCTGGAGTATGCCCAAGCCCATCCTGAGGAGGCCCTGGCCTACATCAAAAAGCATGCGCAGGAGCTGGAGGAAGAGGTCATCTGGGCCCACATCCACACCTACGTCAACGGGTTTTCCCTCGACGTGGGGCCAGAAGGAGAAAAAGCGGTAGAGGAGCTATTCCGCCAAGGCCAGGCGGCGGGGTTAATTCCGCCCTCGAGCCTACCCCTCTTCGTCTGAGGCAACCCTCCTTGACAAAGCACCCTGGCTTGTCTATATTGCTTTACACCTAAACATTTTAGGTCTAAAATACACAACCAAGACCAGGAGGGCCAGCATGACGGGAAGCCCCAAAGAGCCTCTTACCCAAACCAGCCCCGAGGTTGGGCTATGAGAATCGTCTGCATCGGCGGGGGGCCAGCCGGGCTGTACTTCGCCCTGCTGATGAAAAAGCAGAACCCTGCCCACGAAATCACCGTGCTCGAGCGCAACCGGCCCGACGACACCTTCGGCTGGGGGGTGGTCTTCTCCGACCAGACCCTGGCCAACCTGGAACAGGCCGACTACCCCAGCTACCACCGCATCCGCCAGGCCTTCTATCACTGGGACGACATCGAAATCCACTTCAAAGGGCAGGTCATCCGCACCACCGGGCACGGCTTTATCGGCATCGGGCGCAAGCGGCTGTTGCAAATCCTGCAGGAGCGCTGCGTAGAGCTGGGGGTGAACCTGGTCTTCCAGACCGAGGTCACCGACGACGAGGCCGTGGCCTGGGCCTACCAGGCCGACCTGGTCATCGCCGCCGACGGCATCAATAGCCGCACCCGCCAGAAGTACGCCCAGACCTTCGGGCCGGATATCGACGTGCGCAAGTGCCGCTTCGTCTGGCTGGGCACCAAAAAACGCTTCGAGGCCTTTACCTTCGCCTTCGAGAAAACCGAGTGGGGCTGGTTCCAGGCCCACGCTTACCCCTTCGACAGCGATACCTCGACCTTCATCGTGGAAACCCCGGAGGCGGTGTGGCAGAAGGCCGGCCTGGAAGAGATGAGCCAGGAGGAGGGCATCGCCTTCTGTGAGCGGCTTTTTGCTAAGCACCTGGAGGGCCACAAGCTCCTGTCCAACGCCGCCCATCTGCGCGGCTCGGCCATCTGGATCAAGTTCCCCCGGGTGGTCTGCCAGCGCTGGGTGCACTGGAACCGCCTCGAGGGGCGCGAGGTTCCGGTGGTGCTGATGGGGGATGCCGCCCATACTGCGCATTTCTCCATCGGCAGCGGCACCAAGCTGGCCCTGGAGGACGCCATCGAACTAAGCCGCACCTTCGCCCGCTTAGGCGACAGCCCCGACCGCCTAAAAGAGGTGCTGGAAGCCTACCAGGCGGTGCGCCAGGTGGAGGTGCTGAAGCTGCAAAACGCCGCCCGCAACTCCACCGAGTGGTTCGAGAACGTGGAGCGCTACAGCGGCCTCGAGGCCCTGCAGTTCGCCTACAGCCTGCTCACCCGCTCCCAGCGCATCTCCCACGAAAACCTGCGGCTGCGCGACCGCCGCTTTTTGGAGCATGTGGAGACCTGGCTGGCCCAGCGCGCCGGCCTGCCGCCCAAGCCGGTGCCCCCCATGTTCACCCCCTTCCGCCTGCGTAGCCTCACCCTAAAAAACCGGGTGGTGGTCTCGCCCATGGCCATGTACTCGGCAAAGGACGGCCTGGTGAACGACTTTCACCTGGTGCACCTGGGGGCCCGGGCCTTAGGCGGGGCCGCGCTGGTCTTCACCGAGATGACCGCCCCCTCCCCCGAAGCACGGATCACCCCCGGCTGCGCCGGGCTGTGGAGCGAGGCCCATATGCGGGCCTACCAGCGGATCGTGGACTTCGTACACACCTACACCGACGCCAAAATCGCCCTCCAGCTAGGGCACGCCGGGCCCAAGGGCTCGACCCAGGTGGGCTGGGAGGCCATGGACGAACCCCTGCCGGAGGGGAACTGGCCCCTTATCGCCCCCTCCCCTATCCCCTATGGCCCCAACAACCAGACCCCGCGGGCGATGACCCAAGAGGACATGGAGCGGGTCAAGGCCGAGTTCGTGCAGGCCGCACTATGGGGCCTCGAGGCGGGCTTCGACTGGCTCGAGCTGCACTGCGCCCACGGCTACTTGCTTTCAGCCTTCCTCTGCCCCCTCACCAACCACCGCACCGATGCCTACGGGGGCAGCCTGGAAAACCGCATGCGCTACCCCCTCGAGGTCTTCCGCGCGCTGCGCGCGGTCTGGCCGGAGCACCTGCCTATGTCGGTGCGCATCTCCGCCCACGACTGGGCTCCCGGCGGTAACACCCCCGACGATGCGGTGGAGATGGCCCGGATGTTCAAGGAGGCTGGCTGCGACCTGATCGACGTCTCCTCGGGCCAGACCACCCGCCAGGCCCGGCCCATCTACGGGCGGATGTACCAGACCCCCTTCGCCGACCGCATCCGCAACGAGGTGGGGATCGCCACCATGGCGGTAGGGGCCATCTACGAAGCCGACCACGTAAACTCCATCATCGCCGCCGGACGGGCCGACCTGTGCGCCATCGCCCGGCCCCATCTGGCCAACCCCCACTGGACGCTGCTCGAGGCGGCCAAGCTGGGCTACCGCGAGATAACCTGGCCCATGCCGTACCTCTCGGGCAAAGCCCAGCTCGAGCGCAACCTGGCCCGAACCCAGGCCGAGCTGGCCGAGGAGCTGGCCCTGCGATGAGCCCCCTGCCCCTGCAAGGACGGCACGCCCTGGTCACCGGCGCGGGGCGCGGCATTGGGGCGGCCATTGCCCAGGCCTTGGCCCAGGCCGGAGCCCGGCTCACCCTGCTGGGGCGCCAGCGGGCGGCCTTGGAGGCCCAGGCCGCAAGACTCCCAGCCCAAACCCACCTGGAAACCTGCGACATCACCGACCCCGCCCAGGTAGAGCGGGCCTTCCAGGGCGCCCTAGCGGCCCTGGGCCCGGTGACCATCCTGGTCAACAACGCCGGGCAGGTCGAGAGCCAGCCCTTTGGCCAGACTACCTTGACGCTGTGGCAGCGCATGCTCGAGGTGAACCTGACCGGGGCCTTCCTCTGCACCCAGGCCGCCCTGCCAGGGATGCTGGAGGTGGGCTGGGGTCGCATCGTGAACGTGGCCAGCACCGCCGGGCTGCGGGGCTACCCCTACGTGAGCGCCTACTGCGCGGCCAAACACGGGCTGGTGGGCCTGACCCGCGCACTGGCTTTGGAACTGGCCCGCAAAAACATCACCGTCAACGCAGTCTGTCCCGGTTATACCCAGACCGAGCTGCTCGAGGCCAGCCTGGCCCAGATTGCCCAGAGAACCGGGCGCAGCCAGGCCGAGGCCCGCACCCTGCTCACCCAGGCCAACCCCCAGGGCCGGCTGGTCGAGCCCGCCGAGGTGGCCCAGGCCGTGCTCTGGCTGTGCCTACCCGGCTCGGCGGCCCTGACCGGCCAGGCCATCGCCATCGCCGGAGGGGAGGTGATGTAGTGCTGCCCAAGCCCGACCTGGAGACCCGCCTGGCCGAGGACCACCACCAGGCCCTGAAGCTCTGGCTGCGCCTTTTGACCTGCACCAACCTGATCACCGCCGAGATTCGCACCCGGCTGCGCGAGCGCTTCGAGACCACCCTGCCCCGCTTCGACCTCTTGGCCCAGCTCGAGCGCCACCCGGAGGGCTTGCGCATGGGCGAGCTTTCCCGCCGCATGATGGTCACTACCGGAAACGTCACCGGCATCACCGACCAGCTCGAGGCCGAGGGGCTGGTGCGCCGCGAAATAGACCCCCAGGACCGCCGCTCCTTCATCGTCCGGCTGACCCCTAAGGGCCAGCAGCTCTTCGCCGAGATGGCCCGGGTGCACGAGGGCTGGGTTATCGAGCTGTTCGGCGGTCTCTCGGCAGCGGAAAAAGAGAGTCTGTACACTCTGCTGGGCAAGCTCAAGGCCCACCTCAACCAAAAGGAGGCCCCATGAACCCCCACGAACTGGCCCACTACCCCGCGCAACACTTCCTCTGGAAGGTAGAAGAGGGCGTCGGCACCATTACCCTGAACCGGCCCGAACGCAAAAACCCCCTCACCTTCGAGTCGTACACCGAGCTACGCGACCTTTTCCGGGCTTTGGCCCAGACCCAAGAGGTAAAGGCGGTGGTGCTATCCGGGGCCGAGGGCAACTTCTGCTCCGGCGGGGATGTCTATGAGATCATCGGCCCCCTTACCCAGATGGCGATGCCGGGCCTGCTGGCCTTCACCCGCCTGACCGCCGACCTGGTGCGAGCCATGCGGGCCTGCCCCCAGCCCATCGTGAGCGCGGTGGACGGGGTTTGCGCCGGGGCCGGGGCCATACTGGCCATGGCCTCCGACCTGCGCTACGGTACGGCCCGCAGCCGGGTGGCCTTCCTCTTTGTGCGGGTGGGGCTGGCCGGCTGCGACATGGGGGCCTGTGCCATGCTGCCGCGTATCGTGGGCCAGGGGCGGGCCGCCGAGCTTTTGTACACGGGCCGCACCCTGGGCGGCGAGGAAGCCCTGGCCTGGGGTTTCTTCAACCGGTTGTGCCCACCGGAAAGCCTGCTGGCCGAGGCCCAGGCCCTGGCCCGCTCGCTGGCCCAAGGCCCTACCTTTGCCCATGCGATGACCAAGCGGATGCTGCACCAGGAGTGGAGCATGGGCCTGGAGGAAGCCCTCGAGGCCGAGGCCCAGGCCCAGGCTTTGTGCATGGCCACCCACGACTTCCGCCGGGCCTACCAGGCCTTCGTGGCCAAGGAGAAACCGGTCTTCCAGGGGGACTGAGGTGGATAGCGCCTATCTGGACTGGCCCTTCTTCGAGGCGCACCACCGCCGGCTGGCCCTCGAGCTGGCCGACTGGGCCAGGCACGCCCTGGGCGGTCTTGATCTGGATGGCGCAGCCTCTGTGCCGGAGGTAGACCAGGCCTGCCGCCGCCTGGTGCAGGTCCTGGGCCAGGGAGGCTGGACCCGCTACGCGGTGGGGGGCCAGGCCTACGGCGGCGCCGCCGAGGCCATCGACACCCGGGCGGTCTGCCTGATCCGCGAGACCCTGGCCTACCACCACGGGCTGGCCGACTTCGCCTTCGCCCTGCAGGGCTTAGGCTCGGGGGCCATCAGCCTTTTTGGCTCCCCGGCGCAGAAAGCGCGCTACCTCCCCCCGGTGGCCCAGGGCCGCTATATTGCCGCCTTCGCCCTCTCCGAGCCGGAGGCCGGCTCCGACGTGGGGGCCCTGACCACCCAGGCCCGGCTCGAGGGGGAAGACTATGTGCTCGAGGGAGAGAAGACCTGGATTTCCAACGGGGGCATCGCCGACTTCTACGTGGTCTTTGCCCGCAGCCCAGGAAGCCAGGGCACCCAGGGCATCAGCGCCTTTGTGGTGGAGGCGGACACCCCGGGGCTAGAAATCGCCCAACGCCTCGAGGTCATGGCCCCCCACCCCCTGGCCAGCCTGCGCTTTCAGGGCTGCCGCATACCCGCCCGCCAGCGGCTGGGCGAGGAAGGCCAGGGCTTCAAAATCGCCATGCAGACCCTGGATGTCTTCCGCACCTCAGTGGCTGCCGCAGCTTTGGGCTTTGCCCGGCGCGCGCTGGACGAGGCTTTAAAGCGGGCCACCCAGCGTGTTCTTTTTGGCCAGAGCCTGGCCCACTTCCAGCTCACCCAGGCCAGGCTGGCCCAGATGGCCACCCAGATCGAGGCCGCAGCCCTGCTCACCTACCGCGCGGCCTGGCTGCGCGACCGGGGAGCGCGCATCACCCAGGAGGCCGCCATGGCCAAGCTTAGCGCCACGGAAAACGCCCAGCAGGTCATCGACGCCGCGGTGCAGCTATGGGGCGGGCTGGGCGTAACCCGGGGGCAGGTGGTCGAACGGCTGTACCGCGAAATCCGCGCCCTGCGCATCTACGAAGGGGCCAGCGAGGTGCAGCAGCTCATCATCGCCCGGGAGTTGCTCAAGCGTTTCCAGGAAAGGAGGGCTGAAGATGGGGTATAGCGCCCATATAGACACCTTCGCCAAAGACCACCTACCCCCCAAGGCCGAGTGGCCCGAGCTTATCTTCAAGCTGCCGGAGCTGCACTATCCCGAGCGGCTCAACTGTGCCAGCGAGCTATTGGATCGGGTGGCCGAGCAGCACCCCGACCGCCTCTGCCTGCGGGCCCCGGGGCTTTCGTGGAGCTACGGCCAGCTTCTAGAGCAGGCCAACCGTATTGCCCAGGTGCTCACCCGGGAGATGGGCTTGGTGCCCGGCAATCGGGTGCTGCTGCGGGGGCCTAACCACCCCATGCTGGTCGCGGCCTGGTTCGGGGTGATGAAGGCCGGGGGCATTGCGGTCACCACCATGCCGCTGCTGCGGGCCAAGGAGCTGATCGAGGTGACCCACAAGGCCCAGATCAGCCACGCCCTGTGCGATATCCGCCTGCGGGAAGAGCTGGAGCAGGCCCGGCCCGGCTGCCCCAGCCTAGAGCATGTGGTCTACTGGGGGGAGGGAGGGCAGCTCGAGGCCCTGATGCAGCGCCAGCCCGCCCACTTCACCAATGTTGAGACCGCCAGCGAGGACACCTGCCTGATCGCCTTCACCTCCGGCACCACCGGCAAGCCCAAGGGCTGCATGCACTTCCACCGCGATGTCCTGGCCATCTGCGATACCTTCGCCAAGCACGTGCTGCGGGCCTCCCCCGACGACCTGTTCACCGGCAGTCCTCCGCTGGCCTTCACCTTTGGCTTAGGGGGGCTGGTGCTTTTCCCCTTGCGCATCGGGGCCTCGAGCCTGCTGTTGGAAAAGGCCAGCCCCGAGCTGCTGCTGCCCGCTTTAGCCGAGTTCCAGGCCAACGTGCTCTTCACCTCCCCCACCGCCTACCGGGCCATGGCCGCCCAGGCTTCCAAGCACGACCTCTCCTCCCTGCGCAAATGTGTCTCTGCCGGAGAGCCATTGCCTGCCTCTACCCGCCAGCTGTGGAAGGAGGCTACCGGAGTTGAGCTCATCGATGGGATCGGGGCCACCGAGATGCTGCACATCTTCATCTCCCACACCGAGGAGGAGGCCAAACCCGGGGCCACCGGCAAGCCGGTGCCGGGCTACGAAGCCTGCATCCTGGACGAGCAGGGCCGGCCCCTGCCCCCCGGCCAGATAGGGCGGCTGGCGGTGCGGGGCCCCACCGGCTGCCGCTACCTGGCCGATGAGCGCCAGCGCAACTATGTGCAGCACGGCTGGAACATCACCGGCGATGCTTACTTGATGGACGAGGAGGGCTACTTCATCTACCAGGCCCGCACCGACGACATGATCATCTCCTCCGGCTACAACATCGCCGGGCCGGAGGTCGAAGACGCTTTACTGCTGCACCCCGCGGTAGCCGAGTGTGCGGTGGTGGGGGTGCCCGACCCCGAGCGGGGGCAGATCGTTAAGGCCTTCGTGGTGCTAAGGCCCGAAGTAGCCCCTTCCGCCGAGCTGGCCCGGGAGCTACAGGACTTCGTGAAGCAGAAAATTGCCCCTTACAAGTATCCCCGGGCCATCGAGTTCCGCGAGAGCCTGCCCCGCACCCAGACCGGCAAGCTGCAGCGCTACCTGCTGCGGCAGGAGGCCCAGCCCAAAGGGGGCGCAGCATGAAGCCGGTGCGGGAGACCCCCCGCATCCTGCACCCACCAGGCTGGCCCCAGCCCAAGGGCTATACCCACGGCATGGCCGCCCGGGGCACCCTGGTCTTCGTGGCCGGGATGGTGGGCTGGAACCCCGAGGGCCAGTTCGAGACCGACGATTTCGTGGGGCAGGCCCGCCAGGCCCTACAAAACATCGTGGCGGTGCTGGCCGAGGCCGGGGCCGGCCCCGCCCACGTGGTGCGCCTGACCTGGTTCGTCACCAGTAAAGAGGAGTACCTGGCCTCGCTGGAAGACCTGGGGGCCGCCTACCGTGCGGTGATGGGGCGCCACTTCCCCCCCATGTCGGTGGTGGAGGTCAAGGCCCTGATGGAGGAGCGGGCCAAGGTAGAGATCGAAGCCACCGCGGTTATACCGGAGTAAAGGAGTCCTATGCCAACCCCCATCCACACCCTCGACCGGACCGACCCCCTACGGCACAAGCGGGCCGAGTTCGTCCTGCCCCCTGGGGTGATCTACCTGGACGGCAACTCGCTGGGCGCCCTGCCCCGGCGGGTACTGGGCCACCTCGAGCAGGTGGTGGCCCAGCAGTGGGGCCAGGACCTGATCCGTAGCTGGAACCGCCACGGCTGGATCGACCTGCCCCAGCGGGTCGGGGCCAAGATCGCCCGGCTGATTGGGGCCAAGCCAGAGGAGGTGGTGGCCGCCGACTCCACCTCGGTCAATCTCTTCAAACTGCTGCTAGCTGCTTTGCGGCTTCGGGCGGGGCGCAAGGTTATCGTTTCGGAGCGGGACAACTTCCCCACCGACCTGTACATCGCCCAGGGAGTGGCCCGGCTGCTAGAAGGCTACGAGCTAAGCCTGGTCGACAAGGAGGGCCTCGAGGCCGCCCTGGACGACCAGACCGCGGTGCTGCTGCTGACCGAGGTGGACTACCGCACCGGCTACCGCCACGACATGGCCCACCTGACCCGGCTGGCCCACCAGCACGGCGCCCTGGTGCTGTGGGATCTGGCCCACAGCGCGGGGGCCTTCCCGGTGGCGCTTAATCGGCACCAGGTGGACTTCGCAGTGGGCTGCGGCTACAAGTACCTGAACGGCGGCCCCGGTGCTCCGGCCTTTTTGTTCGTGGCCGAGCGGCACCAGCCATCGGTGGTGCCCTTCCTTTCGGGCTGGATGGGCCACCAGAACCCCTTTGCCTTCATGCCGGAGTACACCCCCGCCGAGGACATCCGCCGCCTGATGGTGGGCACCCCCAGCATCCTCTCGCTCTGTGCACTGGACGCGGCCCTCGAGGTCTTCGCCGACGTGGATCTGGAAACCGTGCGGCAGAAGTCGCTGGGCCTTACCGATCTGTTTATCGAGCGCATGGAGCCCCTGGCCCGGCGCTACGGCCTCCGCCTGGCCACCCCCTTGGAGCACCATCGGCGGGGCAGCCAGGTCTCCTACCGCCACCCCGAGGGCTACGCCATCATGCAGGCCCTGATCGACCAGGGGGTCATCGGCGACTTCCGCGCCCCAGACATCCTGCGCTTTGGCTTCACCCCGCTTTACCTGCGCTATGCCGACGTGGTGGAGGCGGTAGAACGGCTAAAGCGGGTACTCGAGCAGGCCCTCTGGAAAGACCCTCACTACCAGGCCCGGGCCAAAGTGACCTGAAGGGGATGCCATGAAGGACGAGATCTATACCCAGGCCCACACCGACTTCGGCCAGGATTTGTCCTACGGCGACTACCTGCGGCTTGAGCAGGTGCTATCGGCCCAGCACCCCCTTACCCCGGCCCACGACGAGATGCTCTTCATCCTGATCCACCAGGTGCAGGAGCTATGGCTGAAGCTCATCATCCACGAGCTGGAAGCCGCCATGGGGCTGCTGGCCCAGGGGGTAGTAGACCCGGCCCTCAAGATGCTCACCCGGGTCTGCCGGGTCCAGGAGCAGATGAGCCGGAGCTGGGAGGTGCTCAAGACCATGACCTCCGCCGACTACCTGAAGTTCCGCTGGGCCTTTGGGCGGGCCTCGGGCTTCCAGTCGTACCAGTATCGCCTGGTGGAGTTTCTGCTGGGCAACAAAGTGCCTTTCATGATGCGGCCCCACCGGCACCAGCCCGCCCACCACCAGCGGCTGGAAGAGGCCCTCAAAGCCCCCAGCCTCTACGACCTGACCCTGCGCCTGCTCGCCGCCCGGGGGCTGCCGTTGCCTGCCGAGGTGCTGGAGCGCGACTACACCCAGCCCTACCAGGCCCACCCTGCGGTGCTGCAGGCCTGGCTACAGGTCTACCACCAGCCCGAGGAGCACTGGGAGCTTTACTACCTGGCCGAAAAGCTGGTTGACCTCGAGGACAACTTCCGCCGCTGGCGCTTCAACCACCTGACCACCGTCGAGCGCACCATCGGCCACAAGCCTGGCAGCGGGGGCACCGCCGGGGTGCCCTATTTGAAGCGGGCCCTGGAGGTCGTGCTCTTCCCCGAGCTGTGGCAGGTGCGCACCGAGCTATGAGTGAGGCTCAACAAATCATGGCAAACCCGGTATCATGCCTCAAACACGGCAAGCCCTAGGAGGTAAGGATGAAAAAAGTGCTCTGGTTGTTGGTTTTCTTGGGGTTGGTTGGTTTTTCCCTGGCCCAGCCGCGCAGCGTCAAGGTGGGCTTCGTCAGCACCCTCTCCGGTGGCGGGGCCGCCTTGGGCATCGACGCCCGCGACGGCTTCAACCTGGCGGTGCGGCTTTTGAACAACCAGCTAGGCGGCCTGCCGGTGGAGGTTCTGATCGCCGACGACCAGCAGAACCCCGACGTGGCCCGTCAGGCGGTGGACCGGATGCTCAAGCGCGACCGGGTCGACTTCCTCACCGGTATCATCTTCTCCAACATCCTGCTGGCGGTAGGCGAGGCCATCTTCGAGGAAAAGGTCTTCTACATCAGCCTGAACGCCGGCCCCTCGGAGTACGCCGGGGAGCGCTGCAGCCCCTACTTCTTCAACGCCGCCTGGCAGAACGACAATCTGCACGAGGCCATGGGGCAGTATGTCCAGACCCGCCGCTTCGAAAACGTCTTCCTGCTGGCCCCCAACTACCCTGCCGGGCGCGACGCCCTGACCGGCTTTAAGCGCTTCTACAGGGGCCGGGTGGTGGCCGAGGTGTACCACCGCCTCAACCAGCTCGACTTCTCCGCCGAGATTGCCCAGATTCGGGCCGCTAGGCCCAGAGCGGTCTACGCCTTCGAGCCCGGGGCCATGGGGGTTAACTTCATCAAGCAGTATGCCGAAGCGGGCCTGATGCGGGAGATTCCCCTCTTTCTGCCCGGTTTCTCTGCCGATGCCGACGTCATCCGGGCGGTGGGCCGGGCTTTGGTGGGGGTCTACAACAGCTCGCAGTGGGCCCTCGAGCTCAACAACCCGGTGAACCAGCGCTTTGTGGAGGAGTTCCGCAAGGCCTATGGCCGCACCCCCACCCTCTACGCCTCGCAAGGCTACGACACCGCCCTGATGCTGGATGCGGCCATCCGGGCGGTGGGCGGCGACCTGAGCAAAAAAGACGAGCTGCGCAAGGCTTTTTTGGCCGGCTTTAACAGCACTCGAGGCCCCCTGAAGTTCAACCCCAACGGCTACCCCATCCAGAATTACTACCTGCGCCAGGTGATCCAGGCCCCCAATGGCGAGATCGTCAACCGGCTGGTGGGCACCATCTTCACCAACCACAGCGACGCCTACGTATCGCAGTGCAAGCTGCGCTAACCCGTCCCTATGCCCCCTTCTTTGTTCCTAGAACAGATGCTGAACGGCCTGCAGTTTGGCCTGATGCTCTTTCTGCTCGCGGCCGGCCTGACCCTGGTCTTTGGCATCATGGACATGATCAACCTGGCCCACGGCTCGCTGTACATGATCGGGGCCTACCTGACCGCCACCTTGGTGGGCCTCACCGGGGTCTTCTGGCTGGCGGTGGTGCTGGCGGTGCTGGGCACGGCCCTGATTGGGATGCTGCTCGAGGTCTCCATCCTGCGCCAGCTCTACCGGCGGGACCACCTTTCCCAGGTACTGGCCACCTTTGCCCTGATCCTCATCCTCAACGAGGGGGTACGGCTCATCTGGGGCTCCCAGCCCTTGCTGCTCTCGGCCCCCGAAGGGCTTTCGGGGCCGGTGGAAATTCTGCCGGGCCTCTTCTACTCGGCTTTTCGCCTGACCATCATTGCGGTCGGGCTGGCGGTAGCGGTGCTGCTTTTGCTCTTGGTCAACCACACCCGAGCCGGCATGTGGCTGCGGGCCGGGGCCTCAAACCGGGAGATGGCCCAGGCCATGGGGGTACCCATCAAGCCCCTCTTCACCCTGCTGTTTGGGGTGGGCGCGGCCCTTTGCGCGGTGGCCGGGGCTTTCCTGGGCCCCATTCTGGCCGTGCAGGTGGGCATGGGCGAGAGCATTCTGATACTGGCCTTTGTGGTGATTGTGATTGGGGGCATCGGTTCGATCAAGGGGGCACTGGTGGGGGCCTTGCTGGTAGGCATTGTGGACACCGCCGGGCGGGCCTTTCTACCCCTGCTGCTAGGGCAGGTGGCCTCGCCCGAGGTGGCCTCCAACCTGGGCCCGGCCCTGGCCTCCATCCTGATCTATCTGCTGATGGCGGTGGTGCTCTTCTTCAAGCCCCAGGGCCTGTTCCCAGCGCGCACCTAGGAGTACCGGATGTTGCGAAAGGGATGGCTCTTACTGCTTTTGGGCCTGCTTTTGGCCTTTCCCCCCGTAGCCAGCGCGACCGGCCTCGAGTTCTACATGGGCCTGCTGACCAAGATCATGATCTTCGCCCTGGCCGCCAGCAGCCTCAACCTGATCCTGGGTTACGGCGGTATGGTCAGTTTCGGCCATGCAGCCTACTTCGGGGTGGGGGCCTACACCGTGGCCATCCTGACCCGCGAAGGACTGACCTCGGCCTGGGTGATCTGGCCGGTGGCCCTGGCGCTGTGTGCCCTGCTGGCCTTCTTGATTGGGGCCATCTCTTTGCGCACCCGGGGGGTCTACTTCATCATGATTACCCTGGCTTTTGCCCAGATGATCTACTTCGTGGTGGTCTCCTTCAAACAGTACGGCGGCGAGGATGGGCTTAGGGCAAGGCGGCCCGAGTTCGGTCTGTTCGAGCTCAACGACACCACCCTCTACTACCTCACCCTGGGCGTGCTGGCGGCTTGCCTGTACGGGCTTTACCGCCTGGTGGGCTCGAGGTTTGGCCGGGTACTGCAGGCCATCCGGGAAAACGAGTCGCGCACCGCAGCTTTGGGCTACCCGGTCTACTACTTCCAGCTTTTGGCCTTCGTGCTGGCTGGAACGCTGGCCGGGCTGGCCGGGGTACTGATGGCCCACTACACCCAGTACGCCTCCCCCAACCTGCTGGCCTGGCAGCAGTCCGGCCACCTGATGATGATGGTCATCCTGGGTGGGGTGGGGCAGTTCTGGGGCGGGGTGCTGGGCGCGGTGGTGCTGTCGCTGGTGGAGGAGGTGCTGCAAGACCTGACCATCCACTGGCAGCTTGGGGTGGGGGTGATCCTGCTGCTGGTGGTGCTGTTTGCCCCCAAGGGCTTAGCCGGGCTATGGCGCCGGAGGAAGGGTCTATGAGCCTCCTGGTGCTAGAGGGCCTCAGCAAGCAGTTTGGCGGCCTGGCCGCGGTAAACAACTGCCACCTGCAGGTCGAGGCCGGCCAGATTCACGCCCTGATCGGCCCCAACGGGGCAGGAAAAACCACCCTGATCAACCTCATCAGCGGGGCCTTGCCCCCCACCCGGGGCCGGATTTACTTCGACGGGCAGGAGATTACCTCCCTGCCGCAGCACCGGCGGGTGCGGCTGGGCCTGGCCCGCACCTTCCAGATCACCAACCTCTACAAAAACTACACCGTGCTGGAGAACCTCGAGCTGGCCGTACAGGCCCGCCTGGGCAGCAGCTTCCGCTTCTGGCAGCCGGTGTCGCGCGAGAGAGGCCTGCGGGAAGAGGCAGAGAAGGTCTCCGAGCTCTTGGGCCTGAGCGCCCGCAACCACACCCCGGTGGCCCAGCTCTCCCACGGCGAGCAGCGGCAGCTCGAGGTGGGCCTGGCCCTGGCCTGCCAGCCCAAGCTGTTGCTTCTGGACGAGCCCATGGCCGGGCTGGGGCTCGAGGAGTCCGAGCGCATGGTCGAACTCATCGCCCGGCTGGGGCAAAGCCTTTCCATCCTGCTGATCGAACACGATATGAACGCGGTCTTTCGCCTGTCAGCGCGTATCTCGGTGCTGGTCTACGGCCAGGTCATCGCCTCGGGTCCCCCCGAGGAAATCCGCGCCAACCCCGAGGTGCACAAAGCCTATCTGGGCGACGAAGGAGGGGCTTTGTGAATCCACTGCTGGAAATCCGGGGACTCCAGACCGCCTACGGCCCCAGCCAGGTGCTCTTCGACGTCCACCTGGAGATTCTACCGGGCCAGGTCGCCACCCTGCTGGGCCGCAACGGGATGGGCAAGACCACCACGGTGCGCTCCATTATGGGCCTGACCCCACCCCGCGCCGGCCAGATTCGCTTCGCCGGCGCGCGCATCGACGGCCTGCCGCCCGAGCAGATCGCCGCCCGGGGCATTGCCCTGGTGCCGGAGGGCCGGCAGATCTTCCCCAACCTTACCGTGAAGGAGAACCTGGTGGCCTTTGCCGCCAACCGCAACCAAAGCCCCAACCCCTGGACCCTCTCGCGGATCTACGCGCTTTTCCCCCGCCTGAAGGAGCGCCAGCACCACCTGGGCTACCAGCTTTCCGGCGGCGAGCAGCAGATGCTGGCCATTGGCCGGGCCCTGATGACCAACCCCCGGCTGCTCATCCTGGACGAGGCCACCGAAGGCCTGGCCCCCCTGTTGCGCCAGGAAATCTGGCGCGCTTTGCGCCTCCTCAAGGAAAGCGGCCAGACCATCCTGGTCATCGACAAGTACATCGAGCGGCTTATCGCCCTGGCCGACCAGCACACCATCCTGGAGCGAGGGCGGGTGGTCTGGCAGGGCGACTCCCAGGCCCTCCGGCACCAGCCCGAGGTATGGAAGCGGTATCTGAGCGTTTAGAGAAGAGGGGGCGTGGGGGGCTATAATCCCCCGGTTTTCAAACCGGGGGATTGCGCCGCGCTCGGCGTCGGCGCAATCTGACCCTCACGTCCACCGCAGGTGGACTGCTGTGTTGGACAACAGGTATGCTACAATTCCCTATGGGGACGCAAGTCCCCGGCGAACCTTGAAACTTGGGGTAGGGGGTTCCACCGGGTAGTCCGGTGGGTAAAACTCCAAACGCAAACCCATGGCAGAGCTTGAGCATAGCGCTCGCCTGCCGATACGGAGTCAAGGTATTGCGTCGCGATGCGATGCTGGGCCTGGACGGGGCCTTCGGGCATAGCCATGCTATGATTCCCGAGAAGCCCTGGACTTTAGTCCGGGGAGTCGTCACGAGCAAGATGGAACCCTCCTGGCACGAACTCCAGTACAACCCCCGGCTCTCGGTACCCGAGCATGCCGAATACTTCCGCCGCTGGGCCGAGGATTCCCGGGCCGCGCGGGCGCAGCTAGCCTACCGGGCCAACCTGGCCTATGGCCCCGGGCCTAAGGAGACCCTCGACCTCTTTCCCGCACAAAAAAGCCGCCTCCTGCTGGTCTTCATCCACGGTGGCTACTGGCGGGCCTTCGACAAGGACGACTTCTCCTGGCTAGCCCCACCCCTGGTGGAGGCAGGCCTTAGCCTGGCGGTGCTGAACTACCCCCTGTGCCCTGCAGTCAGCCTGGCCGAGATCACCGAGCAGTGCCGCCGGGCGGTAGCCTGGCTTTACCACCAGGCCCCTCGCTACGGGGCCGACAGCCAGCGCATGGTTCTTAGCGGGCACTCCGCCGGGGGACACCTGACCGCCGAGCTATTCGCCACCCAGTGGGCCGACTACGGTGTGCCAGACCAGGCCATTGTGGGGGGGCTGGCCCTCAGCGGCCTGTTCGACCTGACGCCCCTTCTTCAGGTCTCGGTCAACGCCGACCTACGGCTAGACAGCGCCCAGGCTCGAGCCTGTAGCCCGGTTCATAAAAAGCCCACCCTCCCCGCCCCGCTGGTGCTGGCGGTGGGGGCCCTCGAGTCCAGCGAGTTTCACCGTCAGAGCCAGCTCTTGCACCAGGCCTGGCCGCAGAACTGCCCCGAGGTGATGGTGCTGCCCGGCTACCACCACTTCAACATCCTAGAGGCCCTGGCCAACCCCCAAAGCCCCCTATGGCGGGCCTTGGGCTAGACGATGTTCTTTTCCACCAACCGCTTTTCCCTTAGGAAGCGCTCGTAGCGCAAAGGCGTGATGTCTAGGCTCTGGGCTTGGCCCAGAACAATTTCCTCGGCCATCAGGCGGCCCACCATGGCGGCCTGCTGCACCCCGTGGCCGGAGAAGCCGCAGGCGTTCACCCAGCCTTCCACGCCCGGCATATGCCCCAGGATGGGATTGTGGTCGGGGGTGATCTCGTAGTAGCCCCACCAGCTAGCCCTTTGGTCGAGCTGAAGGCGCTCTAGCCAGGGGAAGCGGGCCAGGCCCACCTCCAGGGTGGGCTCGAGCCAGGCCCAGTCCATGCCTTCCTGGAAGCCCAGGTCGGCGGGGTTGCTGCGGCCAAAAATCAGCCGGTCGTGTTCGGGGCGAAACCAGAAGCCGCTGGAAAGGTCGATGGTCAGGGGATGCCAGTAGGGGTGTGGCACCGGTGCGGTGCAGAAGACCATCCGCCGGGCCGGCTCTACCGGAATGGAAAGCTCCGCCCGCCGGCCCACCTCGCCGGCCCAGGCCCCCGCGGCATTCAGCACGTAGCGGGCCGTAAAAAGGCCCCTCGAGGTCTGCACCTGCCAACCAACGCCATCGGGTTCGGCGGCCAGAAACTCGGTCCCGGTATAAAGTTCGGCCCCCAGCGCCCGCGCCCGGTGCAAATACGCCAGGCAGATGCCGTGGGGGTCTACGATGCCGTCGGCAGGGCCGTAGGTCGCCCCCCGGATGGGCTCTAGGCCCTTTGCCAGCGGTAAAAAGTTGAACCACTCCTGGGCTGCCTCGAGGTCGCGCACCTCCACCGGCACGCCCAGTTGCTGTTGCAGCGCCACGCCCTCCAGGTGCGCGGCCCACTGGCCTTCGGGTACCAAAAGCAAGTAGCCAATGGGCCGGTAGGCCGCCTCGGGCATCTGCCGGTACTCCTGAATGGAGTGCCAGGACAGAAGAATATTGGTGGCCTCGGTAAATTGCACCCGCACCCCCGCAGCGCTCTTGCCGGTGGAGCCCATAGCCGGAGCCGGGGCCCGCTCGAGCACCCCCACCCGCAACCCCCGTTCGGCTAGGCGGTAGGCACAGGCCGCCCCGATAATCCCTGCCCCCACAATCAGCACATCGTAGCCAGACATCACGCTCACTATAAAACAAAAAGCCCCTAGCCGAAGCCAGGGGCACAGGCCAGCGCAGGGCCCTACGGTCGCAAGAGCTTACTTGAGCTCCACCTTGGCGCCAGCGTCCTCGAGCTGCTTCTTGATCTTCTCGGCTTCCTCTTTGGAAACACCTTCCTTGACCACACCGCCAGCCTCGGCCAGGTCCTTGGCCTCCTTCAGGCCCAGTCCGGTGATGGCCCGGAGCTCCTTGATGACGTTGAGCTTCTGGGCCCCAGCTTCCTTCAGGATCACATCAAACTCCGTCTTCTCTTCCGCCGCCGGGGCTGCCGCACCCGCCGCTGCACCCGGCATAGCCACCGCCACCGGGGCCGCCGCGGTTACACCCCACTCCTCCTTGAGCTCATCAATGAGTTGCTTGAGTTCCAGCACGGTTGCATTGGAGAGTTGAGCCTTGATCGCAGCAATATCCAAAGCCATTTCCTTCCTCCTTTTTGGCCTAGGCGGCCTCTAGTTTCTGTACCTGGGCTTCCAAAATGCCCACCAGTTCCTGTGCCTTTGCTCCCAGTACACCCACGAAATTGGACATCGTGGCCGAGAGCACACCAACAAGTTCGGCCTGCAGCTCCTTCTGGCTGGGCAGGTCGGCCAAGGCCTCTACCTGCTGGCCCGTGAGGGCCTGTCCTGCCAGCAGGCCCGCCTTAAAGGCAGGAATGCCTTTATCGTTCGTCTTGGCGAACTCTTTTAGAGCCTTGGCTACCGCGGCAGGGTCTTGGAAAACTACCACCGCTGAAGGCCCTTGCAGGCCTTCGATCTCCGGTAGGCCCAGCTCGCTCAGGGCTTTGCGGATAAGGGTGTTCTTGGCGACGAAAAGCTCGCCCCCCTTCTCCCGCACTACCCGGCGGAGCTTGCCGGTTGGCCCTGCCTCGAGCCCCTGATAGTTCACCAAGAAGAACGAGCCTTCCGCCTGCTTGAGCATGGCGGTCAGCGCCTCGAGTTTTTCGATGTTGCGCTTGCTAGGCAAAGTTCCTCCTAGTCTAGGCCTTAGAGCTGGAGCTTAGGTCTTGCGCAAGACCTAAAAGCCAGCCTTCAGCCCGGCTCTTTTGGGATTAGGGACTCCCAAGCCTATAGCTGCAAAGAACGCTTCCCTACTAGCGCCTCGGCGACATGATTAAGGCGTAGGCCCGTCGCTGTCTTTGGCTGCTCTGGCCGTCTGGCCTATGCGAGCACCAAATGGGGATATTAGCACCTCTCCGCCAAACTTACAACCATGGGGTGTACCATCGGTGGCAGGATGACCCGCTACCGCATCCGCATCCGCCCCACCCAACCGCTAGCCGGCGAGCGCAGCCAGGCCCGGCCCGGTCGAGGATTGGAGTTCTATGAGTTGCGGGGTTATGCCCAGGGTGACGAGCCCCGCTTCATCGACTGGCGGGCCTATGCCCGTACAGGCCGGCTTTACACCCGAATCTTCCAAAACGAGGCCCCTGCCCGCTTTACCTTTTTCCTAGACGGCTCCCCTAGCATGCAGCTCTTCGGTAAGGAGGCTTATGCCCAGCGGGTTTTGCGCCTACTGGCTGGCCTAGCCCGTACCGAAGGAGCATGGCTATGGGGTGCGGGGCGCTACCGGGGCCAGCCCCGGCCCCAGGCCGAAGGTCCTTCCGTACTGCTCCGTTTCCCCCGACCCACCGGGGTCACGGTGCTCATTACCGATGGACTCGACGCGTTAGACTGGTCGCGGCTGCTGCAAAAGCTACAGCGTGTGGTGCTGGTACAGGTTATGGCCCCTGAAGAGCTGGCGCCTAGCTTTGGCGAGACCCTGCTACAGGACGTGGAAACCGCCCAGCGCCTCGAGGTAGGCCCGGCTGAGGTCAAAGCCTATCAGGAGGCTCTGGAAAAACACCTTTTGCGCCTGCGCACTGTGGCCCGCCGACTGGGCAGCTATGCCTTGCTGCGGGTGGGCGATCCCATTCTGCCCGCCCTGCTGCGACAGGGGGTTCTGGAAGAGCGCTAGCCTACCCTATCGAAGCAAGATAGGCTCTTACCAAGGGTGGTATCAAAGGGTGAAGGCCTCCGGGGGCAAGGCATAGCCAAGGGGCTCGAGCAAGGCCGACAGGTGAAAGCGTTGGAACTCCTCTGGAGGCACATATTCCCCAATCTGGCGCAACGCCTCGGCAGGCAGGGGGCTGAGGGCAATTAAGCGATGGTACGGCTGGAGCAGACCCAAGGGAAGACTGCCCCCAAGGTACAGAATGAGATCAGCCTGGCGGGCCACCCCCGCCGCCTGAGCCAAAGAGACCGCCACCACCCCCTGCTGGGGCGAGGGAAGCAAGCGCAAAAAGCTCTCGCCTTGGGCAAAACTCTGGGCCATAAGCGAGACTTTGCCCAGGCCCCGCAGCCCCAGGGCCAGCTCGGGGCGGAGGGGCCCCAACCACAAGGCCTGGTCGCCTAGGGCATAGCGACGGATCAGCTGGGCCAGGGCCAAGGCCTCCTGGTAAAACCCTCGGGTTCCGCTGGGCTCAGGCACCACCAGGTCAACCCGACGGGCCTGGGCGGCCTCGGCCTCGAGGTGGGCCACAAGGTCTAAAGCCAGCGCCTGTAGGCCGGGGTCCTCTATAGCTGCGGCACGAAAGCCCAAAGGCCAAAGCCCCCTTAGGGCGGCCTCGAGGGCAGGGCCAACCTGGCTGGGGTAGACAAATAGCGGCAAATCCAGGCTAAGCGAGGCCGCCAGCAGCGGTGGATACCACCGGCTATGGCCCTGGTGCAGCACCACCAACGGGCGGGTTGCGCTATAGTCAGAAGCGTGCATTGCCCCTAATCTACACTGGCTTAAGGCTTACTCCCATTCGATGGTGGCCGGAGGCTTACTAGTAATGTCGTAAACCACCCGGCCAACCTCCGGTACCTGGCGGGTAATCTTGCGGGCCACCTCGTCCAAAAACTCCAGCGGCAGCCGGGCCCAGTCGGCGGTCATGAAGTCTGTGGTGGAAACCGCCCGCAGGCCCAGCACGTAGCCGTAGCTACGCTCATCCCCTACCACGCCCACGCTTTGCAAGGGCGTAAGGATGGCCGCAGCCTGGGAAACCTGGTCATAAAGGCCCCAATCGCGCAGGCTGGAGATGAAGATATCGTCGGCCCGGCGCAGAATATCCAACCTTTGCGGGGTCACCTCCCCCAAGATGCGGATGGCCAGGCCGGGGCCAGGAAAGGGGTGGCGCATTCGAATAGGCTCGGGCAAACCCAAAAGCAAGGCCAGTTCGCGCACCTCATCTTTGAAGAGGTAGCGGAAGGGCTCGAGCAGCTCAAACTGGAGGTCAGGGGGTAGGCCACCCACATTGTGATGGCTCTTGATGTTGGCGCTGCCCTCGCCACCCCCCGCCGACTCGATGACATCGGGATAAAGGGTACCCTGGGCCAGCCAGCGGTAGCCCTGCGCGGAAAGCCGCCGGGCCTCGCGCTCGAAAACCCGGATAAACTCTCGGCCCACAATCTTGCGCTTTTCCTCGGGGTCGGTAACCCCTTGCAACGCGGCCAAAAACTGGGCCGAGGCCTCCACCACTCGTAGGGCCTGGCCCAGCGGGCGCAAAGCCTGCTCCACCTCGTGCCGCTCGTTGAGCCGCAGCAGACCATGATCCACAAAAACCGCGGTGAGCTGGTCGCCGATGGCTTGGGAGAGCAGCAGGGCCAGGGTGGAGGAGTCTACCCCCCCCGAAACCGCCAGTAAAACCTTATCGGAGCCTACCTTGGTGCGAATCTCGGCGATTAGGTTTTCCAGGGTGTGCTGGGGAGTCCAGTCCCGACTGACCCCAGCCAGGCTCAGGAAGTTCTCCAGCACCTGCATGCCCTTGGGGCTGTGTACCACCTCGGGGTGGAACTGCACGCCAAAGGTTCGTCCATCCGGTGCCGCAATCGCTGCCACCGGGTTTTCCTCGGTACTAGCGACTACCTGCCAACCAGGGGGCAGCGCGGTCACTGCGTCAGAGTGGGACATCCACATCTGCAGTTCGCCCTCGAGGCCCGCGAAAAGCGGCCCGGTGTGGAAAATCAGGTGGGCCTTGCCGTACTCGCGCCGCCCGGCCCGCTCCACCCGGCCCCCGTAGTGCTGGCTGAGGTACTGCATGCCATAACAGATACCCAGCACCGGCCAGCCCTGCGCCAATACCCCAGGTGCTGGCTTTGGGCTGGCTGGATCGAAAACCGAGGCTGGCCCCCCAGAGAGAATCAGGGCCTGGGGGTTCTCAGCCTGGATGCGCTCGAGGCTGGCAGTTCCCGGTAGGATTACTGAGTAGGCCCGCAGCTCTCGGATACGCCGGGCAATCAGCCGGGTATACTGCGAGCCAAAGTCGAGAATAACCACGCTCATGCCAGCAGCATACGGCCTGGCCAATACAGGCGTCGAGCGCCTAGCGCAGTTGGATGGTAACCCCGCCAGGATTGGGCACCTCGATGAGGGCATCTACTGGGGCCCGGCCCGGCACCCGCACCCGGATGCGGTAAATCCCTGGGCGGTCGAAGGTCACCTCTCCCGGCAGCTCGGCTAGCTCGACCCCTAGGGGCATAGCTGAGCCCTCGGGGGCTTCCAGCACGGCCAGCGAGGCACGGGCCGCGGAAGGCTCGAGGCGAAACACCACCGGATAGCCCGTGGCCCGAGGGGAAGGCGGAGGCCGATAACGCCACCACAGGCCCACCCCCCCCAGCAACAAGAAAAGCGGAACCAGCCAAAGCCAGAAAAGCAAGGCCCGGCGGCTGGTTTGGGGTGGCTCAAGCACCTCGAAAGGCGGCTCGAGGCGCTCCTCAATGCGAATGCGGCGGGGCGGCGGGGGTGGGGGCGGGGGGGGTTCTTCCTGTTCCACCTTGAGGGACTTGTTGGGCGGGGGGGAAGCCGCAGAAGAAGGCTCCGTCGGTGCACTCTCCTGTGCTGTGGGAGCCACCTCGGCCTCGGGTGCAGCGATAAAAGCCTCGAGCTGCTCCAGCAGTTGGGCGTGCCCCACCTGCCCAGTCAAATAGCCCTCCAGTACCTCCCGCCAGGGCAGGGTAGGGTAGGTTTCCTTCGCGATGGCCCGTATGGCCTGCAGTAAACCGGAAAAATCCCAGCGCTGCTCTGGGACTTCCACCCCCACCCCGCCCAACCAGGCCCGGCTCCCCCGCACCCAGATAAGCTCGGGAATGATCCGCCCAATGGGAATGTCCTGCGCGCGGGCCTGTTCGAGCAACCCCACCAGTTGCTTGACCCACTGGGCCAGCCGCACAGGCTCCACCTGGCCCACCAGCCAGGAAGCCTGTACTGCCCCCACTGGTACCTCGGCAATCCAGGCCTGCTCGAGGTGGTCTATCCAGGGCAAGGCCTGGGCAAAAGCCAGCCTGGGCGGCTCCCCACTACAGGGCCTGAAGGCCAGCACCTCAATGCCGGTTCGCACATCCTGGCCCTCGTAAACCTCGGTTGCACCCCCCTCGGGCAGGGCCAAGGGCCCGCGCAACAAGTAGTGCCCCAGGCTTTCCATATAAGGCAGTATAGCCTGCCAGAGCCGCCTTCCCCCGACCCTTAAAACCCTGAGCTTACCCAAAAAGCATTCCTATTACACCGCGTTGACACCCTATTTTTGGGAATCCTATAATCGCTTCGGTAGTATCAACCTAATCCTCGCCCCAGGGGTTTAGCGTTGAAAGGAGCCAGGATGGAGTACAAGGTGACCCTCTCCACCGAGGAAATCGTGCGCGGTCTCAAGCACTATCGCCGTATTGCCAAACAAGACGTCCTCCGGGCGCCGGAAACCCCCAACCCCGAGGTTTTCCGCCTGCACGCCGAAGCCCGGCGGGAAATCTACGCCAAGCTGGCTGAGGTGGCCGAAACCCAGGGGCCTGATGCAGTGGTGGCGCAGGCTTTGGAAATGTACCAGTCCCTGCCGTTCGTCACTGGCACTGCCGAGGATGCCCACCCCGAGATCAAAGGCCAGGAGAACGCCCTGGAGAATTTCTTCCTGATGATTGGGCTAGACCCTAAGGTGCGTCGGGAAGCCCGCAAAGCCCGCAAACCCCTGGAGTAAGCCCGTACCTCGTAGAAGACTGCGACCGAGCCGGCTCATAACCAGCACCACCAGGGGTGGCTCCACCGTCCACCCCTCCTCTTTTTGCCTATGAACCTCGAGCTGCTTGCTGCCCAAGCCAAAGCCTGCGTGGCCTGTGCGCTATCGCGCCAGCGAACCCACGTCGTTTTCGGCGAAGGCAACCCCGATGCCAAGCTGATGATCGTCGGTGAAGGCCCCGGCGAAGAAGAAGACCTGCAGGGCCGTCCCTTTGTGGGACGCAGCGGGCAACTGCTGGACAAAATCCTCGAGGCTGCCGGCATTCCCCGCACCAGTGTGTACATCACCAACATCGTCAAGTGTCGCCCTCCACAAAACCGAGTGCCCGACCCCCTCGAGGCCAAAACCTGCACCACGCTGTGGCTGATTAAGCAGATTCAAATCGTGCGCCCTCAGATCATCATCCCCCTGGGGGCTACCGCGCTGGAGTTCTTTGCTGGAGAGAAGCTCTCCATCACCAAGGTACGGGGGAAGTTCTTTGAATGGCAGGGCATCAAGGTCTTCCCCATGTTTCACCCGGCTTACCTGCTGCGCAACCCCTCGCGCGAGCCCGGCAGCCCCAAACACCTCACCTGGCTGGACATCCAGCTGGTGAAAAAAACCCTCGACGAACTCGGCCCCAAGCAAGGGGTAGAGATCAAGGCCATCCAGCAAGACCCCCTCTTCTAACATGACCTTCTCCCGCGTTGGCCTTTTCCACCTGGGGGTGGTTTACCTGGTCTGGAGCAGCACCTACCTGGCGTTCAAGCTAGGGTTGATGTATGGCTTTGCCCCCTTCTGGATGGGGGCCACCCGCTTCATCCCTGCCGCACTATTGCTCTTGGCTTTTGCCGCTTGGCAGGGCTGGCGGGTTCGGTTAAAGCGAGCCGAGGTGGGCATGTTGGCTTTGTCGGGGGCTATGCTTTGGCTGGGGGGTAACGGCCTTATTTTGCTGGCCACCCAGTACGTCCCTTCGGGCTACGTAGCCCTGATGATCTCCACCTCTCCTATCTGGGCTGCCCTTTTGGAGGGGCTTTTACACCGCAAGCGCCCCCCGGGCCTCCTGGTGCTGGGCTTGCTGGTGGGGCTCTTGGGCATCCTGGCCCTGAACGTACCCAAGCTCAGCCAAGGGGCCCCCACCCATCTATTGGCCTTTTTTCTGCTTTTGCTTTCCCCCTTTTTCTGGGCCAGCGGCACCCTTTACACCCAACGCCAAAGCAGCCGGCTCGAGCACACCCCCATCCACCCGGTGGTGGTCTCGGGCTACCAGCAGCTATTCGGTGGCCTGGGGTTCTTGCTGCTATCGGCCCTCCTGGGCGAAAACTGGCAAGGGGCCACCCTGGCAGGCTGGGCGGTTAACCTCTACCTGATCGTCTTTGGCTCGCTGATCGCCTACACCTCCTACATCCTGGCGGTGCGGCTGCTCCCCTTGAGCTTGGTCACCACCTACGCGTATGTCAACCCGGTCATTGCCCTTTTGCTGGGTTGGCTGGTCTTGCGCGAACCTTTAGGCCTTTGGACCTGGGTGGGCGCGGGACTGGTACTTTTGGGGGTGGGGCTGGTCTTTCGCAGCCAGATGCGGCCCACTCCCGTCAGTGCTTGAAATGGCGCGAGCCGGTGAAAACCATGGCTAAACCCAGCTCGTTGCAAGCCGCAATCACCTCGGCATCGCGCTTGGCTCCGCCCGGCTGCACAATGGCCCGCACCCCCGCTGCCGCTGCGGCCCGCACCACATCATCGAAAGGGAAGAAAGCCTCGGAGGCCAGTACCGCTCCTTGAGCCAGGGGGCCGGCGTTTTGGATAGCCCGCTCAGCAGCCCAGATGCGGCTCACCGCCCCGGTACCTAGGCCCACCGTGGCCCCATCCTTGGCCAGCACCACGCTGTTGGAGCGGGCGTGCTTGACCACATACCAGGCGAACTTTAGGTCCAAGAGTTCTTCAGCGGTAGGGATGCGCTCGGTGACGTAGCGAAGCTCTACATCTTCCCAGCGCCGGCGGTCGCGCTCCTGGGCCAAAAAGCCCCCCAGCAAGGGGCGAAACTCGCGTAAGTCGGCGTCTTCCTGGCCCGCGACCAGCACCCGCAGGTCGGGCTTCTTACTGCGGAACCATTCCAAAGCCTCCGGGCTTACCGCGGGGGCAATCAGCACCTCGAGGAAAGTACCCCGCATGGCCATGGCGGTCTCGAGGTCTACGGGGCGGTTGAGAGCCACCACCCCACCAAATACCGAGAGGGTATCGGCATCGCGGGCCCTTTCCCAGGCTACTTTGGGGTTATCAGCCAGGGCCACCCCGCAAGGGTTAGCGTGCTTTACCACAACGCAGGCCGGCAGGTCGAACTCCTGTACCAAGGCCCAGGCCGCTTCAGCATCGGCGTAGTTATTGAAACCCATAGGCTTCCCCGCCAGTACCTGGGCCTGCAATACCGGCCCACTCTGGCCCTCCAAGGCATACAAAGCCGCTTCCTGGTGGGGGTTTTCCCCATAGCGTAGCTCCACCGGCAGGCGCTTGAGGGTAAGGAGCTGGGTCTGAGGGAACTTCTCAAAGGCTAGAAAGTTGGCAATGGCAGCATCGTAAGCTGCGGTATGGGCAAAAGCTTTGTAGGCCAACTGCCGGCGAAACTCGCCGCTGATGCCGTTTCGCAAGGCCTCGAGCACCCTCGGGTAATCGGCCGGGTCGCAGACTGGCAGCACTACCGGGTGGTTTTTGGCCGCCGCCCGCAACATAGCAGGCCCTCCAATATCGATGTTCTCTAGGCATTCCTCGAAAGGGGCACCTCGAGCCAGGGTCTCGCGAAAGGGATAAAGATTCACACACAACAGCTCGATGCGGCTTATGTTGTGGGCCTGCAGCTCAGCTTCGTGCGCTGGGGTCTTGGTCGCCAGTAGGCCCGCGTGGATGTGAGGATGCAAGGTCTTGACCCGCCCGTCCAGAATTTCGGGAAAGCCGGTCACCTGAGAAACATAGGTCACAGGAAGCCCTGCACCCTGCAGCACCCGATAGGTTCCACCGGTGGAAACCAGCTCAAAACCCAGTTCCAACAAACCAGCGGCAAAATCTACCAAACCCGTCTTATCCGAGACAGACAGAAGCGCACGCATACCCGGCCCATCATACCGCGCAAGCAAAAGTGCACTAGACTAAGAATATGAGTAGCAGCATCTACGAGCGCATCAAAAGGGAAATCGCCGAGGCCATGAAACGGGGCGACACGGCCAGCCGCGACTTCGCCCGGGTGGTCAAAGCAGAGTTCGACCGTAAAGGCGATGGCCGCCCTCTACCCGATACCGAGGCAGTCAAAATTCTGAAGGCCCTGCGGGCTACCGCGGAGGAAAACAACAACTCCTTCGAGCTAGCCTTCATCGACCGCTACTTGCCGCAGGAGATGAGCGAGAAAGAAATCGAAGCCTGGCTACGGGCCAACGTAGACTTCTCCTCGCTCAAGTCGCCTATGGCTGCCGTGGGCATTGCCACCAAAGCCCTAGGCCCGGTGGCCCCGGGGGAGCGGGTACGCAAAGTAGTGGAAAAAATTGTGAAGGAGGGCTAGCCCTCCCAAAAGCTGGTGCCGGGAATGGGACTCGAACCCACACGCCCTTGCGGGCAACGGATTTTAAGTCCGTAGCGTCTACCATTCCGCCATCCCGGCAGACACAAGCAATAGTTTAGCCCCAAGGT